>DATJIR010000334.1:0-3189 GCA_035493135.1 Verrucomicrobiia bacterium
CTGGGAGGTGGCCGCCACCGTGGAGGAGGCGGTGGCGCGGGCGCAGGCGCTCCACGCCCCCGGCGCCACGATCGGCGTGGTCGAGCAGCCCGCGATGCCGGCGGACCCGGAGCGGGCCGGGCGGTAGCGGGCACCGAGCAAGGAGGAGGCGATGACAGCCGCTCGCAAGAAGAAGAAGTGGTGGCAGTGGCTCTTCGCGTACCCGACGATCATCACCTCGGCGATCGGCGCGGTGCCCCAGTACACGACGTGGACGAAGGCGGTCATGCTGGGTGTCCCGTGGAGCGCGGTCGGCGAGGCCGAGGAGCAGAAGGCCCTCTGGACGAAGAACTTCGAGTGCTCCTGGAAGGAGCCCTCTCAGACCGCGAAGACGACCCTGACGACCAGCCGGAACGAGCGCGTCACGGTCACCCTGTGCCCGTCCGGCGACGCGCTGGTGGCGATCCAGCCGCCGGGCGCCGAGCCGCGGTTCCGCTGGATCGGATTCGACCGGTTCGACGCGGGCCGGACCGCGATGACGGACGGGCCGCCCGCCCTCTCGGTCCGGGCGGCGGCCGCGGCGGAGGGCGCCCGGATGCTCGTCCAGGCGGAAGGCGTGGTGATCTGCGTGACCCGGGACGCCAACGGGTTCATCGTCCGGCGGCTCCAGCTTCCGGACGGGCGGTGCCAGGAGCAGATCGTCAATCCCTACACCGGAAAGGTCGTCGAGGTCAGACCCGCCGCCGCCTGCACGAAGTGCTGAGGGGAGCGTCAGACCCCCAGGTAATACTTCTTCACCAGCTCGTTCTCGCGCAGCTCGCGGGTGCTGCGGCCCTCGAACTCGATCTTGCCGTGGACGATGATGTAGCCGCGGTCCGCGATCTTGGTCGCCTGGTTGAAGTTCTGCTCCGCCATCAGCACCGTGAGCTGGCGCCGCTCCTTGAGCTCCCGGATCTTGCCGATCACCCGGCTCACCAGGATGGGCGCGAGCCCGACCGACGGCTCGTCCACCAGGAGAATCCTCGGGGAGGACATGAGCGCGCGCGCCACCGCCAGCATCTGCTGCTCGCCGCCCGACATGCTGCCCGCGAGCTGGCGCCGCCGTCCGGCCAGCACCGGGAACGCCTCGAAGGCGAAGCCCAGGTTGGCCGCGATGTCGGCGCGGGCGGCGGGACGGTAGGCGCCGAGCAGCAGGTTCTCCTCCACCGTGAGCTTCGGGAAGAGCCGGCGGCCCTCGGGCACCAGCGCGATGCCGAGGCCCACGATCTCCTCGGTGGACTTGCCGACGAGGTCGATCCGCTTGCCGTCGGTCTCGAGGAAGATCTCCCCGGCCTCCGGCGTCACCATGCCCATCAGGCACTTGATCAGCGTGCTCTTGCCGTTGCCGTTGGTGCCGAGCAGGGCCACCGTCTCCCCTTCCCGGACCTCGATCGACACCCCGTGGAGGACCCGCACCGCGCCGTAGCCCGCGTCCACGTTCCGGACCACGATCCTACTCGCCAAGGTAGGCCTTCTCCACCGCGGGGTTGCGGACGACCTCGTCCGGAGTGCCCTCCGCGATGAGCTCTCCCGCGTCGAGCACCACGATGCGCTGGGAGAAGCGCATCACCGCCCGCATGATGTGCTCGATCATGATGATGGTGATGCCTCGCTCGCTGAGGCCGAACAGGATGGCCAGGATGTCGTCCACCTCCGCGTGCGAGAGCCCGGCCATCGCCTCGTCGGAGATGAGCAGCTTCGGCCGCGCCGCCATCGCGCGGGCCAGCTCGAGCTTGCGCATCTCGATCTGGGTGAGCCCGGCGGGCCGCAGGTGGGCCTTCGCCTCGAGGCCGATGGCGCGCAGGATCTCCATCGCGTCCGCGTCGGCCGCGTCGGAGCGCTCGTGCGCGGCGTACTCCAGCGGGATGTCGAGGTTCTGCTGCACCGTCATGCTGCCGAACGGCTTGGGGATCTGGAAGCTCCGCACGATGCCGAGCCGGGTCCGGCGGTGGGGTGGGAGCCCGCTGATCTCGCGGCCGTCGAAGCGGATGTGGCCACCGTCGACCGGGAGCGAGCCGGAGACGCAGTTGATGAGCGTGGTCTTGCCGGATCCGTTCGGGCCGATGAGCCCGAACCGCTCGCCCGCCTTCACGTGGAGCGACACCCCGTTCAGCGCGGTGAAGCCGCCGAAGCGCTTGGTGAGGCCCTCGATCTCCAGGATGGCGCTCATCGGTCAGCGCCCCCGCAGCCGACGCACCAGGCCGAGGATGCCCTCGGGGGCCAGCACCACGAAGGCCACCAGCACCACCCCCACGATGAAGAGGTTCCACTCGGACGAGATCGTCACGCTCGCGTACTGCTGCGCGGAGTTGAGCAGCACCGCGCCGATCACCGGCCCGAGCCAGCTCGTCGTTCCCCCGATCATCGGCATCGCGAGCGCGTTCACCGCGTAGTCGAGGCTGAAGGCCGAGTTCGGGTCCACGAACGTCACGTAGTAGGGGAACGGTGCGCCGGCCACTCCGAGCAGGAAGCCGCTCACGGTGGTGGCGAAGAGCTTGAGGCGCAGCGTCGGCACCCCCATGCACTCGGCGGCCTCCTCGTTGTCGCGCAGGGCCGCGAGGCCCCGCCCGATCCAGGAGCGCTCGATGAAGCGCGCGGTGATCACCGCCAGCACCGCCAGCCCGGTCATGACCGTGAACAGGAACGTGACGTAGTTGCCGAAGGGCGCCCCGCTCGGGCGGATCACGCTGAGGCCCCGGGAGCCGCCCACGAACTCCCAGTTGATGATGATGGTCTGGAGCACGATGGAGAGCGCCAGCGTCGCGATGGAGAAGAACACCCCGCGCAGGCGGAGCGTGAGGTAGCCGATGCCGAGGCCGAGCAGGGCCGAGACGAGCCCGCCGGCCACGATCAGCACCGGGAGCGGCGCCCGCACCGTCTGGATGAGGACGATCGCGGTGTAGGCCCCGAGCGCGAAGAACGCGGGGGTGCCGAAGTTCACGTAGCCCGCGTAGCCGCCCAGGATGTTCCACGCGGTGGCGATGACCACGTACTGGAGGATCACGTAGCCCGCGAAGTAGAGGTACGGGTTCACCCGCAGCGAGGCGAGCGCGATCCCGGCCAGGATGACGATCAGGCCGACCACCAACGCCACCCCGGTGCGCCGCATCTAGCGCCCGAACAGCCCCGCCGGCCGCACCGCCAGCGCGATCAGCAGGATGCCGAAGGAGA
>DATJIR010000335.1:0-6455 GCA_035493135.1 Verrucomicrobiia bacterium
CGGCCAGGGACCGCGTTCCGCCGCCGCCGTGGTGAGCCAGATGCCGGCGCGCTGCCCGGCCAGATAGACGATGGGGCTCAGGAACACCACGGTCAGGACCAGTACGGCCGCCAGGGTCATTCGCTTCGGGGTCATCGGACACCCTCCTGCCGTCGGGAGGAGAGCAATCCCCATTCCAGCAAAATCGAGACTATATTTCGGCTACTTACGAATGTGCACGCGAAACCAGAGGCACGGATTTACCCGTTGTCGGCACGGATTCTCCCAGGCCGGAGGCGGCACTACCTGTCAGCGGGATGACCGGGCCGACTCGTCCCGGGCCGCCCGGATGAGGGGCGGGTAGGCGTAGGTGGGCAGCGAGCAGCCGGGCGCCAGGATGAAGCGGGTGTCACCGCCGGCGGTGATCGCGGCGCGGACGCTCTCCCGCACGATCCGGGCCGAGCGTTCGACGAACCGCACGTGATCGAGCCCGGTCATGAGCGTGAACGGGGTGCGCTGCCGCGCCTCGGCGATCGAGGGACCGCCGTTGAGGTCGGCCCAGGAGAGCGCGTGGACCGGGTAGTCCACGAGCCGGTCGAAGTAGAGCCGCTCGCCGTGGGCGTGGAGCACGTGGCACTCGCCGCGGCCGCGGATGGCCTCGAGGAAGGCCAAGTCGAACGGCCGCATGAACCGCTCGTACTGCTCGGGCGTCAGGCTCTCCGCGGAGGCCGGGACCGAGAGGAAGATGCCGGCCGCGCCGCGGGCCAGGCTCGCCTGCGCGTAGCGGATCAGGTTGTCGTTGACCACCCGGAGCGCGGCCTCGAGGGCCTTGGGCTGCTCGGCCATCAGCCCGGGCATCGCCTCCCGCACCAGGTTGCGCTTGAGGGTGTTCCAGGCGTTGAACACGGTATCGACGAAGAGGGCCCGATCGCGCAGCGCGCGGGCGACCAGCTCCACCGTCTTGAGCTGAGCGCCGAGCGGGGCCTTGACCGGGTCGAAGGGCTCGAGCCGGGCCAGGTCCGCGGCGGTCGCGACCACCTCCAGGCCGGCCGGCGCGGGGTAGTCGTAGTCGTTCATCAGCTTGAGCAGGTCGAGGTCGTAGTGGTCGAAGAACTCGAGGTGCACCTGCGCGGCCCGCTCGGCCGGCGCGTGCTGGGTGCCGAAGTGGTACCAGACGGTGAAGGGGGCCCGGTCCACCGGCCGCCCCGCCAGGGTCGCGCGCACCCGCTCGATCTTGTTCATGGCGGCAGTTATAGCACGCGGCCGCGGCGCATCACCGCGCGCCTTGACAGCCGTCGCGGCCGGGCGCAGAGTCGCCGGGCCCCGCCTTCGACCGAGGGAGTCATGGCGCAGGATCGGGTCGACGGACGTGTTGCCTCCGCCCGCTCCGACCACTCGGGTGGCCGGTGCCCGCCCCCTGCCCACCCGCGTCCTCCCAAGCGCGTCGCACGACCCCGGTGCGACGCGGTGCACGCTTCCTTCACCGGATCGGCACGAGGAGGAGTCCATGGACCGACGGGACGATCGACGGCAGTTCCTCAAGACGGGGGTGGCGGCCGGCGCGCTGGCCGGCGCGGAAGGCCTCGAGGGCATCCTCGCGGCGCGTCGCGCCCCCGCCCACGCGCAGACCACCAAGCTCCACCTGCTCCAGTGGGTCGACTTCATTCCCGAGGGCGACGCGGAGCTGCGGCGGCAGGTCGCCGAGTACAGCAAGCAGGCGAAGGTGGAGGTGACCCTCGAGACCATCAACGCCAACGACCTGCAGGCCCGCATCACCGCGTCGATCCAGTCGGGGGCGGGCCCCGACCTGATCCTGATGCTGCACAACTGGCCGCACCTCTACGCGAACGCGCTCGTCGACGTCTCGGACCTGAGCGCGTGGAAGACGAAGGAGCAGGGCGGCTACTATCCGCACTGCGAGGCGGCGGCCAAGGTCGGCAAGCGCTGGCTCGGGCTGCCCTACGGGACCGGGGGCATCCTCACCGCCTACCGGAAGTCGTGGTTCGCGGAGGTGGGCGCGAGCGCGCCGCCGGCCACCCTCGAGGAGTACCGGAAGATCGGCGCCGCGCTCAAGAAGAAGGGGCGCCCGGTGGGCCAAACTCTCGGGCACACCTTCGGCGACGCCCCGGCGTGGACCTACCCGATCCTGTGGACCTTCGGGGGCGCCGAGACCGACGCGGCGGGCCGCGTGGTGCTCGACGGCAAGGGAGCGCTCGAGGCGGTCAAGTGGATGGTCGCGTTCTGGAAGGACGCCTGCGACGAGGGCGCGCTCGCGTGGGACGACACCAACAACAACCGGGCGTTCCACGCGGGCGAGATCAGCGCCACCAACAACGGGGCGTCGATCTACATCTTCGCCAAGCGGAACCCGGACAGGACGAGCGCGGCGAGCCGATGTGGCGCGACATCCAGCACTTCGCGATCCCGGACGGCCCGAACGGACGGATCCCGCTCTACCTGGTCGCCTTCTCGCACGCGCTGATGAAATACTCGAAGAACCAGGTGGCGGCCCGCGAGTTCCTCAAGTGGCTCCACGGCAAGGAGCAGTTCGGCAAGTGGTTCGAGATCGAGAGCGGCTACAGCGTCGGCGCGACCACGTACTGGGAGAATCACCCGATGTGGGAGAAGGTCGACGACTCGCTCAAGCCGTTCCGCACCGCCCCGCGCGGCTCGCGCATGTTCGGTTTCGCCGGCCCGCCCAGCGCCAAGGCCGCCGAGGCCTACTCCAAGTACATCGTCACCGACATGTTCGCCAAGGCGGCGCAGGGCACGCCGCCCGCCGACGCGGTGAAGTGGGCGGCCGACGAGCTTAAGAAGGTCTACGAGGGATAGCCGTCGTCGGGCGCGGAGAGCACCCCGCGCGCGGCGGCACCGCCGGGCCTAGCGCCCGCGGTCGCGGTCGATCAGGACGCGCCGCAGGATCTTGCCGGAGGCCGACTTCGGGATCTGGTCGACGAACTCGAGGTGGCGGATGCGCTTGTGGGGGGCCACCCGCTGGGCCACCCAGCCCATGATCGAGTCCGCGGCGGTGGCCTGCGAGGCCTCGTCGGGCTTCCGCACCACGAAGGCCTTCGGCACCTCACCCGCCTCCTCGTCCGCCCGGCGCACCACCGCCGCGTCCAGGACGGCCGGGTGCGTGAGCAGCAGCGCCTCGAGCTCCGCGGGCGCCACCTGCAGGCCCTTGTACTTGATCAGCTCCTTGGTGCGGTCGACGATGAAGAAGTAGCCGTCCGAGTCGACGTAGCCCACGTCCCCGGTGTGGTACCAGCCCTCGCGGTCGAGAGACTCGGCGGTCTCCTCGGGACGGTTGAGGTAGCCCTTCATGATCTGCGGGCCCCGGATCCACAGCTCGCCCTCCTTGCCCACCGGCAGCTCCGCGGTCGACCCCCCGCCCACCTCGACGATCTTCACCTCGGTGTTCGGCACGATGCAGCCGGCCGAGCCGGGCTTGAACGGCGCGTCGTGGGTCGGGCTCAGGTGGGTCACCGGGCTCGCCTCGGTCATGCCGTAGCCCTGGACCACCGGGCAGCCGAGCTTGGCGCTGAGCGCGCGGGCCATGTCCTCGCCGAGCGGCGCCGCCCCCGAGAAGATGAGCCGCACGCTCGAGAGGTCGAACTGGGCCACCGCGGGGTGCTTCACGAGGCCGAGCACGATCGGCGGCACCAGGGGCAGGACGGTGACCCGGTATTTCTGGACCAGGGTCAGGAACTCCATCATGTCGAAGCGCGGCATGACCAGGATGGTCCCGCCTCCGGCCAGGCCCAGCATCATGATCACGACCATGCCGTAGATGTGGAAGAACGGGAGCACCGCCATCGTGATGTCGCGATCGCCGAAGGCCTCGAAGTTCTTCATGCCCTCGGCCTGGCAGAGGTTCGCGACCAGGTTGCGGTGCGTGAGCATGACACCTTTCGGCAGCCCGGTGGTTCCGCTCGAGTACGGCAGGGCCACCAGGTCCTCGGCCGGATCGATCGTGACCGCGGGCGGGGTGTCGCCGGCCTGGAGCAGATCGGTGAACGGCCGGGCCCCCTCCGCCGGGCCGAGCACGAACACCTCCTCGACCCGGCTCTTGGCCGCCGCCTCCTTCGCCTTGTCGAGGAACGCCGGCACCGTCACCAGGAAGCGCGCGCCGGAGTCGTTGAGCTGGTTGGCCAGCTCGTCGGCGGTGTAGAGCGGGTTGACGGTGGTGTTGGTCCCGCCCGCCATCGCCACGCCGAGGAACACCACCGCGTACTCGGGCAGGTTGGGGCAGTAGATCGCGAGGACCTGCCCCTTGCCGAACCCGCGCCGGGCCAGACCGGCCGCGGTCCGCCGCACGCCCTCGGCGAGCTGGCGATAGGTGAGGGTGCGGCCGGTGGGGCCGTCGATCAGGGCCGGCTTGTCGCCCAGGCGCGCCGCGTGACGCAGCACGTAGTCGGTGATCGGTACGTTCGGGATGGTGACCGGGGGGCTCGTCGAGATCATGGCCAGGAGCCTAGCGGCCCGGCCGGTCCCGGTCAAGCACCCGCGTTGGCGAGGAGCGCGTCCAGCACGCTCGGGTCGATCGGCTTGGTCAGGTGGACGTCGAAGCCGGCCTCGCGCGAGCGCCGCCGATCGCCGTCCTGCCCGTACCCGGTGATCGCCACCAGGAGCACGCCGGGCGGCCCCGCCTCGCGCAGCCGGCGCGCGATGGCGTAGCCGTCGAGCCCGGGCAGGCCGAGGTCGACGATCACCGCGTCGGGGGCGATCGCCAGCGCGCGGGCGAGCCCGTCGGTGCCCTCGGCCGCCTCGTGCACCTCGTGCCCCGCGCGGTCGAGCAGGTGACGGAGCATCTGCCGCGCGTCGTCGTTGTCCTCGATGATCAGCACGCGGCGGCGGGACACCGCGGGCGGATGCTCCCGGGGAAGCGCGAACAAAGCCGCGGGCGGTCGCGCCGCCGGCAGCCGGACCGTGAACACGCTGCCGCGACCCGGCCCCGCGCTCGCGGCCTCGGTCCGCCCGCGGTGGAGCTCGACCAGGCGCCGGACCAGGGTGAGCCCGATGCCGAGCCCGGCCTCCCGGCGGTGGAGCGTGGTCGTCCCCTGGACGAAGAGATCGAAGATCCGCGGGAGGAGGTCGGGTGGAATGCCGGCCCCGGTGTCCTCGACGCGCAGCACCGCGTCCGGCCCCTCGGTCTCCACCACGACGGTGACGCGGCCGTCGGCGGGCGTGAACTTGAGCGCGTTGCCGAGCAGGTTGCCGAGCACCTGCTCGATCCGCGTCTCATCGGCGTCGATCCAGACCGGCTCGGGGGCGCGGCACGTGAGCGTTCGCCCGCGGGCGGCCGCCGCCGCGCCGGTCACCGCGCGGCGCGCGATCGCGGCGAGGTCGATGCGGCGCAGGGTGAGGCTGATCTTGCCGGTCGCGACCCGGGTGACGTCGAGCAGGTCGTCGACGAGCCGCACGAGGTGCTGGACCTGGCGCCCGATGATGGCGCGGGCCTCGCCGCTCCGCTCGTCGAGCGGCCCGCACAGCTCGATGACGTGCAGCGCGGTGGTGATGGCGCCGAGCGGGTTCCGCAGCTCGTGGCCGAGCATCGCGAAGAACTCGTCCTTGGCCCGGCTGGCCGCCTCCGCGTGGGCGTGCGCGCGCTCGCGCTCGGCCTCGACGCGCTTGCGCTCGCGCACGTCGAGGCCGATGCCGACGCGGGTGTCGTCGGGCAGGCGCACGTTGGACCACGACGTCTCGACCCGCTCGCCGCTGCGGGTCGTCATCACGAGGTCGCGCCAGCCCTCGGTCAGCGAGTCCATGTAGGAGCGCACCCGGGCCCGGTAGACCGGGTCCGGATAGCAGCGCTCCATGAGGTCCACCCGCTGGGCCTCCTCCGCCGACCAGCCGGTGACGCGCTCGAACTCGTGGTTGAGCCGCAGCACCCGGGTGTCCGGCTCGTACATCGTGATCATCACCGGGATCCGGTCGATGATGGTCTGCAGCAGCGAGATCTCCCGCTCGCGGCTCCAGGCCAGGCCGGCCACGATCAGGGTCATGAGCGCCATGGTGGCCATGAACGCCTGCAGCACGAGCAGCGCGTGGCGCGGGGAAAGCGGGGCGAACGGGCCGAAGTCGCGCAGCGTGCCGTAAACCGCGATGGCGGCCAGCACCAGGAGGACCGAGGCCGCCTCGCGTCGTCCGAAGCGGTACGCGGCCCACAGTAGGGGCGGGATGGCCACGAAGGCGACCGGGTACTGACGGAGCGGGGCCGGCGCGAGGCCGCCCCAGACCACCGCGGCGAGGGCCACCACGACGAGCACCAGCGCGCCCAGCTCGATCAGCCGGGCCCGCTCTCGGCGCGGGGGCTCGCCCTCCGCTCCGAGCCACAGCAGGATGGGCGGGGCCACCAGCAGCGCGCCCGCCACGTCGCCCAGGGCCCACGTGAGCCAGATCATGGCCAGATCTCCGCGCGCGGCGTAGCCCGCGAAGGCGAGGGTCGCGGTGCCGATCGACGCGGCCACCGCGGC
>DATJIR010000336.1:0-2365 GCA_035493135.1 Verrucomicrobiia bacterium
TGTGAGCCTGCCGCCCTGGGCGGGGCCAGTGTGGGCCCGTGGCCCCGCCACAGGGGTTCAGGCAGCGGTTTCGCGATACCGCGCCGATGGCCGGGAATCTGGTGGGGGATCCGGCTCGTGACACCGAGTCTGCCCCATGCCGCCCCCACCGCAGAAGGGGTGCGCACTGGCACCAGCCTGCCATGCATGAAGCTGACAACCGGAGCGCCCGCGCGCGGCCCCGTTCAGCGGAAAACGCCCGTGATCCGCCCGCTGACCAGCGGGTGAACCACGGGCGTTCGCCGGTTGGCAACAAGCCCTTCAGGTGTTCGCGGAGGTGCCGCGGAGGCGCTAGGCGGTCACCGGCGCACCCTGCGCGTCCCCCGTGTGCCGGGCCCGGATCTCGTGCGTGATCTTCATCGAGCAGAAGTGCGGGCCGCACATCGAGCAGAAGTGCGCCTGCTTGGCCGGAGCGGCCGGCAGGGTCTCGTCGTGGAAGGCGCGGGCGGTGGCGGGGTCGAGCGCCAGGTTGAACTGGTCCTCCCAGCGGAACTCGAAGCGCGCGTCGGACAGGGCGTCGTCCCACGCCTGCGCGCCCGGGTGGCCCTTGGCCAGGTCGGCCGCGTGCGCCGCGATCTTGTAGGCGATCATGCCCTGCTTGACGTCCTCGAGGTCGGGCAGGCCGAGATGCTCCTTGGGGGTGACGTAGCAGAGCATCGCGGTGCCGTACCAGCCGATCATCGCCGCGCCGATGGCGGAGGTGATGTGGTCGTATCCGGGCGCGATGTCCGTGGTGAGCGGGCCGAGGGTATAGAAGGGCGCGTCGTCGCACAGCTCCTTCTGCAGGTCCACGTTCTCCTTGATCTTGTTCATCGGGACGTGTCCCGGGCCCTCGATCATCACCTGGACGTCCATGTCCCTGGCGATGCGACCGAGCTCACCGAGCGTGCGCAGCTCGGCCAGCTGGGCCTCGTCGTTGGCGTCGTAGATCGAGCCCGGGCGCAGGCCGTCGCCGAGCGAGTAGGTGACGTCGTACGCGCGCAGGATCTCGGTCAGCTCGGCGAAGCGCTCGTAGAGGAAGTTCTCCCGGCCGTGCGCCAGGCACCAGGCCGCCAGGATCGAGCCGCCGCGCGAGACGATGCCGGTCTTGCGCCGGGCGGTGAGCGGCACGTACGCGGCCCGCACACCCGCGTGCACGGTCATGTAGTCCACGCCCTGCTCGCACTGCTCGACGACCGTGTCCCGGTACACCTCCCAGCTGAGCTCCTCGGCCTTGCCGCCGACCTTCTCCAGGGCCTGGTAGATCGGGACGGTGCCGATCGGCACCGGGCTGTTGCGCAGGATCCATTCGCGGGTCTGATGGATGTCGCGGCCGGTGGACAGGTCCATCACGGTGTCCGCGCCCCACCGGGTGGCCCACACCATCTTCTCCACCTCGTGCTCGATCGAGGAGGCGACGGCGGAGTTGCCGATGTTGGCGTTGACCTTCACCAGGAAGGCCTCGCCGATGACCATCGGCTCGATCTCCGGGTGGCGCACGTTCGCCGGGATCACCGCGCGTCCCGCGGCGACCTCCTCGCGCACCCGTTCGGGGCTCACCCCCTCGCGCAGCGCGATGAACTCCATCTCGGTGGTGATCTCCACGCGCCGCGCGTAGCCCAGCTGGGTCGGCGCGCCGGTGCCGGCCGCCGCCTCGCGCGCGGCGATCCACGGCGCGCGCAGCCGGGGCAGACCGGCCCGGACGTCGGTGCGCACCTGCTCGTCGGTGTAAGGACCCGAGGTGTCGTACAGCAGCACGCTGTCACCGGTGGTGAGCCTGACCTCGCGCATCGGCACCCGCAGGGCGCCGAGCGCGTCGGTCAGATAGGTCTTGTGCAGCACGTTGTTCGGAGACAATGCAGCCATGGCTGCTCTCACACTCCCTACGCCGGCATTACCCGGACAGGTTCATGCGGTCGGCGAGTTCGCCCTCTCAGCCCGGACAGTCCCGAGCTCCCGCGGTTCTATTTGATTTGTCTCCGCCAGAGTAGCGCCTCCCCCGCGGGCGCGGGGGATCAGTAGTCCCGGCGCTTCTGGATCTGCCGCCGGCGGTAGGCGGGAATGGACATCATGAAGCGGTGGTAGCCGTAGTACAGCACACCCACCGCGGCGGCGCCGATGGCGATGAAAAGCAGCGAGTGCAGAGCCCAGCTCACGATCGACAGTACGACCGAGCCGACGACGAACACTCCGGCGACGACGAGCAGCGCCTTCAACCAGAACGGCATTTCGCCTTCCCTACCCCTCCGTGAGTTTCCTGTGGACTTCGGTGCCCGATCCGTCAAACGAACGGGGCCGGAGCCGCGTTCCCGGATCCACGATATATCGCGATTCCCGGTTGCGCCAG
>DATJIR010000337.1:0-4811 GCA_035493135.1 Verrucomicrobiia bacterium
GTAGACGTAGTCGAGGGCCTGCTCCCGCTTCACGAAGCGCGCGGTACGTCCGATGACCACGCCCAGCTCGACCTCCCAGTCGAGCGTCTTCTCCCCGCGGGGCCGCAGGATCGGCTCGCCCGGATCCTGGATCGCGTTGGCCCACTTCGGGAAGACCGGCGGCTCCTTGGGCGGGGGGTTGTTGGTCTCGGCCGCATGGTCCTTGTAGTTGAGGCCGATGCAGATGAACTTGCCCGGGTCCGCGATCGGGGCGTGCAGCCTCACCGCGCCCACCGGATGGGCCACCGGCTGGAACTTGCCGGCGCGCGCGCTCTCCATCATCGCGGTGAGCATGTCCTGGCTCGCGCTGCCGCCCTCGAGGAAGCCGCGGGTGCTGTCGGCGGGGAACAGGGCCGCCGCGATGGTGGCCGCTCGCACCACGCTCCGGGCCGCGAGATACGCGGTGGCGGTCGCCTCGAGGTCGGCGATCCGGTCCTGACCGAGGAAGCAGCCGAGGCGGGCGGCGTGACCGTTCTGCGAGAAGCGGACGATCTTCATGGACGTGTCTCCTTGCGGTGAGGGCCGGTCGCGGCTAGGCCCCTGTGGCTAGCCCGCAGAGAGTCTACGACCCTCGCCCGGCGATGTCGAGGGGCCGCCCCCGGCGTCAACGCTTCGATTCCACTCGGATTTGTCGATGACGCGCCGCGTCGCCATCCGAGCCCGGCGCGGCTCGGGCCGCCCCCCGGTCCGCGCATCCCGCTCATCTAGGTCCAGATAATCAATTCGTGTACCTTAGAGGCGTACTGCATTCCATCGGGGAGAGGAGACACACCATGCGGGTTGCCACGAAGTGGCTGTGCGGCCTGCTCGTCGCGGTGATGGCGCTGACGGGCCCGCTGCTGTCGCGCGGGGCCGTGGTCCAGGCCGCCGAGCTCTCGTCCGGGGCCACCCCCGCCGACGCAGACGTCTCCGACGCCGATCGGGTCGGCGCGGGGTTCCTCAACGTGGGCTACGTCCCCGGCAAGGCCATCGTCTGCGGCCTCGGCACCGTCGCCAGCGTCGCGGTCATGGCCGTCACGCTCGGCAGCGCGTACCGCGCCGCGATCGCCACCTTCAAGGAAGGCTGTGGCGGCACCTGGGTCCTGACCCCCGAGCACGTGGCGGGCAAGATCCCTCCCAAGGACGAGATCGAATAGCGGCGGTCGTCGCCTCCGCCTGCTCGACGGTGGTGCCCACCTCCTGCGAGCTTCCGCGATAGCGCTCCGGCGCTTCGCGGTTCCCTCGCTCTTCCTCCTGCTGCTCGCCGGGTTCGCGGCCGGCATCTGGGGGAGCTACCGGGCGGCGTTCCCGGGGCGGGGGCTCTATCGCGTCACCGGGGTATTCGAGGCGCGCGGCGGCGACACCCTGATGCTGGTGAAGCACGATGTGGTGCCGGGGTTCATGGACGAGATGCAGTCGATGGCCATCTTCGCCAAATCGCCGGGGCTGCTCGACGCGGCGGCCCTGGCCCGTGGCGATCGGGTGAGGATCACGGTGCGGCAGGAGAAGGACCGACTGGTGGCGGTCGAGATCCTAAAGGTTCGGTAAATTCGCTCCGCTTGCTAAGGTAGGGACATCATGCGGAAGACCCAGCCCCGGTCCCGGACCATGAGCCTCCGCGAAGCGGCCTCGGTGGTCTTCGCGCTGGTCGCCCTGCTGCCGATCCTCCTCCTGGTCTACCTGCTGTCGCGCCACGAGCTGATGCGCAGCACCGAGGCGCAGGTCGGCCTCCTCGCCGCGATCGGGGTCTCGATCCTGGGCTTCGTGGTCTTCCGGCGGATGATGGATCAGATCTCCGCGCTCGCCCAGGGGTTCATCGCGCCCACCGAGGCCAAGCCCGAGACCCTCCGCCGCGTCGAGCGGGCCTCCGCGGTTCCCGGGCTCGGCGAGGTCACCGAGATCGGGCAGGTGCGCGACGCCTTCTACCACATGCTCGACGACCTCCGGGGCTCGACCCAGCGCCTCGAGGATCTCGTCTTCAAGCTCGGCACCCTCAACGAGATGGTCGAGCTCGCCGCGCGCATCCCCCGCATCCAGGACCTGCTCGGCCTCGTGCTCCAGTCGACGATGCGCGCGGTCCGTGCCACCGTCGGCTCGATCATGATCCTCGACCGGGATCGGACGGTGCTGAAGCTCGCGGCCTCCCGCGGCATCCCCGACGACGTGATCCCGGCGGTCGAGGTGAAGGTGGGCGAGGGCGTGGCCGGCAAGGTCGTGGAGATGGGCGAGCCGGTCCTGGTGGACGACATCGCCACCGATCCCCGCTTCAACCGCACCAACAACCCCCAGTACGGCAACGGCTCGTTCATCTGCATGCCGATCCGGGTGGGTGACCGGGTGATCGGCGTGATCAACATGGCCAAGAAGCGCGACGGGGGCACGTCCGACGCCCTCCGCCTGCCGCCCTTCGGATCGACCGACCTGCAGTTCCTCAACGCCCTCATGACCTACATCGGCTACGCGGTCGACAACTCGCGCCTCCTCGAGGAGGCCCAGTCGTCCGCGTCGCAGCTCCAGGGCGTGGTCGACGACCTCAAGTCCACCCAGGCCCAGCTCGTGCGCGGTGAGACGCTGCGCGCGATGGGCCAGCTCTCCTCCGGCATGGCCCACCACCTCAACAACCTCTTCGCGGTCATCCTCGGCCGCGTCGAGCTGCTGATGGGCAAGGTGCAGGAGGCGAGCGTGCGGCGCTCGCTCGAGATCATCCAGCGCACCGCCCAGGACGGGGCGGAGGTGGTGCGGCGCGTGCAGCGCTTCAGCCGGGTGCAGCCGGTCTCGGACGCGGTCGCGGTGGATCTCAACCAGCTCGTGCAGGAGGTCGTCGAGCTCACGCGTCCGCGCTGGCAGGACGAGGCGCAGCTGCGGGGCAGCCGGATCGAGGTGGCGGTCGAGGCCGGCGTCATCGGAGCCGCGGCGGGCGAGCCGGCTCCGCTGCGCGAGGTGCTGATGAACCTGCTGCTCAACGCGGCGGACTCGATCACCCAGGCGGGCAAGATCACCCTCAAGACGTGGACGCGCGACGACCGCGTGTACTGCAGCGTGGCCGACACCGGGGGCGGCATGCCCGAGGAGGTGCGGCGCCGGGCGCTCGAGCCGTTCTTCACCACCAAGGGCCCCAAGGCCACCGGCCTCGGGCTCAGCGTGGCCTACGGGACCGTGCAGCGCTACGGCGGCACCCTGACCGTCGAGAGCGTCGAGGGGCAGGGCACGACGGTGGAGGTCAGCCTGCCCACCGCCTCCGCGGCGGCCTCGGTCGCCCGGACCCCGACCGGACCCCGGAGCGCGCCGACCCTGCCGCTGCGCATCCTGGTCATCGACGACGAGCTGCAGGTGCGCGCCACGCTGGCGGAGATGCTCGAGGAGCAGGGGCACTCGGTGACCCAGGCCCCCGGCGGCCGCGAGGGTCTCTCCTACCTCGAGGCCAATCCGGAGCTGGTCGACGTGGTGGTGAGCGACCTCGGCATGCCCGACATGAACGGCTGGGACGTGGCCAAGGCCATCCAGGCTCGCTGGCCGAAGCTCCCGGTCGGCCTCATCACCGGCTGGGGCGAGACCGAGATTACCCGCGAGGAGCGAAGCCGGGTGAACTTCGTGATCACCAAGCCCTTCGACAAGGCCGTCCTGCGCGAGACCCTGGCCGACATCCGTCCGCGCGCCTAGCGCCGCGGGAGCGTGCGCAGGTACCGCACCACCTCCCGGATCTCCTCGTCCTTCAGGTGGTAGCCGAAGGCGGGCATGCCGGGCTTGCCGATCGTCGCCCCCCCGTTCTTGATCAGCGTGAAGAGGTACTCGTCCGTGAGCGCGTCCGCCCGCCGCGCGTCGCCCAGATCGCTCGGCCGCAGCAGGAACAGCCACGCCCGCCAGGAGCCGTGCCCGTTCGCCCCGTGGCACGAGGCGCAGTAGGTCAGGTACAGGCGCTGCCCGCCGGTGGCCTTCTTGGGGACCGGGTGAGGCAGGAAGAGCATCGCGAGGATGCTCCCGATCAGCATGAGCAGGGCGGGGCCGAACACCACGACCATCCACTTCGCCTTCACGGGATTCGTAGACTGTCGGAAGGAGTCTCCAACTCCAGACGCCCCATGAGCGGTCCGAGCACGGCCTCGCCAACGTAGTCCCACCCGAGAAGCCGTCCCGCGTCAACGTCGGGGGTGACGGTGAGCGGACTGGTCAGGTTCCGGCGGAGGAGCTGACACCCCTTGGGCCTCGACTCCAACACGGGACGCGGCCCGCAGACCGACCGAATCGCCAGAGTGATGGCCTGCGCCTGCCAGTCGACGAAGGCCCGCTGGAGATCCGGTCCTACACCGTCTAGATGTTCCAGCTTGGCCATGATCTCCGCCCGTTGACGTCGCCCCAACTCCTGCTCCAGTCGGTCCCGTTCCATCTCAAGGACCCCTCGCTGCCCCACGAGGCCCTTCAGGCCCTCGAGACAACGGGCCAGTTCATGCGCCACCATCTCCTCGACCACGCTGGGCGTGATGCGATCAAAGTGCCCGAGGACGGCCTTCGTGACCGCGTCGTACGGAAGATGCCACTTGTTGGCGCACGCCCGCAAGCCCAGCTTGTGATGATTCGTGCACAGCCAGTACCTCAGAACCTTCCCATTGGGCCTGGTCCGAGGGATCCGCTCTCCGGGCGCCCGACGAGTCGACCATTGGGCCGGCGGTGGCCATGCGCTCCAGCACGGCGCTCAGTAGGAGTGCGGCCATAGGTGAAATGCAATGCGGATGCGTCGGCCAACGCCCTCAAGGGGGATGAGCGGAAGGGCTTCATGAGCGAGTGCCTCATGGGCG
>DATJIR010000338.1:0-2742 GCA_035493135.1 Verrucomicrobiia bacterium
CCGAGGCGGTCGACGTGGTGCACGTGCACCACTCCCACGATCACTGGCTCGGCTGGCTCGGCCGCGGGCGGGCCGGGCTCGTCCGCACCTTCCACAACGCGCGGGCGGTGAGGCTCTCGTGGCCCTCGCCGTGGCTCTACCGCCGCACCGACGCGCTCATCGCGGTCAGCCGCGAGATCGAGGAGCGCGGCCGCCGGGCCGGGATCCCGGCGGACCGCCTGGCGCACGCGGCGCAGGTCGGCGAGCGCGTGGAGCGGATTGCCGCGCACCTCGAGCGAGAGGCCCGGCAGGGGCTCGAGGCCCGCCTCGCGCGCCTTCTGCTCGAACCGGTCCCCCGCGATGAGCCCGAGCAGCACGCGGTGGCCACGCGCGCGGAGACCGGTCAGCAGCCGGATGACCGGCTCCGCGCTGCCGGTCCACCAGCGATTGGCCACCAGGTGGAGAACGGTGAGCGGCTCCTCGCTCATGCGAGCAGCTCGGCGTAGAGCTGCAGGAGCCGGCCCACCGCGCTCTCGTGCGAGAAGCGCTCCTCCACGAGGGTCCGCGCGGCGCGGGCGCGCCGGGCCGCCGCGGCCGGGTCGTCGAGCACGCGCTCGATCCCCGCGGCCAGGGCCGGGACCGACTCGCTCTCCACGAGCAGCCCGGTCTCGCCGTCCGTGACCACCTCCGGGATCCCGCCGATGCGGCTCGCCACCACCGGCGCCCCGGTGGCGAAGGCCTGGAGCAGGGCCTGGGGGACGCCCTCGGTGCGCGTCGAGGCGAGGACGAAGCAGTCCATGGTCCCGAGGAGCGCGGGCACGTCGGGGCGGAAGCCGGTGAAGACCACCGACTCCGAGAGGCCCGCCTCCCGGGCCAGCTGCTCCACCCAGGCGCGGCGGATGCCGTCACCGACCAGCAGGAGCGAGGCGCAGGGGCGCTTCTCGCGCACGCGGGCGAAGGCCTGCAGGAGCTGGGGATGGCCCTTGGAGCCGCGGAACATCGCCACCGAGCCGATGACCGGCGAGCCCAGGCCGAGCTCGCGCGCGGTCTCCGGGGCGCGGCGGCCGAAGGGGAAGGCCTCGAGATTCACCCCGGCGGGGATGGCGATCACGCGCGCGGGTGCCACCCCCGCGGCGATCACCACGCGGCGGATCGCCTCGCCGCTCGTGATGACCCGATCCGCGAGCCAGCGGTAGACCGGATTGGCGCCCCGACGGATCGCGATCGAGACGTGCCGCGTGCGCACCACCGGCACCCGGCAGAGGCGCGCGGCCATGCCGCCGAGCCACGCGTCGATCGAGCTGTGGGTGTGCACCAGGCTGACGCGCTCGCGACGGATGAGCCGGACGAGCGCCGCGACTCCGCGCGGGTCGAGCGGGCCCCGCATGCGGATCGGCACCGCCTCGACCCCGGCCTCCCGGGCGCGCTCGAGCAGGCGGCCGTCCGGCTGGCAGGCGAGCAGGACGCGCCAGCCGCGCTCGGCCGTCCAGCGGGCCTCGTTGAGCGTGCGGACCTCCTGCCCTCCGAGTCCCGGCGAGGCCTCCGTGTGGAGAACGGTGTTCACGCGACCGCGAGCCTCACCTCGCGCAGCACCGTCTCCGGATCGAGTCGCGTCAGGCAGACGTGATCGATGGGACACGCGGGCAGGAAGCACGGCGCGCACGGCACCGGCCGGTCGAGCGATCGCGCGCCGCGCCCGCGCGGCGCGGTGAGCCGTCGATCCGTCGGACCGAAGAGGGTCACGGTCGCCACGCCGACCGCGGCCGCCAGATGCGCGACGCCGGTGTCCCCGCTGACCAGGCAGCGCAGGCGCGCGAGCAGGCGGGCCAGGATCGCGGGCCGGTCCCGGCCGACGAGCGAGGCGAGCGGCGTTGCGGCCGCGCGCGCCACCGTCGCGGCGGTGGCGACGTCCTCGCCGGTGCCGAGGAGCACCGGGTGCAGCCCGGCGGCCGCGAGCTCGCGCGCGAGGCGGCCGAAGGCTTCCGGGGGCCAGAGCTTCGAGCTGCCGAAGGCCGCACCCAGGTGCAGGCCCACGAGCGACGTCGCCGCGTCGAGCCCGGCGTCCGCGAGGAGGCCGTCGACCTCGGCGTCCGCGGCCGGGCTCGCCGGCAGCTTCCACTCGGGCACCGCGGCGGTGCCGTCCACGCCCAGCAGCGAGAGCAGGGCGGCGTACTCGTCGACCTGGTGGAGGCGCGGCGCTGGCAGGGCCATGGCGTCGGTGAGCAGCACGCTCCGCCCGTCGGTGGCGTAGCCCACGCGACGCCGGGCCCCCCAGCGCATGGCCGCCAGCGCCGACTCGAGCGAGCTCGGCAGCAGGAGCGCCACGTCCGGCCGGTCGGCGGCCAGGGCCCGGGCGAGCCGCCGCCGCGCGGCGAGCGGGCGCGGGTATCCCAGGTGCACGTCCCCGACCGCCTGCCCGGCCAGCAGCGGGGCCCAGCGCCCGATCAGGGTGATCCGTGCCGGGCCCGCCGCCCGGCGCAGGGCGGCGAGCATGGGGAGCGCCATCACGGTGTCCCCCAGCCAGTTCGGGGTCCGGACGACGATGTGCTCGGTGCGCGGGTCGAGACCGGGCCCGCTCACGAGCACGGTCTCCCGAGCGGAGCGTGGCCGAGGATCGCGGCGAGGAGCCGCTGCCACGTCTCCAGTCCCGACTCGATCACGAGCCGCACCGGCACGACCCAGAGCGGGAGCGGAGGCGGCGGGAGATCGCGCACCCGCACCCAGTCCTTCTCGGTCGTGACCAGCCCTTGCGCCCCCGCCGCG
>DATJIR010000339.1:0-8026 GCA_035493135.1 Verrucomicrobiia bacterium
GTAGAGCGTCAGATAGGTGGGCGTGCCATCCACCGCGCGGTAGCGCCGGCCGCGGATCACGCCGGGGACCTTCTCGTAGTTCGGCACGTAGACCGTGTTGTACCACTCGTTGAACTCGCGGTCGGCCGCGGGCGGCACGTCCATGCGGCCGATCTGCAGTGCCGGGGCCATCGGCGCGCCCGCGATCGCCGGGGTCAGCGCCTTCGGGTGCAGCATCGTGTAGATGTTGCGGATGAACGGGGTGCCGATGGCCTGGGGCCCGATCCGCTTGGTCCACGGGGTGGGGCTGGACTGCACCTTCTTGTAGGCCGGGCTCTCCATGACCGCCGCGCTCTCGAGCTCGTAGCAGGCCAGGTGCTTCGGCCCGCCCTTCACCGCCTCGTAGCGGGCGCCGCCGAGGAAGCCGGGGATCGCCATCCGCTCCGGCAGGTGCTCCTCGTTGTACCAGCGGTTGAACTCGTCTTCCTTGTCGGCCGGAACGTCGGCCCACACCATCAGGAGCCCGGTACCCTTCGTGGCCATGGCGCCCTCCTTTGCGGAGGGTATATCACGGATCGTCGCGGAAGCCCCGCCCCCCGAGCACGAACACCGCGGCCACCCCTTCGAGCGCCACCAGGCACCAGAGCGCGGTCTGGTAGCTCCCGAGCGCGTCGTGCAGCACGCCCATCAGGCCCGGGCCCAGCGCCACGCCGGCCTGCGTGGCCGCGCCGACCAGGCCGAACACGGTGCCGAACGAGCGCTGGCCGAACTCCTCGCGGGCGAGCAGCGGCGGGAACGTGATCAGGTTGCCCACGCCCAGGCCGAAGACGAGGCTCGCGGCCACGAGCACGGTCGACGACGGCCACGCGGCCATCACCGCCAGCGCCGCGCCCTGGGCGCCGATGTTCAGCGCGGAGAGCGTGCGCAGGTCGACGCGGTCCGAGAGCAGGCCGATCGCGATGCGGCCGAGCAGCGCGGCCACCGTGGTGGCGCTCACCGTGAGCGCGGCGCGGCTCTCGCCCAGGTAGGGCTCGAGCACGCTGATCTGGTGGACGAGGAAGCCGACCTGGGCGGCCAGGGCCAGCGCGAAGGGCACCATCAGCGTCCAGAGCCGGGGCACCCGCAGCACCTCCTGGCGCGTCCACACCTTCACCCCCCGCGTCCCCTCCCGCCCGGGCGCGCCCCCGCCGTCGCGTCGAAGCTCCGTCGCCACCTGCACCGGGGTCGGCCGCTCGCCGATCACCAGCCACACGAGGGGCAGGCCGAGCGCGAGCAGGGCCAGGCTCACCGCGGCGGTGGCGAACCGGAAGCCGTGCGCCTGCACCAGCGCGACCAGGATCGGCACCAGCACCATGCCGCCCACGCTCGCGCCAGTGAGCGCCAGGGTCAGCGCCAGGCCCTGTCGCCGGCCGAACCACGGCAGGAGCGTGCTGCTGAGCCCGGTGGAGCCGAGGCACGACCACGCGGTGGCCATCAGCACGTAGACCGCGAAGAGCTGCCACGGGGTCGTGATCAGGCCGAGCAGGGCGACCGCGGCGGCCATGGTCAGGACCCCGTAGGTGAGGACCCCGCGAGGGCCGTGGCGGTCGATGATGCCGCCCACCACCACCAGGCACCCGGCGCTCAGCGCGTAGTAGAGCGTCACCGCCACCGAGATCAGGCCGGTGGACCAGCCGTGGAGGTGGTTCAGCGCGTGGAGGTAGACGCCGAGGCCGTAGAAGCCCAGGCCCCAGGAGAAGGCGGCGATGATGCCGCAGGCGATGACGACGGCCCAGCCGCGGTAGAAGGGCACGGCACCGTTATACCAGCCCGCCCCCTCACCCCTGCCCTCTCCCCAGGGGGGAGAGGGTGAGGTAGACTCGCGGTCAAAGGAGAACGCCCGTGAAGCTCGACGTGTCCATGCTGACCCATGACCTGAAAAGCATCCCCGACTACGCCCGGAAGGTCGAGGCCATGGGCTACGACTGCCTGTGGTCGTCGGAGACGCAGCACGACCCCTACCTGCCGCTGGCCGTCGCGGCCACGTCGACCTCGCGGATCAAGCTCGGCACCAACATCGCGACGGTGTTCTCGCGGAGCCCGATGATCACCGCCCACACCTCGTGGGACCTCCAGAAGGCCTCGGGCGGGCGCTTCGCGCTGGGCCTCGGCACCCAGGTGAAGGCCCACAACGAGCGGCGCGTCTCGGTGAAGGTCGAGTCGCCCGGTCCCAAGATGGCCGAGGCCATCCGCGCCATTCGCGCCATCTGGGACTGCTGGCAGAACGGGACCAGGCTCAACTTCAAGGGCCAGTTCTACACCTTCGACGTGATGACGCCCTTCTTCAACCCGGGCCCGATCGAGCACCCGAGGATCCCGATCTACATCGCGGCGGTGAACCCGCTGATGTGCCGCATCGCGGGGGAGCTGTGCGACGGTATGCACGTGCACCCGTTCAACTCCCCCAAGTACCTCCGCGAGGTCGTCCATCCGGCGGTGGAGGAAGGGCTCAAGCGCTCGGGGCGTTCCCGGAAGGAGTTCACCTACGCGACCGCCACGTTCGCGGTGGTGGGCGACACCCCGAAGGAGCGGGCCGCCCAGGCCCAGACCGTCAAGCAGCAGATCGCCTTCTACGGATCCACGCGCACCTACACCCCGGTGCTGGCCGCCCACGGCTGGCAGGAGCTGACCGGCCAGCTCCACCGCAAGTCGGTGGAGGGCGACTGGAAGGGCATGGCCGATCTGATCACCGACGAGATGCTCGACACCTACGCGGTGACCGCGACCTACGACAACCTGCACGCGAAGATCATGGAGCGGTACGAGGGGCTGCTGGACCGCACCGGGCTCTACCAGCCGTACCAGCAAGACCTGAACGATCCGCGCCTGCCCGCGATGGTGCGGGCGTTCAACGGATAGAGGAGCCGACATGACCGACAAGGTGCAGGTGGAGATCAAGGGCGACGTGGCCACCATCACGCTGAACAAGCCCGAGCGCCTGAACGCGCTCGACAACGAGATGTGGCACGGCATCGGTGAGGCCTGCCAGCGCGTCGACGCGGCGCCGGACGTGCGCGTGGCGGTGCTGATGGGCGCGGGCGGCTGCTTCTGCGCCGGGCTCGACGTCAAGGCGGGCTCGACGCTCAGCACGGCGCTCGACGGCATGTCGCCCGGCCAGGCCATGGCGCGCATCCGCCAGCACCTGGCGGGGCACCAGGCCTCGTTCTCCGCGGTGGAGTCGCTCCGCGTGCCGGTGATCGCGGCCGTGCAGCGCGCCTGCATGGGCGCCGGGCTCGAGCTGGCGCTCTGCTGCGACGTGCGGCTGGCCGCCGAGGGCACGCTGTTCTCGATCCCGGAGGTGCAGCTCGGGCTCGTGCCCGACATGGGCGGCACCCAGCGCCTTCCCCGTACCGTCGGCATCGGGACGGCGAAGGAGCTGATCTACTCCGCGCGGCGCTTCGACGCGGCGGAGGCGCTCCGGATCGGGCTCGTCCAGGCGGTGCACCCGGCGGGCGAGCTCGGGGCGCGCGTGGCGGAGCTGGCCGCCGAGATCGCGGCCAACGCGCCGCTGGCCGTGCAGGCGGCCAAGCGCGCGATCAACGGCACCTACTACGGCGAGATGCGCTCCTGGCTCGACTGGGAGACGGCGCAGGCCTCGGGCCCGCTCCTCTCCGAGGACCGCAAGGTCGGCCTCAAGGCCGCGGCCGAGCGCAAGCGCGCCGACTTCAAGGGCAAGTAAGGGACCCGGAGGACTCCATGGCCGATCTCTACGACCTGGGCGACAAGCCGCCGCTGGGCGTCGTTCCCAAGCAGATGCACGCGTTCGCGGTGCGACAGAGCCGCTTCGGCCCGCCGCGCGAGGCGTGGAAGCGCGAGGTGCTGCCCACGCCCACCATCGGCCCCGACGAGGTGCTGATCTACGTGATGGCGTCGGGCATCAACTACAACAACGTGTGGGCCGCGCTCGGCCAGCCGCTCGACGTCATCGCGGAGCGCCTGAAGATGGGCGAGCCCGAGGACTTCCACGCCGGGGGCAGCGACTGCTCCGGGATCGTGTGGGCCACCGGCAAGGACGTCAAGAACGTCAAGGTCGGCGACGAGGTCATCGTGCACAGCGGCTGGTGGCGGCCCGACGACCCGTGGGTGCTCTCCGGCAAGGACCCGATGCTGGCCGAGTCCACCCGGATCTGGGGCTACCAGACCAACTACGGCAGCTACTGCCAGTTCGCCCGCGCCCAGGGGCACCAGTGCATCGCCAAGCCAAAGAAGCTGACCTGGGAGGCGGCGGGCTGCTTCCTGCTCTGCGCCTCCACCGCCTACCGCATGCTGATGGGCTGGGACCCGCACACCGTCGAGAAGGGCGACGCGGTGCTGGTGTGGGGCGCCACCGGTGGGCTCGGCAGCCTGGCCCTCGAGATCGTGCGCGCGCAGGGCGGCCGGGCGATCGCGGTGGTCTCCGACGACGCTAAGAAGAAGTTCTGCCTGGACCACGGCGCGGTCGGGGTCATCAACCGCTCCCAGTTCGACCACTGGGGCGTGATGCCGGACACGAAGGACGGCCGTGCCTACGGCAACTGGGCCAAGGGCGCGCGGGCCTTCGGCAAGGCCATCTGGGACGCGCTGGGAGAACGCGTCAGTCCGAGAATAGTGTTCGAGCACCCGGGCGAGGCCACGCTCCCCACCTCGGAGTTCGTGTGCGCCACCGGGGGCATGATCGTGATCTGCGCCGGCACCACGGGCTACAACGTGACCCTCGACCTGCGCTATCACTGGATGCGCCAGAAGCGCTTCCAGGGCAGCCACCTCTCGAACGACCAGCAGGCGCTGGCGGTGACGAAGCTGGTGGACGCCGGCAAGGTCGACCCGTGCCTGTCGCAGACCTACCGCTTCGACGAGCTGCCCGAGTGCCACCAGCTCATGCTGGACAACAAGCATCCGTACGGCAACATGGCGGTGCTCGTGAATGCCCCGAAGGCCGGCCTCGGGGCGTCCTGATCCGATGACCGCGCGCGGATGAAGGCGCTCGCGTTCCGCGAGCACGGCGGACTCGAGACGCTGCGGTACGAGGACGTCCCCGATCCCAAGATCGGCGACGCCGACGTCCTGGTGCGCGTCCGCGCCGCGGCCCTGAACCACCTCGACCTCTTCGTCCGCGAGGGCCTGCCCGGCCTCACCCTGCCGATGCCGTTCTGGACCGGGTGCGACATCGCGGGCGACGTGGCCGCGGTCGGTGCGGCGGTGCAGGACGTCAGGGTCGGCGACCGGGTCGCGGTGAACCCCAACCTCTGCTGCGGGAGGTGCGAGTACTGCCGGCGCGGCGAGCACAGCCTGTGCGTGCGCTACGGCATCCTGGGCGAGCACACCCACGGCGGGCTCGCCGAGTACGTGAAGGTCGAGGCCCGGCACGTGCTGAAGCTGCCCGACGCGATCCGCTACGAGGACGCGGCCGCCTTCGTCCTGGTCAACATGACCGCGTGGCGCATGCTGGTCACCCAGGCCCGGCTGCGGGCGGGCGAAGATCTATTGATCCTGGGCGTGGGCGGCGGGGTCTCCTCCACCGCGGTGCAGATCGGCAAGCTCTGCGGGGCGCGTGTCTGGGTGACGTCGTCCAGCGACGACAAGCTCGAGCGCGCGCGGGCCCTGGGCGCCGACGAGTGCATCAACTACGCGAAGGACGACTGGGTGAAGGTGGTCGGGCAGAAGACGGGGCGGCGCGGCGTCGACGTGGTGCTGGAGAACGTGGGCGCGGCCACCTGGAAGGGCGCCATCCGCACGGTGGCCAAGGGCGGGCGCATCGTCACCTGCGGGGCGACCTCGGGCCCCATCGCGGAGACCGACATCCGGCTCGTGTTCTGGAAGCAGCTGTCGATCATCGGCTCGACCATGTCGAACGACGCCGAGTTCAACACCGTGATGGGCCAGCTCTTCGCCGGGCGTCTGCGGGCCATCGTGGACACCGTGATGCCGCTCCGCGAGGGGGTGGAGGGCGAGCGCCGGCTCGCGGAGGGCAAGCAGTTCGGCAAGATCGTGCTCACCCCCTGACCTTCCGGCTGGTCGTCATCGCGGACTGGTCGGCGGCCTCGACCCGGGGCCCGGCCCGGCCGACGCGCGACCGGTGCTGGGTCGCGTGGGGGCGCGCCGACGGGCCGCCCCCACGCGATTCAGCATGGGTCGCGCGCCCCGAGCCCTGCTACTTCCGCACCCGGCCCGACGCCGAGGCCTTCATCCGCGAGCGGCTCCTGGCCGAGCCCGGCCGGGCCCTGGTGGGCTTCGACTTCGCCTTCGGCTATCCGGCCGAGTCCGGGCTGCCGGCGGGCCGCGCGCTCTGCGCCCGGCTCGCCGCGATGGTGCGCGACCGGCCCGACGGGAGCAACAACCGCTTCGAGGTGGCCGGCCTCCTGAACCGCGAGATCCAGGCCACACTCGCCGGTGAGTTCGCCGGGCCCTTCTGGGGTCACCCCCAGGGCCAGACGCATCCCCACCTGAGCCCGAAGCGCCCGCGCCCCTTCCCCTGGCGCATCCCGAATGGTCGGCTCGCCGAGCGGCGGCATGGGGCGCGCGGCATCCAGAGCCCGTGGAAGCTGTTCACGCGCGGGGCCGTCGGGTCCCAGACGCTCGTGGGCCTGCCTGCGGTCCACCGCCTGCTCACCGATCCCGCGCTCGCGTCCCGGTGCCGGGTGTGGCCGTTCGAGACCGCGTGGGACCGCGCGATCGGCGAGGACACCATCGTCGTCGCCGAGATGTGGCCGAGCCTCGTCGATTGCAGCCGGCAGCCGTATGCGATCAAGGACCAGTGCCAGGTGGCCGCGGTCCGCGACTGGGCGCTCGATCGGCCGGTCGCGCTGGCTCGTGGCCTCGCCCGGCCTTCGGGCCTCACCGACGACGAGGAGCGCATCGCCCGCGAGACCGAGGGCTGGATCGTCGAGATTGTATGAATGTAAGACCTGACCCCATGCTGATCATCACCGCGGGCGTCACCGGCATCGTGACGTCGGTGACGATGATCGGGCCGCTGCTGGTGGATATCGCGCGGGACCTGGATGTCTCGCTGGGCCAGGCGGGCTTGCTGGCCGCGGCGGCCGGGGTGCCGCAGGCCCTATTCTCGCCCTTCTCGGGGCTGCTCTCGGACCGGCTGGGGCGCAAGCCGATGATCGTGACCGCCTTCGCCAGCGTCGCGACGCTGAGCGTGGCGGCGGCGCTCGCGCCGGGGTTCGTGACGCTCGCGGTAGTGCGCTTCCTGGCCGGGCTGCTCGGCTCGCTCGCCCCGAGCAGCCTGATGGCCTCGGTGGGCGACCTCTTCCCGTCCGAGCGCCGGGCGCGGGCGATGGCCTGGTTCAACATGGGCTTCAGCTTCGCGGCCATCGGCGGGGTGCCGATCATGGGCGCGGTCGGCGGTGCGCTCGGCTGGCGCTGGGCGTTCGTCGCGATCGCCCTCGTCATGCTCGCGCTGACCGGCGTGGTCCAGCTGTGGTTCCCACGCATCCCGCCGGTCGCGGCCGGCACCAGCGTGCTCGCGACCTACCGCGCGGTCTGGGGCGTGCCCCGGCTCCTGCCCCTGCTCGGCGCCAATCTCATGGAGCGCTCGCTCTTCGCGATGGTCGCGATCTACCTGCCCGCCTTCGTGATGCTGAGCTTCCACATGACCGCGGTGGGCGTGGCCCCGGTGCTGGCCCTGGTCGCGGTCGGGGCGATCACCGGCAACGTGCTGGGCGGCCGGCTCGGCGACCGCTTCCCCAAGCCGGCCATCTTCGTGATCGCCCAGATCATCAGCGCCGGGCTCGGCCTCGCCCTCTTCGGTGCGGGGCTACCGTTCGGGCCGGTCGTCGCGCTTGCCATCGCGCTCACCCTCTGCAACGCGGCGAGTCGGCCCGCCTTCCTCGCCTACGGCTCCGAGCTGGCTCCCAGGCAGCGCGGCGCGCTCTTCGGGCTCATCGCGCTCACCAACCAGAGCGGGCTGGTCATCGGCTCCGCGGTGGGCGCCGCCGCGATGGGGGGCGGCGGCTATCGCGGCATGGCGCTGGCCGCGATCGCGCAGGGCGTGGTGGCGGCGGGCCTGGCCCTGCCGCTC
>DATJIR010000340.1:0-3418 GCA_035493135.1 Verrucomicrobiia bacterium
CGAGGCCGTCGCCCGGGCCGCCGAGGGGATCCGGGGTGGAGTGCCGGGCGCGCGGCTCCTGCCGCTCGTCGGCGACGTCGCGCGCGAGGCCGAGGCCCGGCGCCTCGTCGAGGAGGCCGCCGCGCGCCTCGGCGCGCTCCACACCCTGGTGAACGTGGCCGGGGTGCGGGTGTACGCGCCGCTCGCGGAGGCCGCCGCAGGGGACTGGGAGCGCATCATCGGCGTCAACGTCCTCGGCACCGCGCACTGCTGCAAGGCGGCGCTGCCCGCGCTGCGGGCGAGCGGGCGCGGCACGATCGTGAACGTCTCCTCGGTGTACGGGCTCGTGGGCCGGCCCGGCATGGGTCAGTACGACACCACCAAGGCCGCGGTGCTCGGCTTCACGCGGGCGCTGGCGGTGGAGGAGGCGCCCCACCGGATCCGGGTGAACGCGGTGTGCCCGGGCGGGACCATCACCCCGTATCACATCCGTCGCGCGGCGGACCGCGGCGTCTCGGAGACGGAGCTGCGCGGCCAGCGCGCCGGGGACAACCTCCTCGGCCGCTGGGCCGAGCCCCGCGAGGTCGCGCAGCCGATCCTGTTCCTGGCCTCCGACGAGTCGTCGTTCGTCACCGGCGCCACCCTCATGGTGGACGGCGGGCGATCGATCCTGTGAGGGCCCCGCCCGGCCCGGCTCCGCGCCTCGTCTCGGTCGACGTCCTGCGCGGCCTCACGGTGGCCGCGATGGTCCTGGTCAACAATCCCGGCTCGTGGCGCCACGTCTACTGGCCGCTCCGGCACGCGGAGTGGGACGGCTTCACCCCGACCGACATGATCTTCCCGTTCTTCCTCTTCGTCGTCGGCGTGTCGATCCCCCTGGCGCTCGGGACGCGGCTCGAGCACGGCGATCGCGGCCTCGTGGGCCGCGTGCTGCGGCGCTCGGCGGCGATCTTCGCGCTCGGGCTCCTGCTGCACGCGCTGCCGTTCTTCCACCTCGCGACGCTGCGCATCCCGGGCGTGCTGCAGCGGATCGCGGTCTGCTACCTGCTGGCCGCCCTGCTGGTCGTCCTCACCGGGGGGGCGGCGGGCTGGCGCCTCCAGGCCGGGGTGACGGCCGCGCTGCTCCTCGGGTACTGGCTGCTCATGACGCGCGTGGCCCCGCCGGGCGGGGCGGCCGGAGACCTGAGCCCCGCCGGCAACCTCGCGGGCTACGTCGACCGGCTGGTGCTGGGGCCGCACATCTGGCAAGTCGCCCGGTTCTACGATCCCGAGGGCGTGCTGAGCACGCTGCCGGCCGTCGCCACCACGCTGCTCGGGGTGCTGGCCGGTCACTGGATCCGCGGCGACCGGCCCGGTCGCCGCGTGGCCGCCGGGCTCGCGATCGGCGGGCTCGCCGCGACGGGCGCGGGCTGGCTCTGGGGGCTCACGTTTCCGATCAACAAGTCGCTGTGGACCAGCTCGTACGCGCTGTTCATGGCCGGCCTCGCCGGGCTTGCGCTCGCCGCGTGCTACTGGGGCATCGAGGTGCGCGGCCGGCGCGCGTGGACGGCGCCCTTCGTGGTGCTGGGCGTCACCGCGCTGCCGCTCTTCTTCCTGTCGAGCTTCATGGCGCGGCTGCTGATACTGGTGCGCGTCGGCCCGGACGGGCCGCGGCTGCAGGCGTGGCTCTTCGACCACCTCTTCGCGCCGTGGCTGCCGCCCGTCGACGCCTCGCTGGCCTACGCGCTCGCGTACGTGCTGCTCTGGTGGGGCCTCATGTGGGCGCTCCACCGCAGCGGCGTGCGCCTGCGCGTCTGAGGCGGCCGGCTCAGCCGGCGACCGGGATCTGCTCCGCGACCCACTCGAGGCCCAGCTCGGTCAGGCGGGCCCGGGTGGGATAGCCGGTGTCGGGGTCGCAGCCGGCCAGCCGGTAGTACGTATCGCGCGCGTGCTCGAACTCCCCGGTGGTGAGCGCCACCCCCGCGGTGGGGCCCTTGCCGCCGAGCGGCTCGAAGAGCTTCTTGGGCAGCACGTCGGCGCTCTTGCCGATGCGCTCTCGGGCGTTGAAGCCGCGCAGCAGGTGGATGCGGCGCTCGCCCATGCGCAGGAGCTCCGCCATCGACGCGTCCCAGCCGGTCCCGTAGCGCACCAGCTCGACGGTCTCGGCCGGCCCGTAGAGCTGCCACGACGGCCCCCACACGAACTGGCACAGTCCGAGGCTGTCGAGCGCGGAGTAGAAGCACTGGGTGGTGTAGGCGAAGCGCACCTTCTCGTCCGAGAGATCGCGGAGGTCGAGGTTGCCGAACTCGCCCAGCTCGGCGAGCCGCCGCTGGTGGAGGCTGCCCGGCTTGCTCTTGAGCATCGAGTCGTGCTCGGACGACTGGTGATCGGCGCCGAAGGCGTTGACCGCGTAGATGAGCCCGAGCGAGCGCTTGTGCTGCGGCATGTGGGCGGGCAGCTCCTGGCCCTTCACGGTGACGGTGAGATCGACCGCGGCCTGGCCGAGGGTCGTCGCGGCGCGGAGGCTGCCCTCGGCGAGCAGGTCGCCGACGCCGCGCCGGAGCGCGATCGCCTCGATGGCGCGGAGGACGGCGCGGCCGTCGCCCCACTCGAGGCCGAGGCCCCGATCGTCGAGGAGCCCCTTGGCGCGGGCCTCCATCGCCCACGCGATGGTGGCCCCCGCGGAGATGGTGTCCATGCCGTACATGTTGGCGTCGGCGGAGGCGCGGGCGAGCAGCTTGAGGTCGCCGACCCCGCACATCGAGCCGAAGAAGGTGAGGGTCTCGTACTCGGGCCCGCCGTAGATCGGGTCGACCGGGATCTCGGGGTCCACGACCTCGACCACGCGCTTGCACTTCACCACGCAGGCGTAGCAGGTGTCGCGCTCCTTCAAGATTGTTTTTACCATCGTGGAGCCGTCGATGTCCTTGCACTGCTCGAACGTGCCCTCGGAGTAGTTGCGGGTGGGCTGGCCGCCCATCTTGTCCTGGATGGCGAGCACGCCCGCGGTGCCGTACTCGCCGAACCAGCCGATGCCCGGATTCATCTCCTGCATGGCCTTGAGCCGCTTGACGAGCCCGCGGAACTCCTCGGCCATCGCCGGCTTGGGCGACTTGCTCCCGCGAACCACCACCGCCTTCAGGCGCTTGCTGCCCATCACCGCGCCGAGCCCGGTGCGACCGTTGGCGCGGTTGACCATGTTCATGATCGCGGCGAAGCGCACCCGGTTCTCGCCCGCGGGGCCGATCTGGGCCACCTCGGCCTTCGGATCGCCGACCTCCTCCTTGAGGAGGCGATCGACGTCGGCGGTCACCTTGCCCCACAGGTGCGTGGCCGCGCGCAGCTCGGCGCGCCCGTCCTGGAGCCAGAGGTACACCGGCTCCGGAGACTGCCCGGTGAACACGAAGGCGTCGGCGCCGGCCGCGCGCATCTCCGCCGGGAAGAAGCCCCCGCACTGGCT
>DATJIR010000341.1:0-7182 GCA_035493135.1 Verrucomicrobiia bacterium
TCCTGGGCGATCGCATTGATCTGGTCCACGTGGATCTGCGTGTTCAACATCAGTGGAACGAGCCCGCTCGCGGCCTGGGGAGCAAGTCGAGCGGCCCAGATGTTGACGCCGTTCGCCACGCTGCTCTCAGCTGCATTGACCAGGTTCATGCCCTGGAGGTCTTGCTGGACCGTGTCGGAGAGCTGGACCAGCCCTGTCGTCTCGATCGTGGCAGTGGACCGATCCCCCAGAATGGCGCCGCCGCTGCCCCCTGCGGGACTCAGCGACGGCAGAGGTTGGCGGCTGACCGCCAGATTGTTGGTGACGTTTTGCTGGGTCCCGACCGTTTGGCTCGCGATTGGACCAGTGTTGAACTGGGTGCCAACTGTCAGGGGCGAATCTTCGGGGGTCGTCTGACCAGCAGTAATGGCATCTAACTGACCGTCGCTCAGGATCCGGGGGGCAGCGAACGCAGGTACCGGCAGGATCGCAACGAGGAGCCCAATGAGGATGCAGAACCTTGCGCGCTTCATGAGCGGGCCTCCCATGTGGATCAGCCCTCGTGGAGGACGAGGGTCGTAACAGCGGTTGTGTGGAAGGGTAGTTGGTCACCTCCTTTCGCTAGCCCGATTGGAGAGAGAAACTCTGCCCGGCAGCAAAGGAAGTGCCAAGCGTGGTCGCCGGAGAACCCGTGAGAATAACAGGATTGGCGCTTGTCCTGCGCTGCACAATCGTCAGAACCTAAACAACGTGTCGCGAAAGCTGTCAGGAGATGGACAGATCTCCCGAGCGAATGGACTAGCACCGTTGTCGGAGACGGGCCTCAAGACGGAACCCGCCATCCACTTCCTTGTCCGCCGCGGCCGTACCGCCGTCGGGGGAGCGGACCAGCCGTCTCATCGGAGACTGGCGGCGCGACGCTTATGGGAAATGGCCGCCTCCCGTGACGTCGGCGCGACCCCCAGGGCGCGCCACGCCGCATCCACGTCTTGGACATGGCGCTCACCGTCCTTTTGCCGCCGCGCGCGAAAATTTCTGTTTCGGACCGGACGCGGGCTTGGGAAAGGCGAGGAGGGGAGGCAGCAGGGGGCTCAAGCCCGTGACTCGTGAGTAGGGGGACTCCGGTAAACCTCGATCGGTTGCGGCTGAACAGAGCCGGCACAAAGCACATCGGGCGCGGCTGAGCCCCGCGCCCGATGTGTATGATTCGTTTGGCGGGCTCGACGGGACTTGAACCCGCGACCTCTGGATTGACAGTCCAGTGTGCTAACCAGGCTGCACCACGAGCCCGTAACGAGAACGCATCTTTATACCATGCGGGCTCCCGGGCTGTCTATCCGCCCACCGCCGCTCGGCGCGGGGCGCACTCGAGGCGCGCGGTCCAGGTGAGCTGCGCGGGGTAGCGGGCCAGCAGGTCGGCGATCTCCTCGCAGGGGGGGCGGTGACCGAGCAGGTCCTCGCCGGGGGAGCGCTGCAGGCGGCGGTGGACGTTGAGCAGGTAGCTGTAGGCCATGCGCAGGGCCTGGTCCTCGGGCACGCCGCGCACCCGGGTGAGAATCTCCACCGACTTGGCGTTGGCGTCGAGCTCGCGCTGCTGGCGCTCGAGCAGGCGGGCCTCGGGGGTGGCGGCGGCCAGCGCCGCGTCGTGGCCCAGGACGTAGTGGGCCAGCTCGTGGGCCACGATGGCGTCACGGAACTCCGAGCGCAGCACGAGACGGTTGACCGCGAAGAAGCCGCGGCGATACGAGCCGACCGGGCTCTCCGGGTTGTGGCTCACCAGCACGTGGATGGGAGGCAGCCCGTAGGTCCGGGCGGTGTCGTCGGCAAAGGCGCGCACCTCGTCGAGGCTGCGGTTCTGCGAAGCGGTCATGGTGAAGCAGCCGGCGGTCAGCGCGGCCACCACCAGGAGCCCTGCCCGGTGCCACGCCCTCATGGCGGAAGTCTAGCAAGCGCGGTCCCCGGGCTGGGGCGCGGGTGTCGCGGTGGTGACCCGGGCGGGGCACGCCTGCCCCAGACGCGCCGGAGGCGATTCCTCCAGATTCAGCCACTTACCAGGTGGCACTTCGTGTGCATTTCGTCATTGTAGGCTGCACCTGGAGGGCTGGGGATATGCGCACGCTCATCGCCTTGATCATCGCTGCCGTGATCCTTGCGAGCAGTACGCCGGCAATCGCCGCTGACTGGGTGCTGTGGCAGAAGACCAGCTGGAAGGGTCCGCTTCATCGCCTGGACCTGGACGAGGTGAACCCGACCGGGCTCTATCCGACCAAGGCGGCTTGCGCGACCGCCGCCCTGGACCTCGTGCAGGAGCTCGCCGCGATACGATGGGGCAGCTTGACGTTTCCGTTCATGGCAGGATCGTCGGCCGGTGCGGGCGCTGGGTACGTGTGGAACGTGACGCCGTCGTACCCGCAGCCGCCCTACACCGAGTTCTGCGAGGCGACGTGCTGGCCGGCCGGGGTGAACCCGAGGTGACGCGGCACAAGCCGTAGTGAGCAGGACCCGCGCCCGAAGTGCGCCCGGCGGACCCGGTGTGGAGGCTGGCGCGGGGACTCTCAGGGCCGGGGCCTGGACGGGCTGGCCGTAATCTAGCAAACAGGGCAGAATGTGGGCCCTATGACGACTCCCCGCGCCGCCACCCCGCCGCTCCGCAGCCGCAACTGGTTCGCCCCGAAGAATCTCGACGGCTTCATGCACCGCGCGTACCTGAAGGCCGAGGGCTTCAGCGACGCGATGTTCGACGGGCGGCCGGTGGTCGGCATCTGCAACTCGTGGTCGGAGCTCAACAACTGCAACGCGCATCTCCGCCAGGTCGCGGAAGCGGTCAAGCGCGGGGTGTGGAGCGCGGGGGGCTTCCCGCTCGAGTTCCCGGTGATCTCGCTGGGCGAGATCCTGATGAAGCCCACCACGATGCTCTTCCGCAACCTCATGGCGATGGACGTGGAGGAGTGCATCCGCGCCTACCCCCTCGACTCGGTGGTGCTGCTCGCCGCCTGCGACAAGACCACCCCGGCCATGCTGATGGGCGCGGCCTCCGCCGACGTGCCCGCGATCATGGTGACCGGCGGGCCCATGCTCAAGGGCGTGTGGTGCAACCAGGAGCTGGGCTCGGGCACGGACGCGCGCAAGATCTGGGCCCAGCGACGGGCGGGCGAGATCACGGACGAAGTGATGGCGGAAGTCGAAGGCTGCCTCTCGCGCTCGACCGGGCACTGCATGGTGATGGGCACCGCGTCCACGATGGCGGCGATGGCCGAGGTGCTGGGCCTGGCCCTGCCCGGCAACGCGGCCATCCCCGGGCCCGACTCGCGCCGGCTCGCGCTGGCCGAGATGTCGGGCCGCCGCGCGGTCGAGATGGCGCTGACCCGCGGGCCGAGACCCTCCGAGATCCTCACCGCGGCCGCGTTCGACAACGCGATCCGCGCCGACATGGCGCTCGGCGGCTCCACCAACGCCATCGTGCATCTGGTCGCCCTCGCAGGGCGCGCGGGGGTGCCGCTGCCGCTCCGGCGCTTCGACGAGCTCTCCCGCAGCACGCCGCTGCTCGCCAACGTGCGCCCCTCCGGCAAGTATCTGATGGAGGACTTCTACTACGCGGGCGGGGTGCCGGCGGTGCTGCGCGAGATGCTGCCGATGCTGCACCCCGAGACCCTCACCGTCACCGGCCGGACCCTGGGCGAGAACGTCGCGGGGGCGCCGTGCCACGACACCGACGTCATCCGGCCGCTGTCGCTGCCGCTGCAGCCGGAGGGCGGCACGGTCATCCTCACCGGCAACATGTGCCCGGGGGGCGCGGTGCTCAAGCAGTCGGCGGCCTCGCCGCACCTCATGATCCATCGGGGACGCGCGGTGGTCTTCGAGGACCACCGCGATCTCGAGCGGCGCATCGACGATCCCTCGCTGCCGATCGACGAGCACTCGGTGCTGGTGCTCAAGCAGGCCGGGCCCAAGGGCGGCCCGGGCATGCCGGAGTGGGGCGCGGCGCCGGTGCCCGCGCGGCTGCTGCGCGCGGGCGTGAAGGACATGGTGCGCATCTCGGACGCGCGGATGAGCGGCACCTCCTACGGCACCGTGGTGCTGCACGTCACGCCGGAGTCCGCGGTGGGCGGGCCGCTGGCGCTGGTGCAGGACGGCGACGAGATCGAGCTGCACGTGCCCGGGCGCCGGCTGACCTTGCGGGTGCCCGACGAGGAGATCGCGCGGCGGCGGGCCGCGTGGACGCCGCGGCCGGACGGCGTCACCAGCGGCTACCTGCGCCTGTTCCTCGACCACGTGCTGCAGGCCGACGAGGGCGTGGACTTCGACTTCCTGCGCGGCCGGCGCCCGGTGACCGACGAGGAAACCGCGCACGGCTCGCGGCTGGCCTGAGATGGCCGCGGGCCTCGGCACCGCCGACGCGGTCGTCATCGGCTCGGGCGCCTTCGGGTCGAGCACCGCGTATCACCTGGCCCGGCGCGGGCTCAAGGTCGCGCTGGTGGACCAGCACGCGCTGGGCTCGCAGACCTCCCCGCGCGCGGCCGGGCTCACGAGCAAGGCCGACACCATGCCCGCCATGGCGCGGCTCCGCCACGAGGCGTGCGAGGCGCTCGAGCGGTTCGAGAGCGAGATGGGCCGCTCGGTGGACTTCCACCGCTCCGGCAGCCTGCGCGCGGCCTACACCGACGGAGGCGTGGAGCGGGTGCGCATCGCGCACGAGACCGCGACCACCCTCCGCATCGAGGCGCGGCTCATCGACGCGGCGGAGGCCGGGCGCCTGGCCCCGCACTTCGAGCCGGGGGCCGCGCGGCGCATCCTCCACGTGCCGAGCGACGGCTGGGTCGATCCGGCGCGGGTCGCGATCGGCTTCGCCACGCGCGCGGGGGAGGTCGGCGCGCGCCTGCTCCCCTTCACCGCGGTGCAGGGCCTGCTGAGCGAGGACGGGCGCGCGGCCGGCGTGATGACCGCGCGCGGGCCGCTCCACGCGCCGGTGGTGGTGGACGCCGCGGGCGGCTGGGCCGCGCGGGTGGCCGCGAGCGCGGGCATCGCGCTGCCGCTCGTCCCGGTGCGGCACCAGCTCTTCGTCACCGAGACCATTGCCGGCGTGGAGCCGCTCCAGCCCATCGTGCGCCTCGTGGAGGCGAGCGTGTACGTGCGCTACGAGCAGGGCGGGCTCATGTTCGGCGGCTACGAGGACGCCCCGCGCGTGCTGGGCCGCGAGGGCCTGCCGCCAGGCTTCCAGATCGCGGCGCTCGAGCTGGACCTGGGCGTGCTGCGCGGGCTGGTCGACGAGGTCGCCGCGCACTTCCCGGCCCTGCGGGACGCGAAGGTCGCGGTGCACCGGGGCGGCGCGCCCACCATGACGCCCGACGGCCGGCCCATCGTGGGGCGGGTACCCGGCCTCGACGGCCTCTTCGTCGCTTCCGGCTGCTGCGTGGGCGGCCTCAGCCTCTCGCCCGCGGCCGGCCGCGTGCTCGCGGACCTGATCGTGGACGGCAAGAGCGATCCCGACCTCGCCCCGCTCTCGGTGGCGCGCTTCGCGGGCGCCGACCGCGATCCGGCCGGCCTCGAGGCGGCCTGCGTGGCGCAGTACGCGCGCCGCTACACCCACTGATCGACGGAGCGGCCGCGGCCCGGGTCACCACCGGCTGCTGAGGCTGGCCACGAGCGTGAGCAGCTCGGACGGGTCGACCGGCTTGGGCACGTGCATGCTGAAGCCGGCGCCGATCGAGCGGAGACGGTCCTCCCGGCGACCATAGGCGGTGAGCGCGATCGCGGGCACTCGCCCCCCTCGGGCGGGCTCGAGGGCGCGGATCCGGCGGATGAGCGAGTAGCCGTCCTCGTCGGGCATCTCCACGTCGGAGATCAGCACGTCGGGGGGCTCGGCCACGAACATGTCGAAGCCCTCGGCGGCCGAGTGGCTCAACGCGACCGTCGCTCCGGCCTGGCCGAGGATCGCCGCGATCAGGGCCAGTCCATCCTGGTCGTCGTCGACCGCGAGCACCCGCACCCCGTGCAGTCGGCTGACCGAGGATACCGGCACCCAGCCGTCGGCGGTCCAGGGGCGCGCCGGGGCCGGCGTGTCGGGGTGCCCGGCGACCCGGAGAGGGAGTCGGACCGTGAACGTCGCCCCCTGACCGACTCCTCCGCTCTCCGCGGTGACGGTCCCGCCGTGCAGCTCGACCAGCTGCTTCACGAGGGTCAGGCCGAGCCCGAGTCCCCCTTGCAGGCGAGTGCTGGAGCTGTCGCCCTGCCGGAACCGCTCGAAGACATGGGGCAGCAGATCGGGCGTGATGCCGATGCCGCTGTCGCTCACCTCGATCTCGACGTGCGAGTCGCGCTCCCGGAGAGCAACCCGGACGGAGCCGCCCTGGGGCGTGAACTTCACCGCGTTGCTGAGGAGGTTCCACACCACCTGCTGCAGCCGGTTCGGATCACCGATGATCGCGGCGGCCTTCGGATCCAGGTCCATGTCGAGCCGGATGCCCTTCGCCAGCGCCGCGGGACGCACCGCTTCCACCGCCGCCTCGATGACCGGCCTCGGCTCCAGGGGCCGCGGGTCGAGCCGAAGCTTCCCGGACGCGATGCGGCTCACGTCGAGCAGGTCGTCGATCAGCTGTACCTGTGCGTTGGCGTTCCGCATGATGGCGTCGATGGCCCGGGTCCGGGTCGACTCGTCCATCTGCCCGGACTGCAACATCGCGGCCCACCCGTACACCGCGTTCAGCGGCGTTCGGAGCTCGTGGGAGAGAGTCGTGAGGAAATCGTCCTTGGCCCGATTCGCGGCCTCCGCCTCCGCGCGCGCCGCCTGCGTCCGGGTGAGCAGCTCCGCCCTCTGGCGCTCCACCTGCCGCTGGGCGCCGATGTCGCGCGCGATCTTCGAGGCCCCGAGGACCACCCCGTCCGCTCCCCGTATGGGCGAGACCGTGATCGAGACCTCGACGGGGCGTCCGTCCTTCCGCACCCGAACCGTCTCGAAGTGGTCGACGCTCTGGCCGCTCCGGATCCGCGCCAGGACCGCGTCTTCCTCCCGGTACCGGTCCGGCGGGATGATCATCGTGATGTGCCGCCCGATCGCCTCCGTCGCCGGGTAGCCGAACATGCGCTCCGCGGCCTGGTTCCACGAGGTGATCACCCCGTTGATGTCCTTGCCCACGATCGCGTCGTCCGAGGAGGCGACGATGGCGGCCATGCGGGAGGACATCTGCTCCGCCTGCTTCTGGGCCC
>DATJIR010000342.1:0-9319 GCA_035493135.1 Verrucomicrobiia bacterium
CGGGGCGGATCTGGCCAACCTCGTCAACGAGGCGGCGCTGCTGGCCGCGCGGCAGAACAAGAAGCTCGTCGAGATGCTCGACTTCGAGAACGCCAAGGACAAGGTCCTCATGGGCGTCGAGCGGCGCTCGATGATCATCAGCGACACCGAGAAGCGCACGATCGCCTACCACGAGGCCGGCCACGCCCTGGTCGCCGACTTCCTGCCGGGCGCCGATCCGCTGCACAAGGTGACGATCATCCCGCGCGGCCGGGCCCTCGGGCTCACCCAGCAGCTGCCCGCCGACGACAAGTACAACTACTCGCGGGACTACCTCGTGAATCGGATCACGATCCTCCTCGGCGGCCGCGCGGCGGAGGAGATCGTCTTCCAGCAGCAGACCACCGGGGCGGGCGACGATCTCGAGAAGGCCACCGAGATGGCCCGCAAGATGGTCTGCGAGTGGGGCATGTCCGACAAGATGGGCCCGCTCACCTTCGGCAAGGGCGAGGAGCACATCTTCCTCGGGCGCGAGGTGGCCCGCCCGAAGGACTTCAGCGAGGAAACCGCGGTCCTGATCGACTCCGAGATCAAGCGCATCGTGGTCGAGTGTGCGACGCGTGCCCGCCACATGATCGAGACCAACCTCGAGAAGCTCCACGCGCTCGCCCGTGCCCTCCTCGAGCGCGAGTCGCTCGACGGGGAGGAGATCGCGCGCATCCTCCGGGTGCCGCCGCTGCACGAGGCGCCCAGCCCCGCGTAGCGCCCGCGCGGCAAATTCAGGCCCCGCCGGGGCCGGTCGCGGTGATAAGTTGATCGTGGAGAAATCCCCGTGAACCGCGCGACCGTGGCAGGAGTGTCGGTGGGCGATGGCCTGGACGTGGCCGTCGTGGGGGCCCTCAACGTGAGCCCGGAGTCGTTCTACTCGGGCTCCGTCGTGACCGACGCCGACCGTCTCCTGCGGGCCGCCGAGGCGATGGCCCGGGCCGGCGCGGCCTGGCTCGACGTGGGGGCCATGTCGACCGCGCCCTATCTCGAGGGGCGCATCCCCGAGACCCAGGAGGCCGATCGTCTGCACTGGGCCGTGGGCTTGCTGACCGCCAAGCTCGACCTGCCGATCTCGGCCGACACGAGCCGCTCCCTGGCCGCCCGGGCCGCCCTCGAGAGCGGCGCCCGGATGCTCAACGACGTGACCGGCCTGGCCGCCGACCCGGCGCTCGCACGCCTGGCCGCAGCCGCCGGGGCCGGTCTCGTGCTGATGGCGCATCCCGCCGCCGCCCCGGCCCCGGCCGAGCCCGTCCAGACGGTCCTGGCGTCGCTCGCGGGAAGTCTGGCCCGCGCGCGGGCGGCGGGCGTGCCCGACGAGCGAATCCTGGTGGACCCGGGCATCGGCTTCTTCCGGGGCGGGGATATCGCATGGCCCGAGTGGGACTGCCGGGTGCTGGCGGCCCTGCCGGCGCTTCGCTCTCTCGGGCGGGCGCTGTACGTCGGGGTCTCGCGGAAGTCCTTCATCGGCGCCCTCGCCGACCAGCCGGACCCGGCAGATCGCCTGCCCGGCACCCTGGCCGCGACCGCGGCGGCCGTCCTCGGGGGGGCCCACGTCATCCGGGCCCACGACGTGGCCGAGACCGCGCAGGCGGTCCGGATCGCCCAGGCCATCCGCCGCGCCGCGCCGGAGGGCCCCTAGCCGTGTGGCCGCTGCTCCAGACCTTCCGCACGCGCGACGCGGTCGACATCGTGCTGGTGGCGATCGTGCTCTACCGGATCTTCGTGATGTTCAAGGAGACGCGCGCGGTCCAGATGCTGCTGGGCCTGGCCGGTCTCATGGTGGCCTCGTTCCTGGCCCGTCATTTCGAGCTGTTCAGCACGAGCTGGCTCCTCGACAACTTCTGGTCCTTCTGGGTGCTGGCCCTGATCGTCCTCTTCCAGCCCGAGCTGCGCCGGGCCCTCACGCGGCTCGGCGAGAGCCGCCTCTTCCAGGGCATGACCCTGGGCGCGCGCGAGGAGCGGAGCCATCTGATCGACGAGGTGATCAAGGCGGCGGACGCCCTCGCGAGCAAGCGCATCGGGGCCCTCATCGTGCTGGAGCGTAGCACCGGCCTGCGCAACTACGCCGAGCTCGGGGTGCCGCTCGACGCGGTCGTCTCGGCCGATCTGCTCGTGAGCCTGTTCCTGCCGTACTCGCCGCTGCACGACGGGGCCGCCTTCATCCGGGGCGACCGCGTGGCCGCCGCGGGATGCTTCCTGCCGCTCTCGCGCAACACCCAGCTCGGCCGCAACATGGGCACGCGCCACCGCGCCGGGCTCGGGCTGGCCGAGGAGACCGACGCGGTGGTGCTGATCGTTTCCGAGGAGAGCGGCCACATCTCGCTCGCGGTCGACGGCCAGATGGAGTCGCCGCTCGATCAGGACTCGCTGCGGCGGCGCCTGGGCGATCTGTTCTCCCTGGAGGAAGCGCCGATGGCCCGCCGCGCCGCGTGGTGGGAGCCCGCCCGGGAGTGGCTGCGCAAGTGAGCGCGCTCACCCGGCACTGGGAGCTCAAGCTGCTCGCCCTCGTGGTCTCGATGGTGCTCTGGGCCTTCGTCATGACCTCCGAGCGGGCCGACGTGGTGATCGCGGCGCCGGTCGAGCTCGACGGCATCCCGGCCGGGCTCGAGGTCAAGGGCGAGCGGCCGGACAGCGTGGACGTGCAGCTGCACGGGCTGCGGGGCGCGCTCGAGCGCCTCGGCACCGACCGGGTGCGCGCCCGGCTGAGCCTCACCGGCGCGCGGGCCGGGGAGGTGACCCTTCGGGTGTCGCCCGAGCAGATCTCGGTGCCGCCCGGTGTCACCGTGGTGCGGATCAATCCCTCGCGCGTCCGTCTCGTGCTCGGATCCATTCGCTCGTGAGCCGGGTGCTGGGCATCGGCGTCGACCTCACCCAGATGCCTCGGATGCGCCGCGTGGTGGCGCGGTGGGACGAGCGCTTCCTCCAGCGCGTGTTCACCGAGCAGGAGATCGCCTACTGCCGGCGCCGCCGCGATCCCATTCCGCACTTCGCAGCGCGCTTCGCGGCAAAGGAAGCCACGCTGAAGGCCCTCGGCACCGGTCTGCGCATGGGGGTGAACTGGCGCGAGCTGGAGGTGCGGCGCGAGCGCGGCCAGGCCCCCACCATGGTGCTCTCCGGCCGCTCGCGCGACATCGCGCTCGCCAAGGGCGGCCGCCGCGTGCTCCTCTCCCTCACCCACGACGGCGAGTACGCGATGGCGCAGGCGATGCTGATCGGGGACGACGCCGATGACGAGGCGGGGCGCCGCTAGCCTGGTGCTCGGGCTCGCCCTCGTGGTCCAGGGCTGCGCCGGGCTGATCGCGGGCAAGGACTCGGCCGAGGCCCCGGCCGCCGGCCCGGCACGCGCGCCCGGCCCGACCGCGGGCGCGGTGCAGGTCGAGAAGGGCCGGCCCGGCGTGGTCATCGCGGCGCCGCACGGCACCTCCGACACCGCGACCGACCTCATGGGACGCGAGCTCGCGAAGCTCACCGGCTTCGGCCTGGTGGTGGTCACCGGCTACACACACGTCGACGCGACCGGCCGGCGCTACAACGTCAACCGGCCCACCGAGAGCCAGCCCGGCGCGGCGGCGCGTCAGGAGGTGGAGACCGAGCCGGCGCGCCAGGTCTACCAGGCGTACCGGCGGCAGGTGGCCGAGGCCGCGCAGGGGCCGCTCCGACTCTACGTGGAGGTGCACGGCAACGGTCGCCAGGAGAGCGCGGGCCGCATGGAGATCGCCACCGTGGGCCTGAGCCGCGACGACGCCTGGCGGCTCAAGACGCTGCTCGAGATGATCCGCGACGCGCGCCTGCCCGCGGAGGGCGAGGTCCCGCGGCTCGACGTCTGGATGGAGCCCCAGGACACGCTCTGGTACACGGCTTCCGCGACCAAGCAGTCGGGCATCCTCGCGCAGACGAAGCTGGCACTCCACATCGAGCTGCCCCACGCCGCCCGCACCACGTACCGGGAGGCCTACACCACGGTGCTCGCCGACTTCCTCATCCAGTCGGCGGCCCTGCTGCTGCCGCCGGCGCGCTGATCCCGTGCGGCCCATCTTCACCGCCGCCGAGATGCGCGCGCTGGACGCGCGCGCCATCCGGGAGCTGGGCATTCCCGGGACCCGGCTCATGGACGCGGCCGGCTCGGGCGCGGCCGCGCTGATCGTCCGCTGGCTCGCCCCGATCCGCGGCCGGCAGGTCGTGGTGGTGTGCGGCAAGGGCAACAACGGCGGCGACGGCTTCGTGGTGGCCCGCCGTCTCCGGGCCCGCGGAGCGGTGGTGCAGGTGTTCCTGACCGCCCGGCGCGACGAGGTGGAGGGAGACGCCGCGGAGGCCCTCGCCGGCTGGCGCGGTCGCATCGAGGCGATCGACGCGGGCCCGGATCCGGGCGCGCTCGTGCGGGCGCTCGAGCGGGCCGACGCGGTCGTGGACGCGCTGCTGGGCACCGGCCTGACCGGTCCGGCGCGGGGGCAGGTCGCGGTGGCCATCGAGGCGATCAACGAGGCCGGACGGCGCGGCGTGCCGGTCCTCGCGCTCGATCTGCCCTCGGGGCTCGGTTCCGATAGTGGCGCGCTGCTCGGGCCCACCGTGAAAGCCACGCGCACCATCACCTTCGCCGGGCTCAAGCGGAGCTTGCTGCTCCATCCCGCCGCCGCCCAGGCGGGGCCGGTGGACGTCGTCGACATCGGCGTGCCGGCCGCGGAGGTCGCGCGCGGCGTGACCACGTGGCGCCTCGAGGCCGCCGACGTGCGCCGGTACTTTCCTCCGCGCGAGGCGGACGCGCACAAGGGCCGCTTCGGCCATCTCCTGATCGTGGCCGGATCGCGCGGCAAGACCGGCGCGGCGGTGCTCGCCGGGCGCGCCTCGCTCCGGAGTGGGGTCGGGCTCTGCACGATCGCGGTGCCGGCGTCGCAGCAGCCGATCGTCGCCGCGCACGCTCCCGAGTACATGACCGAGGCGCTGCCCGAGACCGCCGACGGCACCCTCGCGCTCGGGGCGCGGGAGCGCATCCTGGATCTAGCCCGCCGCATGGACGCCGTTGCGCTCGGCCCCGGCCTCTCGCTGCACCCGGAGACGCAGGAGCTGGCCCGCGCCCTGGTCGTCGAGGTCGAGCGGCCTCTGGTGGCCGACGCGGACGCGCTCAGCGCGCTCGCCGGGCATCTCGATCTGCTGCGCCGCGCGCTCGGCCCACGCGCGCTCACCCCGCACCCGGGCGAGATGGCGCGCATGCTGGGCGTGGGCATCGACGCGGTGCAGGGGGACCGGCTCGAGGTGACCAGGAGCTTCGCCCGCGACCACCGGCTCGGCCTGGCGCTGAAGGGCGCGGGCACCGTGATCGGCGGCCCCGACGGGCGCGTGGCGGTCAATCCCACCGGCAGTCCCGGCATGGCGAAGGGTGGATCGGGCGACGTGCTCACCGGCATCGTGGGCGCGCTGCTGGCGCGGGGCCTCGATCCGGCCGGCGCGCTCGAGGCGGGCTGCTACCTCCACGGCCTGGCCGGTGATCTCACCGCGGCCGACCGGGGCGAGGTCGCGATGATCGCGGGCGACATCGTCGAGAAGCTGCCCGCGGCGCTCCAGGCGCTCGGCGGGCCGCCACCGTGAGCCCCCGGCGGACGCTCCGCTCGCACGCTCCCGCCGAGACGCAGGCGATCGGCGAGGCGCTCGGCGCGCGCCTCGGGTCGGGCGCGGTGGTCGCGTGCACCGGCGAGCTGGGAGCGGGCAAGACCTGCTTCCTGCAGGGCCTCGCGCGTGGCCTCGGCGTGACCGACGCGGTGACGAGCCCCACGTTCGTGCTGGTCAACCAGTATCGCGGCCGCCTCCCGATCTACCACCTCGACGCCTATCGCACCGGCAGCCTCACCGAGCTCGTCGACTTGGGCCTCGAGGAGATGCTGCACGGCGATGGGGTCACCGTGATCGAGTGGGCGGACAAGCTGCTGCCGCTCCTGCCCGCCGGGACGATCCACGTGCACCTCGCCGGCCTCGGCGACGAGTCGCGGGAGATCACGATCGAGGAGCCCGTATCCGATCCGCCTCATTGATCGCCGCCGCGCGCCCGTGCTACGGGATGCGCATGGACGCGGCGGGGGGCGGCATCGGGCGGTGGCCCGCGGAGGACCGGCCCCGCGAGCGCCTCTACCACAAGGGCGCGGAGTCGCTCGCCGACGCGGAGCTGCTGGCCATCCAGCTCGGTGCGGGTCTCGCCGGGCGCAGCGCGATGGACATGGCCCACGATCTGCTGAGCCGCTACGGATCGCTCTCGGGGCTCGCGGGGCGGGGGCTCGCCGAGCTGGCCGCGGTGCGGGGCGTGGGGCCGGTGAAGGCGGTCCGGCTGGCCGCGGTGTTCGAGATCACCCGCCGCCTCCGGTCGCGCAACGGGCCGGGGCGGGTGGTGCTGGGCAGCCCGGAGCAGGTGTTCGCGCGCTACGGGCCGCTGATGGAGGACCTCAAGAAGGAGATCTTCCGGGTGGCCCTGCTGGACGCCCAGAACGGGCTCCTGCGCGACGTGGTGATCTCGGAGGGCACGCTGTCGGCGAGCCTGGTCCACCCCCGCGAGGTCTTCAAGCCGGCGATCCTGGAATCGGCCGCCTCGATCATCCTGCTACACAACCACCCGAGCGGCGACCCGACGCCCAGCCGCGAAGACCTGCGGCTCACCCGGCAGCTCGTGGAGTGCTCGGAGCTGCTCGACCTGCGCATCCACGACCACGTCATCATCGGCCGGGAGCGCTTCGTCAGCCTGGCCCAGCGCGGCGCGCTCGCGGGAGGCGGCTAGCCCTTGGCCAGCTTCTCGACCTCCTTCTTGGACAGGGACTGGATGCGGGCCAGCAGGCCCTTCACCTTCCGCTCGGAGGCGTGATCGGCCAGGATCAGCTTCTTGGACTTCGTGCCGGTGACGATGTACGCCACCCAGTCGTCGAGACTCGGCGTGCCCCGCCACGCCACCGTGAGACCGTTGAGCCGCATCCGCTTCCTGCCCTCGATCTTCGCGAGTGGCTTCCGGCTGGCCTCCATACGCGATTGTCTCCTCCTCGGAAGATGCACACTGTGCTGCGCGACGCCACCTTATGAACCGGTCCCGGCCCTGTCAAGGCTTCGTTTGGCCGCAACAGAAGCGTCATTTGGCGCGCCCGCGCCCATGGGCCTGCGTGAATGCTGCGCGCGATGGGAGGGCTCGCGGCGGTGGACGATCAGAGCGTCACTTTTTGGGGTCCGCCCTCTCGGAGCGCGTCGTGGCGTGCATTTTCCGCGATTGTGGATGACTGTGGATAAGTGGATAACCTGTGGGTTACTTCTGGAGCGCGTCGAGGATGCGTCGCGGCAAGAGGGGGCCGCGGGTGATGAAGCCGGTGAAGATCCCGCACGCGGTGGCCCCCGCGTCGAGCGCCTGGCGCGCCTTCTCCGGGCTGTCGATGCCGCCGGTGGCGATCAGCTCGAGCCGGTCGCCGAACCGCTGGCGGACCCGGCGCACGTTCTCGAGCGTGGTCGCGAAGAGGGCCGGGCCCGAGAGACCACCGGTGCCCTGAGAGAGCCGGGGCTCCTCCACCCGCCGGGTGTTGCCGTAGTTGATGATGGTGATGCCCGCGTCGAGGGCGGCCGGGATCGTGATCTCCTCGTTGGTCTCCCGGAAGTCGGGCGAGATCTTCACGATCAGCGGCTTGCCGGTCGCGGCCCGCACGGCCCGGAAGACGTCCTTCAGCTCGGCCGGACGGGTGGACCACCCGTAGACCAGCTTGGTGTTGGGGGAGGAGATGTTGAGCTCGACCAGTTCGCCGAACTCCTGGAGACCCGCCACGACCCGCACGTAGTCCTCGGCCGATTCGCCCGCCGCGGCCACGATCAGCGGCACCCGGTGCGGCAGCGCGGCCAGGGCCGACCGGTAGGCGTCGAGACCGGGGTTCTGGAAGCCGTTACAGTTGACGAGGCCGGGGCCCTCCGCGGTCCGGATGCGCACCAGGTTCGGCTCGGGATGGCCGGGGCGCGGGCCGGGGGTGATGCTCTTGGCGGTGACCGCGCCCCAGCCGAGGCCCATGGCCCGGCGCAGGATCCGCGTGTCGTAGTACATGGAGGAGAGGATCAGCGGATTGCCGAGCCGCACGCCGCCCAGCGTGATCGCGAGGCGAGGATCCGAATTGCGGAAGATCCCGAGCCGATCGATCGGTAGGTGACGCAGGCCCCACTGGCCGATCGCGATCGCGGTGTGCTCGGGCATCCGCGCCAGCACGCCGCGATAGAACGCGTGGTAGAGAAGATCGAGGGCGCCGACCATGTCGTGGGCTCGGCGCATGATATCCTACAACCATGTCGCAAGACAGCACGCGCCGCCTGCTGAGGGAGTTCGGCATCGCCGTCACCGGCTTCGAGGATGCGGTCGAGGCCGGACAGGGCGAGGCCGCGCGGAAGGCCGAGGGCGCCCTCCGCGAGCACATGAAGGAGCTGATCGGGCTCGTCGAGCGCCTGTCCGAGCAGGCCGCCAAGCTCTAGCCGCGCCGGTGCCGGCCCGGCGCATCGTCTCCCTCATCCCCAGCATCACCGAGATCCTGTTCGCCATCGGCGCGGGAGACCGCGTGGTGGGCTGCACGATCTACTGCACCGAGCCGCCCGAGGGCGTGGCCACCAAGACCCGGGTCGGCGGCGAGAAGAATCCGCGGCTCGACGTGATCCGCGAGCTCGCCCCCGACCTCGTCATCGCCAATGTGGAGGAGAACGTCCGGGAGCACGTCGAGACCCTCCGCGGCTGGGGCATCCCGGTTCACGTCACCTATCCGCGCACCGTCGCGGACGGCATCCGGCTGGTGGGGGAGCTGGGCGCGCTGCTCGAGGTGGGGGAGAAGGCGCGCGAGATCGAGAGCGCGCTGCGGGTCCTCTACGACCAGGTGCGGGCCGGCGCCGCGGGGCGGGAGCCCCGCCGCGTGTTCTGCCCGATCTGGCGCCGGCCCTACATGACGATCAACCGTGACACCTACGTGCACGACATGCTGGCGGTCTCGGGCGGCGCCAACGTCTTCGGGAACGAGGCCCGGCGCTATCCCGAGATCACCCTCGAGCAGGTGGCGGCGGCGGACCCGCAGGTGATCCTGCTCCCGGACGAGCCCTACCGGTTCCGCCGCGTCCACGTGGCGGATTTCGACCCGTTCCCGACCCTGTCGGCGGTGCGGGACGGGCGCATCCACCTCGTGGACGGCAAGCTCCTGACCTGGTACGGCCCGCGGATCGCGGAGGCCCTGCGGGTGCTGCCGCCGCTCCTCGCCGCCTAGCGGCGGCGCTTCGGCTTCCGGGCCGCCGTCTTGGCGGCCCGCGCGGGCTTGCG
>DATJIR010000343.1:0-7270 GCA_035493135.1 Verrucomicrobiia bacterium
ATGTGGGGCGCCGATCTCAAGAAGCTCGTCGAGAAGATCCACCGGGCCGAGCGCGAGATCGCCCTGTGGTCCGACGGCAAGCGCCCGGCGCCCACCGCGGTCGACGCCTTCCTCTCCTCGCTCGCCGACGACGATCGCGACGAGGGGGACCGCGACCTCTACCAGAAGGCGGCCGCCAAGTACCCCTCGATCAAGGAGCGGCTGGTGTGGGTGGCCCAGCAGAAGATCAAGCGGGCCGAGGAGCTGGCCGACGCCCGCGCCGAAGAGCTGAAGAACATCGTCAAGATCATCAAGCAGGGCGAGGCCAAGGCGGCGCGGGCCAAGAAGGAGATGGTCGAGGCCAACCTCCGGCTCGTCATCTCGATCGCCAAGAAGTACACCAACCGCGGGCTGCAGTTCCTCGACCTGATCCAGGAAGGCAACATCGGCCTGATGAAGGCGGTCGACAAGTTCGAGTACCGCCGCGGCTACAAGTTCTCGACCTACGCCACCTGGTGGATCCGGCAGGCGATCACCCGCGCCATCGCGGACCAGGCCCGCACCATCCGCATCCCGGTGCACATGATCGAGACCATCAACAAGCTCATCCGGACTTCCAGACAGCTGGTCCAAGAGCTTGGGCGGGAGCCCACTCCGGAAGAGATCGCGATCAAGATGGAAGTCCCGGTGGACAAGGTCCGGAAGGTGCTCAAGATCGCCCAGGAGCCCATCTCGCTCGAGACCCCCATCGGCGAGGAGGAGGACAGCCACCTGGGCGACTTCATCGAGGACAAGCAGGTCGGCTCGCCGGTCGAGAGCATGATCGGGCTCTCGCTGCGGGAGCAGACCAACAAGGTCCTGAACTCGCTGACGCCCCGGGAAGAGAAGGTGCTGCGCCTGCGCTTCGGGCTCTCCGACGGGTGCGAGCACACCCTCGAGGAGGTCGGCCAGGACTTCGCGGTCACGCGCGAGCGCATCCGCCAGATCGAGGCCAAGGCGCTGCGCAAGCTCCGGCATCCCTCGCGGTCCAAGAAGCTTCGGAGCTTCCTGGAGTCGTGAGGCGCGGTGGTATCATGAGCGACGGGCCCATAGCTCAATTGGCAGAGCCCCCGGCTCATAACCGGTCCGGTCTTGGTTCGAGTCCAAGTGGGCCCACCACCTGGAACCCTCTCCCCGCCGGGGAGAGGGCAGGGTGAGGGGCGCCGGGCGGTCATGACATCGAGAGAGGGTAAGTGGACGGAAACCTCCAGAGCCTGATCAATCTGCAGGCGATCGACACGAGGATCGCCGCGCTGGAGTCGGACGCCGCGCGGCTCCCCAAGGAGATCGCCGCGATCCACGCCGCGGTCGACGAAGCCAAGAAGCACGCCGAACAGGTCAAGGGGCGCCTCGACGCCGCCCGCAAGGACCAGCGCGCCAAGGAGAAGGACCTCGAGGTCGTCCAGGCCAAGCGCTCCAAGAACGAGGCCCGGCTCTACGAGGTCAAGACCAACAAGGAGTACTCCGCGGTCTTGATCGAGATCGAGGAGATCAAGCAGGAGAAGGCCCGGATGGAGGAGGAGGTCCTGGTCCTCATGGAGGCCCAGGAGCGACTCGGCGGCGACATCCGCGAGGCCGAGGCCCGCTTCAAGCAGCGCGAGAGCGAGGGGCGGAGCCAGGAGGCCACGCTCAAGGAGCAGCTCCGCGGGATCGAGGCCGACCTGGCCGGCGTCCGCACCGAGCGGAAGGAGCTCGCGGGCAAGCTGCCCGCGAACATCCTCGCCGACTACGACCGGATCCTCCGCGCCCGGGGCGGGCTGGCCCTGGTCCCGGTGGCCAAGCCCAACTTCTGCGGCGCCTGCCGCATGACGATCACACCCCAGCGCCTCCAGGAGCTGCGCGCGCAGTCCTCGCTCATCCCCTGCGAGTCCTGCGGCCGCTACCTCTACTGGCCCTCCTGACCCCGGCTCCCCCTCTCCCCGCCGGAGAGGGCCGGGTGAGGGGCAGCATCGCATGCCGGCGCAATCCCCCGTGATCATGTACACGGACGGCGCCTGCTCGGGCAACCCCGGGCCCGGCGGCTGGGGCGTCCTCATCGTCGAGGATGGTCGCGAGAGGGAGCTGTCGGGCGGCGAGAATCCCACCACGAATCAGCGCATGGAGCTGACCGCCCCGATCCAGGGCCTGCGGGCGCTCGAGGGCCGGCGCCGGGTCGCCATCCACAGCGACAGCGCGTACGTGATCAATTGCTTCCGCGACCGGTGGTACGAGCGCTGGCGACGGAACGGCTGGCTCAACGCGCAGAAGAAGCCGGTGGAGAATCGCGATCTCTGGGAGGCGCTGATCGCCCTGGTCGAGCGGCACGACGTCACCTGGCACAAGGTCGCCGGCCACAGCGGTCACCCCGAGAACGACCGCGCCGACGCCCTCGCCCGCGCCGGCATCCCCCGCTAGGCACTGCCGCGCAGCGTCAGGCACGGGGCGTCAGCCCTCGCCGGGCGCGCTTATTCTTGCCGGAGCCTCCGGAAGCCCGTGCTAAGACGGAACCATGCTGACCGAACACGATCGCGCACACCGGATGGACGATCCCGATCATCACGACGACGAGACGTCGACCGCGACCAAGACGACGAGCCACTACCCCGTCCTCGAGGAGCCGTCCTGGCTCGAGGACGACGAGCTCGAGGAGATGGAAGCGCCGCGGGACTCCGCGTTCCGGGGCATCTGGATCGGCGCGGTCGCGGCGGGCATCACGTTCGTGCTCGTGTTCGCGGTTCCGCACTGGCTCGGCTGGTACGACGTCGGGCCCTCGACGCCGCGGGCGAGCCGCGAGCTCAACCCGGAGTCGGTCATCTCCGACGTCACCGCCAAGCCGTCGACGTCGCCGGCGGAGCCCGCGGCCACGGTGGCGTCCACCGCGACGCCCCCGCCGGCGGTCGCCCCGCCCGACGCGAAGCCCGCGACGGCCGGCCGGGAGACGAAGCCGGCGAAGCCCGCCGTGACGGCGGGCCGTCGGACGTTCGCGGTCCAGATCGCGGCCTTCAAGAACGCCCGGCAGGCCGGGCGGGTGGCCGAGAACGCCAAGCGCGCTGGCTACGCGGCCGACGTCCTCCGGGTGGAGTCCTCCGCCGTGCCGTGGGTGGTGCGGGTCGGCGGCTACGCGACCCGCGAGCAGGCCGAGTCGGCCCGCGAAGCGCTCGCCCGGAAGGGCTTCCGCGGCGGCTTCATCCTGTAGCCGGCGGCCGCCCGATCAGGGCGAGAGCGGCCACTTGCTCTCGACGGTGAGTCCGGCGCGGCGCACCTGATCGCGGGCCAGCGTCTCCACCCGCTCGTAGACGGCCCGCTCGTCGACGGTGGTGATCCGTCCCTCGTCGAGCACGAGCCGGCCGTCGATCATCACGCTGCGCACGCTCGCCCCGCTCGCCGCGTAGACCAGGTTGTTGAGCGGGTTGAGCAGCGGCCGCCACTCCGGCGCGTCGCGATCGAAGAGCACGAGGTCGGCCCGCTTCCCCGGCTCGAGCGAGCCGATCTCCCGCTCCATCAGCAGGGCCTCGGCCCCGCGGATCGTCGCCATCTCGAGCACCGTCTCGGGCGGCATCACCCGCACGTCGAGGCGCGCGTCCTTGTAGAGGTTGGCCACCAGGTACATCATCCGCAGCATGTCGAAGTGATTCGACCCGTTGCCGCTGTCGCCGCCCAGCGAGACGCAGACCCCGTCCCGGACCATCTCCGGCACCCGCGCGTGCGCGGCGAGGCCCTTGGTGTGCTTGAGCCCCGCGGTGGGACAGTGGCTGATCTTGACCCCGCGCCGCACGAGCCGGGCGATGTCGGCGTCGTCGAGATAGACCATGTGGGAGAGCTTGGCGTTCGGCGCGAGCACGCCCCACGCGTCGAGCGTGGCGAGCGGCAGGCGGTCCCGGGTCCGGCGCGAGGGATGCGAGGCCAGGTGCATCATCCCCCATCCCACCCCGTGCCGGTCGGCCAGCGCCTTGGCCCCGCGGATCAGCTCCTCCGAGCAGGTGCCGAAGCCCAGCAGGAGCGGCCAGCCGCGCACGAGGCCGCCCCGCGATCCGAGCGCCTCGAGCATCGCCTCGTTGGCCGCAAGCGCCTCCGCGGTGGTCTGCCGCATGCGGTCCGGGCCCGACTCGAGATCCCACGTCCAGCGGCCGAGGATCGCCCGCATCCCGAGCCGCTCCACCGCGTCCGCCACCGCGCCGGTGTCGAAGAGGGTGCCGGCCTCGCAGAAGGTGGTCGTTCCGGTACGGATCATCTCGATCCCGGCCAGCAGCGCCGCGTGCTGCTCGTCCTCTGCGGTCATCACCGAGTAGAGCGGGATCAGCCAGTCGGGCAGATAGCGGTCCACCGGGATGTCGTCGAGCAGGAGGCCGCGATTGAGGTGCTCGGAGAGATGGACGTGGGTGTCCACGAATCCGGGCGTCACCACCCGCCGGCGCCCGTCGATCACCCGGTCCGGCTCGCGGGGCGGGCGCACCTCGCGCGAGGGGCCGACCTGAACGATGCGGGGGCCGTCGACCAGGACGGAGCCGTCCGCGAGGATGCGCCGCTGGGCGTCCACCGTGACGAGGGTGGCGTGCTCGACGAGGATCACGCCCGGCGCTGGATCACCCGGTGCCGCTGCTCTCCGAGGCCGTCGATCCCCTGCTCGACGGTGTCGCCGGGCACGAGGTAGCGCGGCGGCCGGGCCCCGTGCCCGACCCCGGCGGGCGTGCCGGTCGATACGAGGTCGCCCGGGAGCAGCGTCATGAAGCGGCTGAGGTAGGCGACGAGCTGCCGCACCGGAAAGACCATGTCCCGGGTGCTGCCGTGCTGGCGCCGCTCGCCGTTGACGGTGGTCCACAGGGCCAGGGCCTGGGGATCCGCGATCTCGTCGGCGGTGACGAGCCACGGGCCGATCGGGGCGAAGGTGTCGGCGCTCTTGCCCTTGGTGGTGCCGCCGCCGTGCTCCATCTGGAACTCCCGCTCCGAGACGTCGTTCAGCAGGCAGTACGCGGCCACGTGGCCCAGCGCGCGCGCCTCGTCCACCGAGCGCGCCGCGCGCCCGATCACCGCGGCCAGTTCCACCTCGTAGTCGAGCTTGACCGCGCCCGGGGGCCGCGCGATCGGATCGCCGGGGCCGCTGATCGCGCTGTTGGCCTTGATGAAGATCGTCGGCTCCTTCGGCAGCGGCAGCGAGACCTCCTGGGCGTGGTCGGTGTAGTTGAGCCCGATGCAGACGATCTTGCCGATCCCGGCGAGCGGGCACCCGAGCCGCGGCTTCCCCTTCACCAGCGGGAGCCGGTCGACCTTCACCGCGCGGAGGCGCTTGAGCCCGGCGGGCGACAGGACCTCCGGGGTGACGTCGGGCACCACGCGCGAGAGATCGCGGAGCCGGCCGGCGGCGTCCACCAGCCCCGGGCGCTCCGCGCCCGCGCGACCGTAGCGAACGAGCTTCATGAGCCCTCCCTCAGTGCGCGGCCAGGCCGGGCACCGACATCACGAGGTGGAGATAGCCGCCCAGCTCGTTGATGCGGCGCATGTCGTGGGCCGCGAAGGCGGCGCGCTCGGCCTCGGTCAGGTCGGCGTCGGCCAGCGCGGCGCGCGGGTCGGCCTCGAAGCGCGCGCGGAACTCGGGGTCCTTCTTGAGGCGATAGAGCACGCTGTTGATCGCGTAGCGGCTCACGCGAGGCTCCACTCGACCGCGGCCATGTTGATCCGCGGCAGCTCGCCGAAGTAGCGGACCTGCGCGCGGGCGGGCGTGACCGCGCCGATCAGCACCATCCAGTTGAGGAACTCGTGCTCGCCGGTCTTGTGCAGCTCGCCGACCGTCAGCTCCCGCAGCGGCTCGTGCTCGCCTCGCTCCATCCAGTGGACGAGCTTCCGGTCGAAGACGGTGTCGGTCTCGCCGACCCGGGGCAGCGACAGCTCCGGGAAGTGGGAGAGCCCGCCGGTGGCGATGATGCCGACGTTCCACGGCGAGGCGGCCACCACCCGGGCGATGTGGCGACCGAAGTCGAAGCAGCGTTTCGGGGTCGGCTGGGGAGCCACGAAGCAGTTCACCCAGATCGGCACCAGCGGCGGAATCGGCCGCGGCCCGTGCATCGTGTTCACCGGGCTCAGGAAGGCGTGATCCACCGGAGCCTCCCACGACATGGCGAGGTCGAACCCGGATCCGAGCCCCTGCTCCAGGATCTGGTTGGCCAGGTCCTCGTGGAGCGGGTACTCGTCCGGCATGTGCTCGAGGACCGCGTCGAAGGCCTCCGCGTGGTCCTGCTTCATGCGCTGCACGCTCCGGCCGATGCGCACGCAGAGGGCCGGCACCGCGTTGAACGAGAACGCGTTCAGGTGATCGTCGGCCACCACGATCAGAGCGTCGGCGCGGGTGGCCGAGAAGCGCTCGCCCATCCGGGCGATCTCGGCCATGCAGGCGACGACGGTCCGGCGGCCCTCGTCGCCGCACGCGCGCTGGTAGTAGTCGGGGTCGAGCACGTGCGACATCGCGCCCGCGAAGACGATCCTGCCCATGGGCCGAGCCTCCTGGCCGGGCCCCGGACGCGAGCCCGTCGCCGCGCGAATCGTAGCGGATCGACCCGGCCGACGCAAGGCGCGGCGCCTTGCAGGCCCGGGAGGGACCGACTAGACTGAGGCTCCCGGGAGGACACCGACATGACCCAGACCGCGCCGTCGCTCGACGAGCTGCTCCGCACCCACGTGGCCCGCTTCACCGAGCGACGCGCCGACTGGGACGCGTTCGCCGACGCGCGGGTGGAGGGCTTCAAGCGCGCGCAGCATCGCTTCATCGGCTCGGGCGCGTCCGGCAAGGCCGACGCCTCGGTGATCCCCGCCCAGCACTTCACGCTGTCGGTCATGTTCGTGCCGCCCGGGCAGGGCAACGCCCCGCACACCCACGAGGTCGAGGAGGTCTTCTTCATCCTCGAGGGCAAGGTCCTGGTGTTCATCGAGGACGGAGCCGGCCACCGCGCCGAGACGGTGCTGGGCCCGTGGGACTGCGTCTCCTGCCCGGCCAACGTGATCCACGGCTTCACCAACGTGGGCCTCGAGCCCGCGTACCTCCAGGTGATGCTCGGCAAGGCCCGGCCCGAGCTGATGACCTACACCGACGGCGACCTCCAGTCCCGGCGCGACGAGCACCTGCGCGCCGCGGGCGCCCGCGGCTAGCCCGCGCCTCCCGGTCCCGGCCCCCGTGCTGGTCGGCGCCTCGCCGAAGCGGAAGGAGGACGGTCGCTTCGTGGCCGGGCTCGGCCGCTACCTCGACGACGTCCGGGTGGCCGGGCTCCTGCACCTGGCGCTGGTG
>DATJIR010000344.1:0-8543 GCA_035493135.1 Verrucomicrobiia bacterium
CTCGTGGCTCGATCGAGACGGCGCAGCGGGTTGCGACTCAGCGTGCTCCCGGAGGGCCCCCCTGCCGCCCCCCGCCTACCCGTGGCTGAACGCTACCGCGCCCGCACCAACCGATACCGAGCCACCGCCGCGTTGTGATCGGCCAGGTTCGTCGAGAACTGATGGTGCCGGTCGTCCATCGCCACGAAGTAGAGGAAGTTGACGTGAGCCGGCCGGACCGCGGCCTGGATCGCGGCGCGGCCGGGGCTGGCGATGGGGCCGGGCGGCAGGCCCTGACGGCGATAGGTGTTGTAGGGCGAGTCGGTCTGCAGGTCTTCCCGGGTGAGCCGCCGGCGGTCCTTGCCGACCGCGTACTGCACGGTCGGGTCCGCCTGCAGCGGCATGTCCCGGCGGATCCGGTTCCAGAAGACCGCCGAGATGAGCGGCATCTCGGTCGGCTCCACCGCCTCCTTCTCGATGATGGAGGCAAGGGTCAGCATCTGGTGCACGCTGAGATCCCGCGCGCGCGCCTCGGCCAGGATCTCGGGAGAGATCTTCTCGCGCAGGCGGGCGACCATGCGGGCCAGGATCTCCTCGGCGGTCATGCCCTTCACGAACTGGTAGGTGTCGGGGAAGAGGTAGCCCTCGACCGAGTCGGCCTGGACGTCGAGCGTCTTGAGGAAGACCGCGTCGCGCGCGACCCGCAGGATGTCGGCGGCCGGCGCGAGCCGCTCCGCCTCGAGCTGCTTGGCCAGCTCCCCGAGCGAGCTGCCTTCCTGCACCACCACGACGTGCTGCAGCACCTGGCCGCCCTCGAGCCGCTCGAGCACGCGCACGGTGTTGGTGCCCGCGGGGATCTGGTACTCGCCCGCCTTCAGGCTACGGAAGCTGCCGCGGGCCACCGCGAGGAGGACGAAGCCCACGCGGCTGCGGATCACGCCCGCATCGTCGAGGATCTCGGCCACCTCCATCACGCCCTTGTGGGCCGGGACCTCCACCACCCGCGGGGTGGCGCGCAGGGTCTCCGGCACGCTCAGGACCCACCAGCCCTCGAGCAGCAGCGAGAGCACGGCCACCGCCACGAGCAGGCCGACCGCGGTGCGCCAGGTGGGTCCGGAGTGCCCGGGGCTCTTGCCCCATGGCTTGAGGGATCGGGGACGCTCCATCATGGGCCCTCTCATTTTGGACGGGCTTCTTTATTGAGTCAAACCGCCGCTAAACTGGCGGAATGTCGCCGACCGCCCTGCTGCTGGTGCTGCTCGCCGCCCTCTGCCACAGCGCGTGGAACCTCATCGTGAAGACCGACGCGCGGCGCCTCGAGATCCAGTCCGGCGCCCTGGTGGTCGGCACCCTGCTCTGCGCGCCGGTGCTGCTCCTCCACTCGCCCTGGTCCCTCCCGCCGCTCGCCTGGGCCGCGGTGGCGGTGTCCGCCCTGTTCGAGTCCGCGTACGTGCTCGCGCTGACCTCCGCCTACGCCGCGGGCGACATGTCGCTGGTGTACCCGGTGGCCCGCGGCACCGGGACGGTGCTGGTCGCTCCGCTCGCGGTCCTGCTGCTGGGCGAGCGGCCGTCGCTGCAGGGCGCGCTCGGCATCGGGCTCGTGGTAGTCGGCATCTTTCTGAGTCACGGGGCGCTCGGCGGCTGGGCCGCCGCGCGGGCGCACCGGCGGGCGGTCGGGTGGGCGCTGCTGACCGGCGCCATGATCGCCGGCTACTCGCTCGTCAACAAGGTCGGGGTCACCCTGGTCCCGGTGCCGCTCTACGCCTTCCTGGTCTTCCTCGCCGACGCGGTGCTCGTGCGTCTGGTGCAGCGGTGGCGGGGTGGGTCGGTGCCGGCCCTGCGCCGCGACGCACCCTGGGGCCGGATCGTCGCCGTCGGCGTCCTCATGATGGGGGCGTACCTCGCGGTGCTGGTGGCGATGTCGCAGGCCCCGGTGAGCTACGTGGTCGCCACCCGCGAGATCAGCGTGGTGGTGGCCGCGCTGCTCGGCGCGCTCGTGCTGCACGAGCGGCACTCGGCCGCGCGGGTGGCCGGCGCGGTCGTGATCTTCGGCGGCCTCTGCGCGATCGCCCTCGCCCGCTGACCGGCGGCCGGGGCCCGGTGCGGAGCGGGCAATCCGCGCCCGTCCCGGCAGCGTAGAGAGAGCATGAGCCGCCGGGCCGAGCACGCCGTCTGGGAGGCCCGCAACGCGCGGGTCGCGACCGGGCTGGCCCCGCTGCTCGTCCTGACCGGTGCGCTCGGCTTCGCGCTGCCGCCCCACCTGGCTCTGCTGAGTGGGGCTCCGGCCTACAACCTCTATCACAGCGCGGCCGGATTGACCGGGATGGCGCTGGTGGCCCGGGCCGGGGGGCGGGGCGCGGCCGGCTTCAACCTGGGGTTCGGGCTGATCGACCTCTACCAGGCGGTCGCCGGCGCCGCCGGCCTGTTCCCGGCCGCGCTCTTCGCCTACCGGCCGCTGGACGACGTCCTCCACACGGCCCTGGGGCTCGGCCTGGTGGGCCTGGGGGCGCTCGGCCGGCGCCGGGAGGTGGCCGGGGACCCCGCGGGCGCGGGATCGGGGTGATGTCAGCCGGCTTCGGGGCTTCTGGTATAATCACCGGCCTGGGGGCGACCCCCCCTGACACCCCGAGGAGGAGACCCAATGCAGGAGCTGCTGCTTCCAGTCCGTCACGAGTGGCTCGCCCGTGAGCGTGCCTACGGGAAGATCGCCATCGAGCCGTTCGAGCCGGGCTTCGCCCTGACCGCGGGCAACGCCTACCGGCGCGTGCTCCTGTCCTCGATCTCCGGATCGGCCCCCACCTGGGTCAAGATCGAGGGCGTGCTGCACGAGTTCTCGCACCTGGTCGGCGTGCGCGAGGACACCCTCGACATCATCCTGAACTTGCGCAAGCTGGTGTTCACGCTACACGTGAACCGGCCGAAGCTGCTCCGCCTGAAGGCCCAGGGCGTGCGGACGGTCACCGCGCGGGACTTCGAGCCGGATCCCGACGTGGAGATCCTGACCCCGGAGGTGGCGCTGGCCACCCTGGACAAGGACGGCAGCCTCGAGATGGAAGTGTGCGTGGAGCGCGGCCGCGGCTACCAGCCCGCCGAGAAGCGCGAGCCGGAGGCGCTGCCCATCAACGCGATGCTGATGGACGCGGACTTCTCGCCGGTGAAGCGGGTGAACTTCCACGTGGAGAGCCAGCCGGGCGGGCACGAGCGCCTGGTGATCGAGCTGTGGACGAACGGCACCGTGACGCCCGAGATGGCCATCGCGGACGCCTCGCGCATCTTGGACGACCAGTTCGCGCTGCTGATCGACTTCCCGGTGGCGACGCCGGAGGAGACGGTGGGCACCGAGCAGGGCGCGGAGCCCCCGCCCCGCAGCGAGGTGAACGAGCACCTCTTCCGCAACGTGGACGAGCTCGAGCTGTCGGTCCGCGCGTCGAACTGCCTGAAGACCGCGAACATCCGGACCATCGCCGACCTCGTGCAGAAGACGGAGTCGGAGCTGCTGAAGACCAAGAACTTCGGCAAGAAGTCGCTGAACGAGATCAAGACCATCCTGGGAGAGATGGGGCTCTCCCTCGGCATGCGTCTCGATCCCGAGGAGCTGGAGCGGCTGCGCGCGCACTACGAGCGCAGCTTCGAGACCTAGTCTCCCTCCCGCATCCCGCGCGTCCCATCACGGCCTCCGGTCACCCGGGGGCCGTGGTGTTTTCGGGATCCTCCAGGGGGAACGTGTCGGTGGCGCGGCGGGCCCACGCGGTCACGCGCAGGACCGTCCCGTCGGTCTCGAGGATGACCGCGCCGTCGCGGTCGGTGCGGTAGACACGCGCCCCGGCCGCCTCGAGCCGGGCGAGCGCCTCCGGGCTCGGGTGGCGGAAGGGATTGCGCGTGCCCACCGAGATCACCGCCACCCGGGGCCGGGCCGCGGCCAGGAACGGCTCGCCGGTCGAGGAGCGACTGCCGTGGTGGGCCACCTTGAGCGCGAGCACGTGGAGGGGGCCGCCGCGCTCGACCATGAGCGCCTCGCCGCGCGCGCCCAGGTCGCCCGGCAGGAGCAGCGAGAAGCCGCGCCAGTCGAGGCGCAGCACGAGCGACTCGTCGTTCACGGCCTGCGGCGGGCCCGGTGCCGGCCCCATCACGGTGAGTACCGCGTGGCCCAGCCGGATCTGCTGGCCGGCGGTGAGCACGCGCCGGGGTACCCGCGCGCGGGAGAGCGCCGCCACCGTCTCCGACGCACCGCCCGGCACCCGGCCGCTCTCCCATAGCTCGCCCACCGGAAAGCGCGCGAGCACCGCGGCCAGGCCCCCCGAGTGGTCGGCGTCCCAGTGGGACAGCGCGATCACGTCCAGCCGGCCGAGCGGCCGGTTCCAGAGGAACGGGGCGAGCACGCGATCGCCCACGTCGAAGCGTCCCGCCCCGCCCGGTCCGCCGTCCACGAGCAGCCGCGGTCCGTCGGGCATCTCGACCAGGATGGCGTCGCCCTGCCCGACATCGAGGAAAGTCACCCGCAGCATGCGCTCGGTGGGGCGGAGCCAGGGCCAGGCCGACAGGATCGCGACCGTCAGCAGGAGCCCGCCCACGATCACGCGGCGTCGGCGGGAGCCCACGACCTCGGGCGCCAGAAGCACCGCGCCGTACCACGCGAGCGACGCGGCGAGCGTGGGAGCCGGGAGATGCACCATCGCGCCGGGGAGCGAGGCGGCCAGGGCGACGAGGGCGCGCAGCAGCAGGAGGAGGAGCCAGAGGCACTCGAAGAGGAGCGACCCTAGCGGGCCCGGGAGCAGCTCGACCAGCAGCGCGACCATGCCGAGCGTGGTGGCCACCGCGGCGAGCGGCACCACCGCGAGGTTGGCGAGGACGCCGATCAGCGAGAGCTGGTTGAAGTGGGCCACCATGAGCGGGGTGACCACCGCCTGCGCCCCCAGGCTGACCGCGCCCGCGGCGGCCAGCCAGGGCGGGACGCCGCGCGCGGTCAGGCGCTCGGTCAGCCACGGGGCGAGGTAGACGATGCCCGCGGTCGCCGCGAACGACAGCTGGAAGCCGGGCTCCCACAGGTCTCCGGGCCGCCAGAGCAGCAGCCCGAGCGTGGCGAGGGCCAGCGCGTTGGGAAGCTGCGACTGCCGATCGAGGAGGAGGGCGGCGAGTAGGAGCAGGCCCATCACGGTGGCGCGCAGCACCGAGGGCTGCCCACCCACCACCAGCGCGAAGCCGATGAGCACGGCCGCCGCGACCAGCGCGACCGCGCGGCGCGGAATCCCGCAGAGCGCGAGGCCGGCGAACACCGCGCCGGCCAGGAGCGCCACGTTGAACCCCGACACCGCGAGGATGTGGTAGACGCCGGCCCGGCGGAAGGCCTCGTCGCTCGCGGGCGGCAACGCCGAGCGCTCGCCCAGGAGCAGCCCGGCCAGCAGCGCCGCGGAGGTCTCGGGCAGGCGGGTCGCGATCACGTCCACCGCCCAGCGCTTCGCCGCCACGCGCCAGGGCGGCGCGTCGGGCGTGAGGGCGGTGAGCCGGTTCGCGGGCGCGTGTCCGACCAGCAGGATGCCCTCGCGCCGGAGATGGGCCGGGTAGTCGAAGCCGCCCGGGTTGCGATAGCCGATCGGGCGATGCACGCGCGCGTCGACGAGCACGCGCTGCCCCTCGCCGAGCGGCGCGGTCGGCTCGCCGTAGATCGTGAGCTGCACGAGGCCCACCGCGGGCCGCCGCTCGGGGCCCAGGTGGGTGGCCTCCACGTCGAGGAGCAGCCGCACGCGGTCCGGGGCCCAGTGCACCGGCTCCTGGGCGACGCGGCCCTCGATCGTCACCGCGCCCTCGAAGCCGCGACGGGCGACGTGATCGTCGGGCAGGGGAGGCGACGCGGCGCGGAGCGCGCCGAGCGTGGCCACGCCGACCAGGACCAGGGCCAGCGCGATTCGCCGCCATCGCGCGGCGGTCGCCAGGGCGGCGAGCAGCAGCCCGGCGCCCGCGGCCAGCAGCGCGGGCGAGGGTAACGTGACCCACGACGCGGCCGCGATCCCCGCCGCGAAGACGGCGGCGGGCGGCAGCAGCGGCGCGGCGACGAGCCAGCGCTCAGTCACGCACCGTAATGAAGGGGCGGATCGCGGCCAGCTTCTTGGGCCCCATGCCGAGCACGTAGCGCAGGGCCTCCGGCGAGTCGAAGCGGCCCCGCCGCTCGCGCTCCTCGACGATGCGCTGGGCCATGCCCGCGCCCACCCCGGGCAGCCTCGCGAAGGCGGCCGCGTCGGCGTGGTTGACGTCGAGCGGCTCGGCCGGGGGCGAGGGAGCTGGCGTCGACGCGGCCGGCGGGGCCGTGGTCCTGGCGGGCGGTCCGGGTCGACGCGAGGCCGGTGTCGGCGAGCCCGCCGGGACCGGTGCGGCCTCGGGCAGCAGTGGGGCCGCGTCCTCGCGGTCGAAGCGCTCGAGCCGCTCCGCCGCGTCCGGGAAGCCCGCGCGCCACTCGCGCACGCCGAGGCCGACCAGGAGCGTGAGGGCGAGGAGGATGAGCAGGCGGAGCTGCGGGCCGGGATAGAACATGCCTGCACCGTCGCATGCGGGCCCCTTCGCCGGCTAGAGTGCGAGTTCGGATACGTCGGGATGTATCGCGATCGATCCGGTCACTGGGGTTGGCCTTTTCGGGGCGATGGGCTCCGTGTCCTGACCGGCCCGTCGCGCGGCCGCCCCGGCTCCAATCAGCGCAGCGCGCGGACCATGCGGACCTCGGCGAGCGAGGGCGAGTGCCCGAGAGGTTTCTGCTCTCCGGTAGGCCGGAACCCGCACTTGCCGTAGAGCGCGACGGCCGGATCGTTCGTGGCCGTGACCCACAGCCAGAGGCGGGTCGCTCCGCGAGCCCGCGCCCAGGCGACCACCGCCTCGACGAGGGCCGCGCCGATACCGCGGCCGCGCTCGGCCCCGTCGACGAACATCCCGACGAGCAAGGGCTCTGCTCTCTCAGGGTCGTCGGGGTCCGCGGCGAGACCGGATGCGAGGCCGATCCACCGACCGTCGCGCTCGGCGATGAACGTCACGCGGTCGGCCCCGGAGGCCCCACCCGCGGCGCGGTCGCGCCAGACGTCGTCGGTGAACGCCTCCTCCCGGGCCAGCGTCGAGCCGAACGCCATCGGGGCGTCGGCCAGGGCGCGCAGGCGGAGCGCCCGGAGCCGTGGCCCCTCGTCCGGACGGATCCGCCGGACTTCCGCCGCCATCCCGGATCGGCCTACTCGCCTCGGGCGTATTCGCGCAGCAGACTCACCGTCTCGCGGGTCCCCGCGGCCCCGCCGTGTCCGGGAGGCAGCGGTACGAGGCCGCGAGGGTCGGCACGGGTAGCTGGTCCTGTGGGCTCGCCTCACCCGCGGCCCGCAGATACGCCCGCTGGGTTTCCTCTCGCGATCTCTGCTCGCTCAGACACTCGGTGAGCGTGGCGTGCCGACTGACCGGGGTGGCCGCGCCTTGCTTGCCGATCTCGGCGAGCATCCACGACCCGTCGGCCGAGGCCGACGTGACGAACGGGAGCGCACAGAGCGCGGGAAGCAGGACGTGAGCCCAGATAGGCCTCATGCCCGCGCGCAAGCGCTCGCCGCGGCTACTCGATCACCTGGTCCGCGCGCAGCAGCAGCGCGGGCGGGAACGTCAGGCCGAGCGCCTTCGCGGTCTTCAGGTTGATGGTCAGGTAGTAGCGGGCCGGCCGCTCGACGGGCAGGCTGCTCGGGGCGGCCCCCTTGAAGATCCGGTCGACGTAGCTCGCGGCACGGCGGAAGTTGTCGTCCTGGTTCGCGCCGTACGACATCAGTCCGCCGTCCTGGACCAGGAGGCTGGCCTCGTACATCGCCGGGATGCGGTGCACGAGCGCGTAGTCGATGACACGCTTGCGGTTGAGCAGGGTCAGGGCGTCCGTGACCATGATCAGCGCGTCCGGAGGGCTGGCGGTCATGGCCGAGAATGCCATGTCGAAGTCGTCCGGCTCGCGGACGCCGAGCGTCTGCACCGTGACGTGCCGCGCGTGGGCCGCCTTCTCCACTTCCCGGTAGCGCAGCGTCATCCCGCGATCGTCCGCGTTCCAGAGCACCGCGATGCGCGTCGCGCGCGGCACCGCTTCGGTGATGATCTCCAGGCGCTTCGCGCTGAGCTCGACGGACTGATCGGTCACACCGGTCACGTTGCCTCCCGGGCGGGGGAGGCTGTCGATGAGGCCGAGGCCGTCGGCGTCGCCGACCAGGGCCATCACGACCGGGATCGAGGGTGACGCCTGCTTGGCGGCGGCGGTCGACGGGCCTCCCACCGTCACGATGACGTCGACCTTGAGCGCGACGAGCTCGGCAGCGAGACCGGGAAGCCGGTCCTGCTTGGCGCTGGCCCACCGGCTCAGGTAGGTGACGGTCTGCGGCTCGACGTAGCCGAGCTCCTGGAGCGCGCGGCGCAGCGGCGGCGGGGGGGCGCCGTCCGGGGGCGGACCGCCGCCGGACAGGAAGCCGACTCGCCACGGCCGGGCCTTCTGCTGCGCCAGGGCGGTGAGCGGCGCGGACAGAAAGCCCGCGGCGAGCAGCCCCAGGAGCGTCCGGCGCTCCATCACTCGGTCC
>DATJIR010000345.1:0-29813 GCA_035493135.1 Verrucomicrobiia bacterium
GGATCGCGCAGTATGAGCGGGACCGCGTCGTCGAGAAGTCCATGCTCGGCCGGCTCGTGACCCCGTCGACGGTCAACCGCGAGCTGGCCATCCTCCGCCACCTGCTCCGCCTCGCGCAGGAGTGGGGCTACATCGCCAAGGTTCCGAAGATCCGGCTGGGGCGAGAGCCGGAGGGCCGGCTCCGCTTCCTGGGCGAGGACGAGATCGCGCGCCTGCTGGCCACCTGTGAGGCGAAGGCGGCGAAGAGCCCGTATCTCCTCCCGGTGGTGACGGTCGCGCTGCACACCGGGATGCGGAAAAGGAAGATCCTCAGCCTCACCTGGGAACGCGTCGACTTCGCCCGCGGGGCGCTCCAGCTCGAACACACCAGGGGCGGGCGCCGGCGGGAGGTACCGATGAACCGCGCCGTCTACGAGACGCCCTCGACGGCCTCCCGGGGCCGAAGGCGGAGGGGTTCGTGTTCCGCAAGCGCGACGGGCGCGCGTGGGGCAACATCCGGACTGCCTTCGAGGACGCCTGCCGGGCGGCCAAGGTCGACAACTTTCGCTTCCACGACCTCCGGCATACCTGCGCGAGCTGGCTCGTGATGAAGGGCCGGAGCCTGAAAGAGGTGCAGGAGATCCTCGGCCACCGGGAGTTCACCATGACCCTCCGGTACGCCCACCTGAGCCCCGATCGCCTGCGCGATGCCGTCGCCAGCCTTGAGGGGTTCAGCACAAAGTCAGCACACGGTGCTAGAATCGAGGCCGACCGCTTCGTAAGTCCCGATGCCCCCGTAGCTCAGGTGGATAGAGCAGCAGTTTCCTAAACTGCGTGCCGGGTGTTCGAGTCACCCCGGGGGCACCACTTCATCGTCGTCAGTAACGGTGCGGAATTCTAGGCGCCTCACCAGGCGTAGCCTCAACCCGGATGCTCCTCGCGGCCGGCTCCCAACAGGACAAACCGGGCCATTAGCGCCCGGCGAGTCCACGCGAAATCTCCAGTCGTGCGGCCGCGGAAGCGATTGACAGGTCGTTCACCCACCGCCTACCGTAGTCGCCGATCGCCGGGAGAGCCGCAGACTGAAAGGAGACCTTGCAGCGATGGCGCGCCGAATGGAACAGATCTGCTTGCCCCAGATGCCTCGCCGCGCCTTCTTGGCAATCACGGCTGGCGGCCTCCTCGCCACGCCGCTCGCCGCCGAGGGGCAGCAGGCAGCGAAGGTTCCCCGGATCGGGTTCCTCGGGACCAACTCGCCCGCCGAATACCCGGACCTTCTCGGGGCCTTCCGGCAAGGCCTGGGCGACCTCGGGTACATGGAGGGTCAGAACATCGCGATCGAGTACCGTTGGGCGGAGGGACGGGTAGAGCGCTTCCCCGACCTCGGGCTCGAACTCGTAGGTCTGAAGGTTGACGTGATCGTCGCGACGAGTTCCCCTATGGCCCTCGCGGCCAAGAATGCGACGAAAACGATCCCCATAGTCTTTGTGACAGCCGCTGACCCCGTCGGCCAGGGGCTCGTGGCCGCCATTGCCCGTCCGGGCGGGAACGTCACGGGGTTCTCGCTCCTCGCGCCCGAGATCGTGGCAAGACAGCTGCAGATCCTCAAGGAAGCCGTGCCCACTGTCTCCCGCGTTGCCCTGCTCTCGAATCCGGCCAACTCATACACCGCCCTCCTGGTAAAGGAGACCGAAGCTGCCGCCCGATCGCTGCGGGTCCGCGTTCAACCCCTGGGGGTACGAGGGGCCGCCGCGCTTGACGGGGCCTTTTCAGCGATCGCCAAGGAACGTCCGGGCGCCCTCTTCGTCCTCTTCGACCCGGTGTTGCTCGGTCACCGAACGCGGATCACAGCGTTCGCGAACAAAAACCGCCTGCCGGCGATGTACCCGCACAAAGAGTATGCCGCGGCCGGCGGTTTCATCGCCTATGGGGTGGATCTCCGCGACAATTTCCGGCGCGCCGCGACCTACGTGGACAAGATCCTCAAGGGTGTAAAGCCTGCCGACCTGCCGGTGGAACAGCCCACGAAGTTCGAGCTGATCATCAACCTCAAGACCGCCAGGACCCTCGGCCTGACGATCCCGCCCTCGCTCCTCCAGCGGGCGGATCAGGTGATCGAGTGATGGACCGGCGGGCATTCATCGGCGCCCTTGCTGGCGGCCTCCTCGCCGCGCCGCTCGCCGCCGAAGCGCAGCCGGCGACGAAGGTGCCGCGGGTAGGCTTCGTTGAGGCCGGTTCACGCTCGGCGAATCAGCACTTTCTCGACGCGTTCCGACAAGGGCTTCGCGACCTAAAGTATATCGAGGGACAGACCATCTTTGTCGAGGACCGATGGGCGGATGGACGGCCCGACCGTTTTCCCGAACTCATCGCTGACCTGATTCGGCTCCAGGTGGATGTGCTTGTCGTGGCGTCGACCCCCGGTGCTGACGCCGCGAAAAAGATCACGAGCTCCGTGCCCGTGGTGTCTTGGGGCGTAGCCGATCCGGCGGGAACCGGCCTCGTAGCGAGCTTGGGACATCCCGGTGGAAACATCACTGGAGTGGCGCTCGGGACCGAGGATGGGTTGGCCGGAAAATGGGCGGAACTCTTGAAAGAGGGGGTGCCGACCGTCACCCAGGTCGCCGTGCTGGGGAACCCCAACGGCCCCGGCCTAGCGCCGCGTGTGAGAGAGTTACGGGTGGCGGCGGCCGCCCTGAAGCTCACGCTCCACATTTTCGAAGTGCGCAGCGTGGCAGAGTTCGACGCTGCCTTCAACTCCATGTCGAAAACGCACGTCGGCGGGCTGATCGTGGTGGTGGATCCGCTGACACTCCGGTATCGCGAGAACAGGCCGTCCGTGGCGGGCTTGAAACGATCACCCGGTTCCGGCCGGCGATGGTCATCGAGTCCGTGTTCGCGCAGGGTGACTGGCTGTACCCGATCCTCGAGCCGTTGGGGTACCGCGGCTTTGTCTGGCACGCCGGCGCCTTCCGGCTCACGAGCCCTTCGGAGCGCTCCCAGAACGTGTTCTTCCTGATGCCCCATCACGTCGCGCCGCGCGACTCTGCGTGATGGCCAACCGCTCGACCCCCCTGAGATGGCTGACCCTCGCCGTGGCCGCCGTCCTCGCCCTGATCGTTTCCGCCCCGGGCGCGGAGCGCTGGCAGTGGCGCCCCCTCGGCCCCGGGGGAGGGGGGGCGCTGTTCCATCCGACCGTCAGCCCGCACGACCCGCGCACCGCGCTCATCGCCTGCGACATGACGGGCAACTACATCACCACCGACGCCGGAGGCCACTGGCGCCACTTCAATCTGGGCGCACCCGTCGAGTTCTTTCTCTTCGATCCGACCGATCCGCGCCTGATCTACGCCAAGGCCGGAGCGCTGTTCCGCAGCTCCGACGGCGGCACGACCTGGGCCCGGTTCTTTCCGAGCGCGATCACGAAGATCACGATGGGCGACGACCATGCATCCCCCACGTATCACGTCGCGGGTGGGCCGCGTGGCGAGGTCGGCGCGATGGCCATCGATCCCGAAGACTCGCGCGTGCTGTATCTCGCGATCGGCTCCGGCCTGTGGCTCTCTCGGGACGGCGGCGCCGGATGGCGGCAGGCGGCCGGCGAACTGCCCGGGCGCCCGCAACGGATGTGGATCGACCCGCGCTCGAACCGGGGCGACCGCACCCTGTACGTCGCGGGGCGGGATGCCATCCACCGGCGGGAGGCCGGCAGCTGGCGCGCCGGGGCGTCCCCGGGGGTCTTCACCGACGTGACGGGGTCTCCACCACGCCTCTACGCCACGGCGGGCGGGGCCATCTTCGTGACCGGAGATGGCGGCGTGACCTGGAGCCCGTCCTCCTTGCCGGGCTTCCGGGGACGCGCCACCGCCATCGCAGCCAGCCCCACGCGGCCCGACGTCGCATACGTCTCCTATTCGGACCTTCGCGCGCCGATCCGGGCCACGAGGGGCGTCGCCAAGACCGTCGACGGCGGCCGTCACTGGACGCCCGTCTGGCGGAACATTCGCGATGCCTGGCTCACCGAGCGCTTCGACGCGGAGTGGGTCGGCAACCCGCTCGGGCTCGGGGTGGCGCCCGGCTCACCCGACGTCGTGTACGCCACCGACTACGGACGTGCGCTCCGTACGCTCGACGGCGGCGTGTCCTGGGAAGCGGTCTACTCCACTCGCACGCCCGATGGCGGCTGGACGACCAACGGCCTCGACGTCACCACGAGCTACGGCGTCCACTTCGATCCGTTCGACCCGCAGCATCTGTTCATCGGGTACACGGATATCGGTCTCTTCGCCAGCGACAACGGCGGGGCCAGCTGGCACAGCGCGACCCGCAGCGGCGTGCCGGGATCGTGGACCAACACCACGTACTGGATGGAGCTCGACTCGACCGTGCGGGGGCGGATGTGGGCGGTCATGAGCGGCGTGCACGACCTACCACGGCCCAAGATGTGGCGGAACCGATCGCCGGAGACCTACGACGGCGGGGTCGTCCGCAGCGACGACGGAGGGCGCACGTGGCGCGTGCAGAATTCCGGGATGTCGCAGACCGCCGCCACCCACATCCTGCGGGATCCCGCGGGCGCCCTGTACGTCACTGGGTTCGGGCGGGGCGTGTTCAAGTCCACCGACGGGGGAGAGCACTGGGCCCTGAAGAACGGCGGCCTCGAGGGCGCGCAGCCGCTGGCCTGGCGCCTCGCGCTCGACACGAATGGCACGCTCTACCTCGTGATCGCCCGCCGCAGCGATGACGGCTCCTTCGCGAACGCCGGCGACGGCGCGCTCTACCGCTCCACCGACGGCGCGGAGCGCTGGACCCGCGTGCCGCTGCCCCCGGGCGTCAACGGTCCCAACGGGGTGGCCATCGACCCGCATGATCCCGCCCGTCTGTACCTGGCCGCCTGGGGCCGGAGCACCAGCGAGGGGGCGAAGGACGGGGGCATCTATCTCTCGACGGATGCCGGCGCGACATGGCGCCGGATCCTCGCCGAGGACCAGCACGTGTACGACGTGACGGTCGATCCCCACGATCACCGGGTGCTCTACGCGGCGGGCTTCGAGTCCGCCGCCTGGCGGTCTGTGGATCGCGGCCTCACATGGAGCCGCATCCCCGGGTTCGACTTCAAATGGGCCCACCGCGTGATCGTCGATCCGCGCGACCCGGCGAGGATCTTCATCACGACGTTCGGAGGCAGTGTCTGGGAGGGAAGGCGGGGAGGGAGTGAGCGCTCCAAAGCACAATAACTGGCGAAACCGCATTCTTTATGGTACTTTACAGTCCGATTGCTGCCGCCGCTTCTCAGGGCGTCGGCCACGAAAGGACTCGGCACTCATGGCAATCAGTCCCCGGATGCTCGCCGTTCTCCAGAAGGTCGAGGCTGCGCGCGAGGAGCACCTCGCGAAGCTCCGCGAGCGCGGCAAGCAGGAAGCAAAGGCAAAGGAGCGCGCGAAGATCCTGCAGATGGCAAATCTGAAGAAGAGGGCGCCGATGACGAAGGCGCCGCTGACGAAGACGCCGGTTCGCGCGACCACCAAGAAGAAGGCTTAGCGTTTTCCGCCCCATGGCCGGCACCCTCATCGCGAACGCGATGATCCTCGATGGCACCGGGACGGCGCCGTTTCCCGGCGACGTCCTGGTCGAGGGTCAGCGCATCGTCGCGGTGCAGGGTGGCGGCGGCCTGCCGCGCGGGTCGGCGCGGGTCATCGACGGCGCCGGCGCCACCCTGATGCCGGGGCTCATCGAGCCGCACGGCCACGTGAGCTACCCCGACGCCGCAAGTAACGCCGACTTCACCCGCCTGCCCCCCGAGGAGCACGTGCTGGTGACGATGCGGAACGCCAAGACCCTGCTCGATTGCGGGTACACGAGCGTCCTGTCGGCGGCGTCGGCCAAGCCCCGGCTGGACATCGTGATCCGCAACGAGATCGAGGCGGGGCGTATCCCGGGCCCGCGCTACCTGGCCAACGGCCCGGAGATCACCGTCACCGGCGGGCTGGGTGACGACAACGCGCTCCACCTGCCGCATCTGGAGACGCCGACCTTCGCGTGGGTGGCCGACGGGCCGGACGAGATCCGCCGGGTCTGCCGCCTGCTCGTGCGCGAGGGCACCGATCTCCTGAAGCTCAACATCTCGGGCGACACCGGGCCGCGGAACTCGCGCTCGCAGCGCGCGGTGATGACCGACGCCGAGGTCGCGGCGGCCGCGGAGATCGCACGGGCCGGCGCGGTGCGGATCTGCGCCCACGCCCGAAGCGCCGAGTCGGTGAAGATGTGCGTGCGCCACGGGGTCCCCATCATCTACCACGCCAACTTCGCGGACCAGGAAGCCCTCGACCTGCTCGAGGCCAGCCGCGACTGGTGCTTCGTGGCCCCGGCGGTGGGGCTCACCTACCAGGCGTGCTACGCGGCCAGCGAATGGGGGTTCACCCCGCAGATGGCGCGCGATCGTGGCCTCCTGGACGAGCTGGAGGTGTCGGTCGACACCATGGGCCAGATGCGCAAGCGCGGCATTCGCGTGCTACCGGGCGGCGACTACGGCTTCGCCTGGAACCCGCACGGGACGTACGCGCGGGACCTGCTGCTCTTCGTGGACCTGCTCGGCTTCTCCCCGATGGAGACGCTGGTGGCGGCCACCCGCATGGGCGGCGAGATCATGGGGCGCCCCCACGAGCTGGGGCAGGTGAAGCCGGGCTACCTCGCGGACCTGCTGCTCGTAGACGGCGACCCGCTGACCGACATCAAGCGCCTTCAGCGGCAGGACGCCCTCCTGATGATCATGAAGAACGGCCAGCTGCACAAGGCGCCGTCCGCCTGAGCCGCCTCGCCGGCTAGCGCCAGGCCTGCTCGACCGGCCGGCCCGGCTGCCGGAGCAACCCCACCGCGATCCCGATGTTCAGCAAGTTCCACAGGATGCCGTTGACGAACGCGGCCTGGTAGGAGCCGGTCAGGTCGTAGATCACGCCGGACATCCACCCGCCGAGCGCCATGCCGAACAAGGTCGCCATCAGCACGGTGCCGACCCGCACCCCGGCCTCCTCGGGGGGGAAGAACTCCCGGATGATGACCGCGTAGGCGGGCGTGATCCCGCCCTGGGACAGGCCGAAGAGCGCCGACAGGATATACAGCGAGGCGAGGCCATCGAAGGGCAGGAAGAGCACGAGGGCCAGGGCCTGCAGGCTCGAGCCCAGCAGGAGCGTGCGCCGCCCGCCGATGCGGTCGCAGATCCATCCCGAGGCCAGACGGCTGACGATACCCGTGGCGAGCATCAGCGAGAGCATCTGCGCGCCCCGCGCCGCGCCGTGGCCCAGGTCGCCGGCGTAGGCGACCATGTGGACCTGCGGCATCGACATCGCGACACAGCAGCTGAGCCCCGCGATGATCAGGACGGTCTGCAGCGCCGCCGGCGACATGCCGAGGGGCCGCGACGACCAGGACGTCGCCCGCGTGACCTCGGGGGGAAACGCGAGCAGCGGCGACCGGCGCCGCAGAGCCAGCGTGAGCGGCACCATGCTCGCCACGCAGAAGACCGCGATGCCCAGGAAGGTCCGCCGCCAGCCCACGCTCTGGATGAACTGCTGCACCACCGGGGGCCAGACCGTTCCCGCCAGGTAGCTGCCGCTCGAGATGATCGACACGGCCAGACCGCGCCGGCGGGTGAACCAGTGCGAGGTGTCGGCGATGAGCGGCGCGAACGTGGCCGAGCCGGCGACGCCCACCAGCAGGCCCTGGGCCAGGACGAACTGCCAGAGGCTCGTCGCCTGGCTGGCCAGGAGATACCCGATACCCAGGAAGATCGCCCCGCCCACGACGGGACCGCGGATGCCGAACCGGTCCGAGAGGCGCCCCATCAGGATGCCCCCGAAGCCGAACGAGATCATCGTCACGGTGTAGGGCAGCGACGCGGAGGAGCGCGCGACTCCGAACTCGGCCTGGACGGCCGGCAGCACCACGATCACCGACCACATGCCGACGCCGCCGATGGCCGACAGCAGCAGGGCGGCGAAGAGCCGGGTCCAGGCGTAGGTGGACTCCGGCCCGCCCCGCGGGGCGGGCTGGACTCGATTCCCGACGTCGCTGGCGGGCTCGGACATGTCGGCCGCCGTCCAGTATCCGACCGAACACGCGGTTTGTACTCATCCAATCCGGGCACGCGCGACGCTTGAAACGGACGGGCGCGCCCGGTGGTGGTATCTTTCTGGTGCACGAGAGACCTTCCCGGGAGGCGGGCATGAGCGGAGCGGACGGACCGACCGAATTCACGGACGTGGTGGCCACCATCGACGAGCTGCGCGCGCTGATGGGCGAGCCCTCCGAGATCGCCCTCCGCAAGGACGTCGGCCGGATCGACGAGCATTGCCGGGCCTTCATCGCGCGGGCGCCTTTCGTGCTCGTCGCCACCGCGGACCGCACGGGTCGCTGCGACGTGAGCCCCAAGGGCGATGCCCCCGGCTTCGTCCTGGTGGTGAACGAGCGGACCTTGCTGATCCCGGACCGCCCGGGCAACAAGCGCTTCGACGGGATGCGGAACCTCCTCGAGAACCCCGGCATCGGGCTCATCTTCCTGGTCCCGGGCAGCGAGGAGACGCTGCGGGTCAACGGCCGCGCCCGGATCGTGCGCGACCCCGAGTGGCTGACGCGCCTCGCCGCCCAGGGCAAGACCCCGCAGCTCGCCATCGCGGTGGACGTGGAAGAATCCTTCCTCCATTGCGCGAAGTGCGTGAAGCGCTCCGGCCTCTGGGAGCCCGCGCGCTGGCCGGACCTCGCCGGGCTGGCCTCGCCGGCTCAGATGTTCCGCGACCACGCCAAGCTCAGCACGATGACGGTCGAGGAGCTCGACCGACGCCTGCAGGACGGCTACCGGAAGAACCTGTACTGATCCGGAGGGAGAGAGGACATGGCTGCGATGCCGATCGAGGTCCGTCCCATCACCGGCTCCCTGGGAGCCGAGCTCCACGGCGTCGACCTGGGCGCCGATCTCGACGAGACGAGCGTGGCCGCCATCCGGCGGGCGCTCCTCGATCACTGCGTCGTCTTCTTCCGCGACCAGCACTTCGACGCGGCCCGGCACAAGGCGCTCGCGCGGCGCTTCGGCGAGATCTTCGTGCACCCCAACTATGCGAGCGTCGTCCCCGATCCCGAGATCATCGAGATCCGCCGAGACCCGGACGATGTGCGAATCGTCGGGGAGGAGTGGCACACCGACACCACCATGGTGGCGGAGCCCCCGATGGGAGCGATCCTCTATGCCATCGAGGTGCCTCCCTACGGCGGTGACACGCTCTTCGCCAGCCAGTATCTCGCGTACGAGTCGCTGTCCGCCGGCATGAAGCGCCTGCTGGAGGGCCTGCGGGCCGTCCACAGCGATCGCAAGGTGGCCGGCCCCCAGGCCGGGCTGAACGCCTACCGGGCGACGAAGGTGCGCGAGGAGGGCTGGGAGGAGACGGTCAGCACGCATCCCGTCGTGCGCACGCACCCGGAGACCGGGCGCAAGCTGCTCTTCGTCAACCACTCCTACACCATCCGCTTCGACGGCATGACCGAGGCCGAGAGTGCGCCGCTGCTCGGCTTCCTGCTCGATCACGGCCACCGGCCCGAGTTCACCTGCCGCTTCCGCTGGGCCAATGGATCGGTCGCGTTCTGGGACAACCGGTGCGTCAAGCACCTGGCCGTGCACGACGCCGGGCGGTTCCGCCGGGTCATGCGGCGGGTCCAGATCGCCGGCGACAAGCCGGTCTGAGCGCGGCGGTGAAGGTCGTCGTCACCGCCCGGAGCGGGGCGCGCGATTTCGAGTCCGGACCCGGCGAGAAGATACTCCACGCCGGCCTCCGGAGCGGCATCGAGCTGCCCTACGAGTGCGGCACCGGCACTTGCGGCACGTGCAAGGCCCGGCTCGTGAGCGGTCGGGTCGAGAGCGAGTGGGTGGACGCCCCGGGGAGCCGCTATCTCAAGGGCCCCGCCGAGCTGCTCATGTGCCAGTGCGTGGCGCGCGAGGACTGCGTCCTCGAGGTCGGCGTCCTCAAGTCGGGCGACGCGGGCGCACCGCGGCCGGGGGCGCTGGGTGGGCGCGTGCGCGGCCTGCGCCGGCTGACCCACGACGTGGTCGCGTTCGACGTCGATCTCGACCGGCCGCTCGACTTCGCGGCGGGCCAGTTCGCGCTCCTCACCGTGCCGGGCATCGCGGGGGCCCGCGCCTACTCGATGGTGAGCTTCGAGCGGGCCGCCCGGCGCCTGTCGTTCGTCGTGAAGAAGAAGCCGGGCGGAGCGGTGAGCGAGTGGCTCTTCGGCCGCGAGGTCGACGGCACGCCCGTCGGCGTCTTCGCGCCCCTCGGGCATGCCACCTTCCATCCCGGCCTCCGGAAGCACGTGCTGTGCATCGCGGGAGGCAGCGGGATCGCCGGCATGATGTCGATCCTCCAGTGCGCCGGCGAGGCGGGCCACTTCGCCGAGTGGGACGGCCACGTCTTCTTCGGCGTCCGCTCCGAGCGGGACCGCTTCTTCCTCGACGAGCTGCACGCGCTGCAGGCCCGCTATCGACCGCGCCTGGCCGTCACCGTCGCGCTGTCGGACGAGGACGTCGCCGGGACCCTGCCCGGGGCCCATCCGGGCCTCGCGTTCACGCGCGGGCTCGTCCACGCGGTGGCCGGCGAGCGGATGAAAGGCCGCTTCGCCGGCGTCCGCGCCTACGTGGCGGGCCCGCCCCCGATGGTGGACGCGAGCTTGCGTTTGCTGCTGCGCGAGGCGAGACTGTCGCCCGCCGACATCCGGTACGACAAGTTCAGCTAAGCCCGAAAGGAGCGACGATGGGCCAGTACGAGCAGCACGTGTTCGTGTGCACGAGCGGGGAGACCTGCCCCGAGCAGGGCGACACCGAGAAGTTCGTCAAGATCCTCCGGGAGCGGGCGAAGCAGGCCGGCCGGACTGCCGATGTGCGCATCAACAAGGCGGGCTGCTTCTCGCAGTGCGGGCGGGGGCCGATGATCGTCTTCTACCCGGACGACGTCTGGTACGCCGGGGTCCAGGAGTCGGACCTCGACGAGATCTTCGCCTCCCACATCGTCGGGGGCCGGCCGGTCGAGCGCCTGCGCTACGCCCCCGGCAAGCCGGGCGCGAACAAGCTCGGCGAGGCCGAGCTGGCGGCGATCAAGCAGGCCGCCGCCGCCCGCGCCGGAACGCCGCCGCCCGCCGGGTCGGGGCCCGCGTGGAGGCGGGTGGGGCCCGCCGCCGAGGTGCCGACGAACGGGATGAAGGAGTTCTCGGTCGGCGGTGTCAACGTCCTCATCGTCCATGCCGGCGACGCGTACGTGGCCTTCCAGGCGCTGTGCCCGCACGAGACCATCCCGCTGGAGCAGGGCATCCACGACGGCTCGGTCCTGACCTGCCTCGAGCACATGTGGCAGTTCGACATCCGGACCGGCGCCCCCCTGGGCGACGCCCTGGAAGGGCTCCGCAGCTATCGGCTCAAGGACGACGGCGGAGAGCTGTACGTGGCGCTCGAGCCCTGACCGGTGCCGCCGGAGGGAGTATCCTTCGTTCCATGGACAGCGGCGTGGTCCGATCACGCTCATCGCCGAGGGTGCTGCTGACCGGCATCGCCGTGCTCGCCGCCGCGCTCGGCTCCTCGTGGCCATCGCGGGCCGCCGCGGTCGTGACGTGGTATCTCCTGGTGCCGCCCGCGACCTACGACCCGCGGAGCCACCTGTATGCGCGCGTGCCCGACGTGCCCCAGCCGCGGTGGTACCGCGACGGAGAGTACGACTCGGAGCGGGCGTGCCTCGAGGCCCGGGCGGCCAAGGGCGGCGAGGCCGAGCGCCTGAGCCGGAAGGCCACCGACGCGGACAATTTCCACGAGGCACAAGCCTTGGCCCTCCGTCTCGGCCGCTGTGTCTCCGCGGTCGGCGATCCCGGGAGCAATCGGTAGCGCTTTGCCTTCCCTTTGCCGAGCCGTCCGGATGAGGCTACAAGTGAGGGCATGCGGGCGATCCACGTGGCGGCGGCCTGCATCCTGCTCGCCGCCGCGACCGCGGGCTCGGCGGACGAGCCGTGGGATCTGTGGGAGGAGCGCATGACGGGCCACGAGCCGCTCCGCATGGTGTTCGTCGGCCGCTTCCCGTCGCCGCAGGCGTGTAACGCCAAGGCCCTCGAGCTCTCGAGCGCCGCGCCGGCCGCGGGCATCACCCGGCTGGGCTACATGTGCTTGCCCCCCGAGGCGCAGTCCGCGCCCCGAAGGGATCCGACGCCCTCCGGTCGCTAGGCTGGGTCCTGGCGCGCGACGAAGGCGGTCATTGGACCCAGTTCCTCCCCTCCTTCATCGGTCGGGCGGGGCGGAGACTCGAGGGCCATCTCGGGCCGCGTGCTACAGTCCGTCCGTTGAACCCGAGAACCGAGCATGGGAGAGCGCCGATGAATGGACTCAAGCAGATCGTGGTCGTGACGCAGGGCGATGGCTGGAACTTGCTCGGGCTGGACGAGCAGGGGAGGGTATGGTTCGGCTCCCCGCGCCGGACCACGCGGGGCCGCTCTCTCACGTGGGCGTTGATGGACGAGAGCGCGGAGGAGGAGTCGGTGGCGGAGCCGACCACCGGAGGCCCCCCGCCCACGGAGGGCGCCGCGCGGCCGTGGCCCACCAAGCCGCGTCCCTGATACTCGCTCAGAACGTCAGGAACATCCCCAGGGTCGCCGCGCTCATGACCGCGGCGGTCGCCCAGCCCAGCCACCGCAGCAGCGGCGGGTTGACGCGCTTGCCCATGACGGCGCGGTCGCCGGTGAGCAGCACGACCAGCACGATCAGCGGCGAGGCGAGCACCCCGTTGACGACCGCCGACCAGAACAGCATGGTCACCGCGTCGAGACGGACGAAGTTCAGAACGAGCCCCACCAGCATCGCGACGGCCACCACCGCGTAGAAGCGCCGGGCGAGGCGGGGAGTGTCCTCGAGCGAGCCCCGCCAGCCCTCGGCCTCCGCAACCGCGTAGGCGCAGGAGCCGGCCAGGACCGGGACCCCGAGCATCCCGGTGCCGATCAGCCCGATCGCGAAGAGCCAGTACGCCCCGTCGCCGGCCAGCGGGCGGAGCGCCTCGGCGGCCTGGCGGGCGGTGGCGATGCTCGTCTGCCCGCTCGCGTGCAGGGTCGCGGCCGTCGTGAGGATGATGAAGTACATGACCACGTTCGAGAAGAACATGCCGGCGAGGACATCGGTCCGCGCGCGCCGGAGCTCGTCGTCGGTCGCGCCGCGACGCTGCTGGACGGTCCGCCGGCCGGCCGCCCGATCCTCCTCGACCTCCTGCGCCGCCTGCCAGAAGAAGAGATAGGGCGAGATCGTGGTGCCGAGGATGCCGACGAAGATCGCGAGATATCCGTTCGACCACTCGACGTGCGGGATCACGGTGGCCCGAAGGACGGCCCACCAGTCGGGGTGGGCCAGGAACGCGGTCACGACGTAGGCGAACAGGACGAGCGTGAGCCACTTGAAGACGCGGGCGATCTGCCGGTAGGAAGACCAGAACAGCAGGGAGACGATGAGGCCCGCGTAGAGCGGCGTCCAGACGACCGCCCTCACGCCGGTCACCATCTCGGTCACCGCGGCCATCCCGCCCAGGTCCGCTCCGATGTTGATGACGTTCGCGACGATCAGCAGGCCGCACGCGCCCCAGAGCACCCGGCGCGGGTAGCGGTGCCGGATCACGCTCGCGAGCCCGCGGCCCGACACCATGCCGAGGCGCGCGCACATCAGCTGAACCGCGGCCATCAGGGGAAAGGAGAGCAGCGCGGTCCACAGCGGCGCGTAGCCGAAGGCCGCGCCGGCAACCGAGTAGGTGGAGATGCCGGAGGGGTCGTCGTCGGCGGCTCCGGTGATGAGCCCGGGGCCGAGCTCGGCGAAGAACCGCCGCAGTCGCCAGTGCGGCGGGACCGACACCTCGCCGGGCGGTCTCTGCGGCGGCGGGGCCGGCGGCGTGTCGGGGGTCATCGGGCGGTCGCCTTCGAGTCTACCTCAGCTAGAATGAACCCCATGAATCCGTCCCGCGGCTCGAATCGCGACGGGCGGCCGCCGGGGGGCGATCTCCCGATGGAGCGTCGAGGCTTCCTCGCCAGCCTGGTCGGTGGCCTTCTCGCCGCGCCGCTCGCCGCGGCGGCCCAGCAGCCCGGGAAGGTCCACCGGGTGGGCCACCTCGCGGCCAGCACGCCCTCCGCGGAGAACACCAAGCTGCTGGGCGCGTTCCAGGCGGAGCTGCGAGAGCGGGGCTGGGTCGAGGGGCAGAACATCGCCTTCGAGTATCGCTGGGCGGAGGGACGATACGAGCGGCTTCCCGGCCTCGCGGCCGAGCTGGCCGAGTCCCGGGTGAGCCTGATCGTCGCGGGCGGAACGCCGAACGCGCTGGCGGCCCGTCAGGTGACCGAGACCATCCCGATCGTGATGGTCGGCGCCACCACGCCGGTCGAGGTGGGGCTCGTGAAGACCCTGGCCCGCCCGGGCGGCAACGTCACTGGCGTGACCTTCGACGTCTCCCCCGAGCAGACCGCCAAGCTCGTCGAGCTGCTCGCCGAGATCCCCGGCGTATCGCGCATCGCGGTCCTGTGGAGCCGCGGGTATCCGGCGGCGGACCGGTACCGGCAGGCCCTCGAGCGGGCGGCCGCGGCGCGCCAGCGGACCATTCGCTTCGTCGAGGTGAGCCGGCCCGAGGACTTCGACGCCGCCTTCGTCACGCTTCGCCGGATGGCCGTCGAGGGCCTCATCGTCATGACCGACCAGGTGGCGCAGATCCGGGGCGACGACATCGTCCGGTTCGCCACCGAGATGAAGCTGGCCACGGTCTTCGGCGGCCCCGCCCGGCGATTCGTGGCCGCCGGGGGCCTCATCTCGTGGTCCGCCGACTCGGTCGCGTACTGGCGCCAGGCCGCGACCTACGTCGACAAGATCCTCCGGGGTGCGAGCCCGGCGGATCTGCCGGTCGAGCAGCCGACCACGTTCGAGCTGCTGATCAACCTCCGGACCGCCCGGACCCTCGGACTGACGATTCCGCGCTCGCTCCTGCTGCGGGCGGACGAGCTGATCGAGTAGGTCGAACCGCCACCCTTGCCACGCGCGTCATACTAGACCCGTGGACCGGCACTTCGACCTGGTCGTGGTGGGAACCGGCGTGACCTCGGCGGTGGTCTCGCGCTGCCGGGAGGCGGGCTGGACGGTGGCGGTGGTCGACCGGCGCCCGTTCGGGGGCACGTGCGCGCTCCGCGGCTGCGTGCCGAAGAAGATCCTGGTGAGCGCGGCCGAGGCGGTCCACGCGGCGCGCGACCTGGCCACGACCGGGGTGCCGGCCGGTACCCTCACCATCGACTGGCCCGCGCTCATGCGCTTCAAGCACGCCCTGGTCGATCCGACCACCGAGCGCACCGAGCAGGCGTGGGCCCGCATGGGCGTCGAGCAGTTCCGCGGGCGCGCCCGCTTCGTGGGGCCGACCACGCTGGCCGTCGGCGACGACCGACTCATCGGGCGTCGGGTCGTGGTCGCGGCGGGCTCCGTGCCGGCCCCGCTCGCGTTTCCCGGCGCGGACCGGCTCACGACCAGCGACGCCTTCCTCGACCTGGACCACTTGCCGCCCGAGATGATCTTCGTGGGCGGCGGCTACGTGGCCTTCGAGTTCGCCCACGTGGTGGCCCGCGCGGGGGTTCGCGCCACGATCGTGCATCGCGGCACGCGCCCGCTCGAAGGCTTCGATCCCGACCTGGTCGACGCGCTGGTCGAGCGGTCGCGGGCGATCGGGATCCGGGTCGAGCTCGAGACCGAGGTCCGGGGCGTGGAGGCGGACGGGGCACGCCTGGTGGTGCGGGGGAGCCGGCGCGGAGAGGAGCGGCGGCTGGTGGCGGACGTGGCGGTGCACAGCGCGGGGCGAGTTCCCGAGCTCGACGACCTGGACCTGCAGGCCGGCGGCGTCGAGCGGGAGCGGCAGGGCGTCCGCGTGAACGAGTACCTCCAGAGCGTCTCGAACCCCGCAGTCTACGCGGGCGGCGACGCGGCCGCGCGCGGCCCCAAGCTCACGCCGAAGGCCGATCACGACGCGAGCGTGCTGGCCACGAACCTGCTCGAGGGCAACCGCCGCGCGGTGAACTACGAGGGCATCGCCTCCGCGGTGTTCACCCTGCCGCCGCTCGCCTCCGTCGGCCTCACCGAGGCGGCCGCCCGGGCCGCCGGCTGCAAGTTCCGGACGCGGCACCAGGACACCTCGGGCTGGTTCAACACCCGGCGCGTCGGCGAGACGGTTTCGGGCTTCAAGGTCCTGATCGAGGAGGGAAGCGGCCGCGTCATCGGGGCGCACCTGCTGGGGCCGCACGCCGACGAGGTGATCAATCTCTTCGCGCTGGCGGTGCGCTCGAGGATCCGCGCCGAGGAGCTCCAGCAGGCCCTCTACGCCTATCCGACCCACGGCTCCGACATCCGCTTCACGGTCTGACCCGCCGCACCCGGTACCGTCGCCAATCGGTACACCGCCTGTGTCGGAAAGGACGCGATCGGTCCGCGCCGATCGTGGGGTCCAGCCTTGTACGCGCATCTGGGCGCCGCCGGCCCCACCGCGGTCGTGGCACAGGCGATGCACGTCATGGAATCGGTCGAACCATGAACACTTTGACGCTCTCACGACTGATCACCTGCGCAATTTTTGTTGCCGGCCTGAGTCAAGCAAGTCTTGCCGAAGCGGGGGCGCCCACCGAGGTGCTCCGTGGCGTCTTCCACGACGCCAACGTCATCTTGACCGATCCGAGCACCGAGCAGCGTCCGCTCGAGCGCCTGGTGGCCATCCGCGCCCTCTTCAGTCGCGTATTCGACTTCCGTGACGCGGCGGAGCGCTCGCTGGGCCGGCAGTGGCAGGCGCGCACCGCGGCCGAGCAGCAGGAGTTCACGCGCCTGTTCGCCGACTTCGTCCAGCGCGGCTTCGTCTACTGGCTCGCCTCGGTGGCCGAGGTCGACGGGCGCGCCGGCGGGGCCACCGTGCAGTTCATCGGCGAGACGGTGGACCGCGACACCGCGACGGTGCAGACCGCGATCCTGGCGCGGGGCGGGCGCCTGATCCCGCTGACCCACACGCTCGTCTACCAGAACCGGCGCTGGGTGGTCCGCGACGTCAACATCGAGGGCATCAGCCTCGTGGCCAACTACCGCTCCCAGTTCGACCGGGTGATCCGGGGCTCGTCCTATCCCCAGCTCGTGCAGCTCATCCGGGCTCGCATCGCCAGCGAGTACCCCTTCCCCGAGCCTCCCGGCCAGGGCGCGGCCGCCGTCTACACTCCCGCGCGCGAGATTCCGTTCGAGATGCGCTGATCCGCGCTCCCGATCCCGCCGGATTGTGCTACGGTGCGGTCCGGTCGGAGCCCCCATGGAGCGCGACTTCGTCGGTTACGCCGATACCCCGCCCGTCGTCCCCTGGCCGAACGGCGCCCGCCTGGCCGTCCAGATCTCGGTCTCGTACGAGGAGGGGGCCGAGTACTCGCTCCTCGACGGGCCCCGACGCGAGACCATGGGCGAGGTCCCGTCGCCGGTGCCCCCGGACCGGCGCGATCTCTTCAACGAGTCCTTCTTCGAGTACGGCAGCCGGGTCGGCGTGTGGCGCATCCTCGAGACCTGCCGGCGCGCGGGCGTGCCGGCGTCCTGGTGGGCCTGCGCCCGGGCCCTCGAGCGCAACCCCCGCGTGGCGCGCGCGCTGGTCGCGGCCGGGCACGAGATCTGCGGCCACAACGACGCGCGCTTCTGGCGCGGCGGGCTCACCAGCGTGGGCGCCTTCACCGAGTACATGCGCTCGGCCTTCGACTGCCTCTACGCCGAGGCCCAGCGGGTCCCGCGCATGATGTCGATCGGCCTGCACTGCCGCATCGCGGGGACCCCGGCCCGGTCCCGCGCCTTCGTGGAGTTCCTCGAGTACGCCCGGCGGTTCCCGGGGGTGTGGTTCGCCCGGCGGGTGGACATCGCCCGCTGGTGGCTCGAGCACCAGCCCCCGGCGCTCAGATCCTCGCCATAGCCGGGATCACGCTCTTCCCCATCAGCTCGATGGACCGCATGGTGGTGGCGTGGTCCATGCGCGACTCCTGGGCCTCGAGCAGCAGGTGCCCGATGCCCAGCTCCCGGCGAACGTGCGCGAACCGGTCCGCGACCTCGTCGGGCGTGCCGGCCACGATGTAGTAGCTCTCCACCAGCTCCTCGTAGCTCATCGTCGACAGCGAGACCGACCGGGCCTTGAGGGCGAACTGGCTCGCCGCCCGCGAGCGCATGCCCACCGGCGAGAAGTACTCGATCGGCCCCCGCAGGGTCGGCCCCATGCGCCACACGAAGTGGCGGCCGGCCTCGAGGGCCCGCGCCCGGGTGTCCGCGGTGACCGCGCAGATCAGGAATCCGAGCTTGTCCGGGGTCACGGTACGCCCGGCCTCCGCCGCGCCCCGGCGGTAGAAATCGAAGAGCTCCCGCGCCACCTCGAAGGAGACCAGGAACGGCACGTACGTGTAGCCCATGCGCCCGGCCCACACCGCGGTCTCGGGGCTCGCGGTGCCCGGCACCCAGATCGGCGGGTGCGGCTTCTGCAGCGGCAGGCACCACGGGTTAACGTGGCGAAAGTGGTAGTGCCGGCCCTCCCACCGGAACGGGCCCGGGGTGGTCCAGCACTTGATGATCAGGTCGTGGCACTCCTCGAAGCGCTCGCGGTTGTGGACCGGATTGCTGTTCGCCCACCAGCTCTCGACTCCCACGCCGCGCACGAAGCCGCTCAGCACGCGCCCACTCGAGATGAGATCGGCCATCGCCACCTGCTCGGCCATCTGCACCGGGTTGTCCTGGATCGGCAGGATGTTGCCCAGGATCAAGAGCTTCGCGTTACGAGTAGTCCGGGCCAGGATGCCGGCGGTCATGTTGGCCGAGACGTTCACGCAGGAGGGCGTGGAGTGGTGCTCGTTGATCATGAGCCCGTCGAAGCCCGCCTGGTCCGCCGCGTCGTACTCGTCGAGATAGCGCTGGTAGTTACGCTGCGCGATCTCCGGCGAGAAGAACGTGTTGGGGAAGGCGAGGCGCAGCGAGGGGTACTTGTCGCCCTCGGCGTCCGGGTACTCGTGGTGGGGCATCTCGCTGAAGTAGTAGAGCTTCACCTCACGCCCTCCGGAGGAAGTCGAGCACCAGCCCCGCGAACTCGTCCGGCTTCTCGATCAGGGGCAGGTGGCCACAGCGCTCGAGCACCCGCAGCGTGCCGTGGGGAAGGAGCCGTCGGTACTGCTCGCCGCAGATCACGGGAACGATGCCGTCCTCGCGCCCCCACAGCAGCAGGGTGGGCGCGGTCACCCGCGGCAGGAAGTGCGGGAGCCGCGGGTTGAACATGTAGGGCTTCCAGGTGAGACGGGCCGTCATCTCCCGGTTGCGCAGGGCGATCTCCGCCTCCTCGGGCGTGGGAGGCCGGCCGAAGAGCCGCTCGCGCTCCGGGATCGTCGCCGGATCGAGCACGGTGAGCCTGAAGAGCTCTTCCGGCGGGTAGTAGAAGATGTCGAGGATCTCGCCGACCTCGGGCTTGAGGCCGGCGGGGGCCACCAGCACCAGGCGATCGACGACGCCCGGGCACATCGTGGCCATCTCGGCCGCGGTCCATCCCCCGATGGAGTGGCCGAGCAGGTGCACCCGGCGGAGCCCCATCACGTCGAGGAACCACAGGTAGAAGCGGGCCAGGTCGTCGATTCCTTCCATCCAGTCGGCCGGGTCCGAGCGGCCGAAGCCGGGATGGGTCGGCGCGTAGATCGTGTGGCGCGCCGCCACCGCGTCCATCCAGCGAAGCCAGCCGCGGTTGCCACCCGCCCCGTGGAGGACCAGCAGGGGCTCGCCCTCGCCACCGATGAGGACCTGCACCCGGGTCGCGCCGACGGTGACGGTCTCCTCGCGGGGCTTCACCGGCAGAGCATAGCGTCAAGTGGGCCGGCCGGACAACCGGGCCGCGCGCAAACATGCGACCGGTGGAGGGCCCTGCGCCGTACACTGTCTGTCACGCGGACCAATCCACGGAAAGGATCGATCACGTGAACGACCTGCAAGGGCACCTGTTGGCGATCGCGCACGAGGTGAAGGACCTGCGAGACCGGGTGGCGGGCATCGACCAGCTCCAGGCCGACCTCGCGCGACTCCGCGCCGAGCGCGATGAGTTACGGGACGTGCTGGCCCGCATCGCCGTCCTCGCGGACCGGCCCCGCCTGCCGGCGTGAGCGCGGCGGGAGCGTCCCGACTTCCTCCTCAGCGGGCGCGGCGAGTACCCCGACCCGCGGCGGCGCGGCTCAGGATCTCGAGGTAGCCGCGGGCGCGCTCCATGCGCTCGCCGTATCCTTTGGCCAGCAGCATCGCGTGCACCTGGTCGAGCTTCCAGCAGGGCACGAACACGAGCAGGTGATGCTCGAGGTGGTAGTTCACCCCGTAGGGGGCCACCAGCGCCCGCGCCAGCCGCCCCGCGCCGATGCTGCGGGCGCTCCGCAACGGGTCCTCGGCGCCGGGGACCAGGCCGTGCTCGGCGATGTTGCGAATGCGCGTGACGACCCGGTACCACGTGGCCCAGGGCAGGGGCCAGGTGAGCACGTAGAGCGACCAGCCCCCAACCGCGACGAGGGCGCACGCCAGCAGGGCGTTGGCGACCAGCGGCGCCCGCGCGCGGCGCCACGCGGCCGCCGCACCGTCCCGCCACGGGCGCCACCGGGCCGCCGCGGCCAGCGCGGTGAGGCCACCGAGGTCGCCCAGGAGCGCGAGGGCGAGCCGGCCGCGCGAGCGCGGCAGGCCCGCGGAGAGCGCCAGGTCGGGATCGTCGGGCTGCTGGGTCAGCCGATGGTGCTGATGGTGCCGGCGCCGGTACGCCCGCAGGTCCTCGCCCAGCGGCGCCGCGCAGAGCCAGGTGCCGACCCGCGTGTTGGCCGGCCCGCTCGGGAAGAGCAGCCAGTGCGACGCCTCGTGCATGAGCACGACCAGCCCGAGCTGCCGCGTGCCGATCAGCACCACCGCCACGCCGAGCGTCCAGGGCGACGGCCAGAGCGCGTAGAGGGCGACCGCCCCGGCGATGGTGGCCCACGCGTGCAGCACGAGGCCGGCGCCACGCAGCGTGGAGGTGCGACGGAACCGGCCGAGCTCCTCCAGCGTGAGCAGGTCGCCGGCGGTCACCGGCGCGCCGGAAGAGCGGGGCATGCCGGAGATGATACCGGAGCCGGACGGAGGAGACGAGCCCTCGCGCGCGGGCGGGCCGCCGGCTAGGCGAGGCCGCCCGCGCGAACCGGGGCCATTTCCACCGCCGGAGCCGGGCGGAAATCCATGGTCCGGGCCGAGGCCGGTCCGGCCCGCTGGGCAGACTTTGCCGGGCGTGCCCGGCGCCTGCCTTGACGACCGGCGCGCGCGCCCCTAGGATCGCGGCATGGCGGGCGGCTCGGGCAGGGGACTCATGACGGCGGGGCTCGTCGTAGCGTTCGTCGGGCTCTGCATCGTGCTGATCAAGGTGCTGCGGGTGCCGGAGTACTGGGTCCCGCTCCTGGTCGGCGTCGGGCTCTTCCTCCTGGGCTTCGTCCGCTGGGTGACCTCCCGCGACTCCTGAGCCGGCTCAGCGGTAGCGCGGGTGCCACTCCTGCCCGGTCCACGTCGTCCACGCGACCGGTTCCAGCCGGACCAGCACCCGCGGCCGACCGAGGGTTCGCTCCGCGTAGCGGGGGCCGTCGGGCCCCAGGTAACGGAGCGACAGGCGCCGGGTGAGCTCGAGCAGCGCCGGGCTCGCGGTGGGCGCCACCGGGCCTTCCAGGATCCGCGCGGTCGCCTGCACCTGCACCCGCGTGTGCTGCGCGTGGACGTCGTCCGCCACGTGGAAGGCCACGCGCGCGTCGACGCGGATGTGGGCGATCCACCGGGCGCGCTCGCGGCCCACGACCAGGAAGCTCCGCCGCTCCGGCTCGAACTCGTACCAGACCGGCGCGACGTACGGCCAGCCGTCCGGGCCGATGGTCGCGATGCGGCCGGTCCACGGCTCCCCGAGGAATCGCGCCACCTCGGCCGGGGTCAGGGTTCCGATCTTCTCGGTCGGCTCGTAGGTCACGGTCACCCCCGGCGTTCACGACGCTCGCCGCGCAGGCGAGCGATGAGGTAGAGCACGATCGCGAGGTTGGCCGCGACGATGAGCGCGCGCGTCGTCCGTACGCGCTCGACGAGCTCGTAGATCTCGAGGGGCAGGAGGGACGCGGTCGCGATCACGGTGAGATACTCGGCCCAGCGCCGCCGGAGGAGCAGGCCCACGCCCTCCACGAGGAACACCCCGGCGTACACGAACGTGCCGACCTCGATCGCGCGCAGGGTCTGCGGGTTCGCGTCGAGCACCGTCGCGAGCAGCGCGTCGACCCAGTGGCGGCCCGGGCGCAGGTGGAGCTCCGCGACCCAGCGCGCGAGGGTCTGCGCCGCGTCGTGTCGGGTGAGGTAGAGGGTGGCCAGGCCCGCCGCCGCGAGGACCAAGCCCTTGGCGAGCTTGAAGCCTCCGATCAGCCAGAGCAGCTGGTCGCCGCGGGGCGACAGCCCTCAGCCCTTCAGGCTGAACTTCTGGAACGTGTGGCACCCCGCCGGGACGCGGCCGCGGCTCTCCGCGAACGTCCAGGTGACCTCGGCGACGTAGATGTCGCCGCGGGAGTCCACCGCGATGCCGTGCGGGGCCGCGAAGCTGCCGGCCGCGGTGGCCTCGGGCGTGCCCCAGCGGGTGAGGAGCCGCCCGTCCCGGTCGAACACGCTGACGCGCCCGTACAGGGGGTCGGTGATCTTGCGGCCCTGCCGCGGGGCATTGTCACCCGTGTGCCACCAGAGCTCGGAGACGTATGCGCGACCCTGCGTGTCGAACACGAGGTGCGTGGGCCGCTGGGTGTCCGTCCACTCGGAGAGGTACTCGCCGTCCGGGCTGAAGATCTGGATGCGGTCGTTCTCCCGGTCGCAGACGAAGATGCGCCCGTCGGCCGCCGCCGCGATGCCGTGGGGCAGGTAGAACTGGCCGGGCCCGGTGCCGGGCACCCCCCACGAGCGCTTCAGCTCCCCGCTGGCCCCGAACTGGTGCACGCGGCAGTTGCCGTAGCCGTCCGAGACGTAGAGATCGCCGTTCGGACCCACCGCGAGGTTCGTGGGCCGGTTGAAGCCGTCGGCCGGCTTCGTGATCGTCATGTAGTCCTTGCCGTCGTAGCCGGTGTCGGCGGGCTTGTCCATCGTGCCGAGCGTCATCAACAGCTTGCCCTTCGGGGTGAACTTCCGCACCGTGTGGTTGCCGTCGTCGGTGCAGTAGAGCATCTCGTCGGGGCCAACCGTGATGCCGTGGGTCCGGTAGGTGAATTGGCCCTCGCCCCAGGAGCCCAGGAACTTGCCGTTGCGGTCGTACGCGATGATCGGGTGGTCGCCGCGGCAGATCAGGTAGACGCGGTCCTCGCCGTCGACCGCCACGCCCGCCACGTCCCGGTGCACGTAGCCCGCGGGCAGCTGCTCCCAGCCCTCGACGACCTCGTACTTGAGCGTGCTCGTTCCCGCCATGGGGTCTCCTCCCGTCGCGGCACTCGGAGTGGCTCGCGCCCGACCGGTCAGACTATGGGAGAAACGCGGGGCCGAGTCAAGCCGACGACCGTGCGACAATGTGGCCGCCATGCTGATCGCCCAGATCACCGACACCCACATCAGCACTCCCGACAGCGTGAACGACCGCTACTTCCGCACCCCCGAGCACCTCGAGCGGGCGGTCGCGCACCTGAACCGCCTCCACCCGCGCCCCGACGTGGTGCTGGCCACCGGGGACCTCGTCGAGCGGGGGGAGGCGCAGGAGTACGCGCGGCTGCGGTCGATCCTCGACCGGCTCACGATGCCGGTCTACGTGGTGCCCGGCAACCACGACTCGCGCGAGCAGCTGGCGCGGGCCTTCGCCGACCTTGGCTACCTGCCGGCGCAGGGCTTCCTCCAGTACACCGTCGAGGAATGGCCGGTGCGGCTGATCGGGCTCGACACCCACGTGCCCGGCGAGCCGGGCGGGCGGCTCTGCGCCGAGCGGCTCGGCTGGCTCGACGCGCGCCTGGCCGAGGCGCCCGGGCGGCCCACGCTGATCTTCATGCACCATCCGCCGTTCGTGACCGGGATGCAGGCGATGGACGCGATGGGGCTCGACGGCGGGCCGGCGCTGGGCGAGGTCGTCGGGCGCCACCCGCACGTGGAGCGGGTGGTGTGCGGCCACGTCCACCGCGCGATGACGCGCCGGTTCGCGGGCACGGTGGCCAGCACGAGCCCGGCCACCGCGCACCAGCTCGCCCTCGTGCTGGCGCCCGCCCGGCACCTCGCGGTGGTCATGGAGCCGCCCGCGTGCGCGCTCCACCTATGGCTGGGCCCCGAGGCCGGCCTCGTGAGCCACCTGAGCGTGATCGGCGACGAGCGGCCGGCCTTCACGCTCTACGACGGCGAGCGCTGGCTGCGAGACGCGACGCCGCCGGCCGCCTTCCACCCGCGCTGAGCGCCTCGCGGAGCTTGCGGCCCCTCGGGCGATTTGATAGCGTCGCGGCCATGAGCCCTACCGCTTCCGCTCTCGCGTGGACCACCGAGGAGGTCCGCGTCGCGGGCTCCTCCGTACGACTACGTAGCGCTGGCCGGGGCGCCCCGCTGCTCGTCCTCCACCACGACATCGGCACGCCCGAGCAGCTGCCGTTCTACGAGGCGCTGGCGCAGCGCTTCACGGTGCTGCTGCCCTCGCATCCCGGCTACGACGGCTCGGAGCGGCCCGCGTGGATGCGCAGCGTCCGGGACGTCGCGGTGACCTATCAGGCCCTGCTCGCCGCGCGTGGGCTCACCGACGTCTCGGTGGTGGGCCTGGGCTTCGGGGGATGGATCGCGGCCGAGATGGCCACCATGGCCCCGCGCGGATTCCGGCGGATGGTCCTGGTGGGCGCGATGGGCGTCAAGCCCGACGCGGGGGAGATCCTGGACCAGGCGCTCGTGAGCTACATCGACTACGCGCGGGCCGGCTTCGAGGATCAGGCCGCCTTCGACCGGCTGTTCGGGGCCGACCCGGCCACCGCGCAGCTCGAGCAGTGGGATCTCAACCGCGAGATGACGTTCCGCATCGCGTGGAAGCCCTACATGTACAACCCCACGCTGCCGCCGCTCCTGGGCGGGGTGCTGACGCCCACGCTGGTGGTGTGGGGGAGGGAGGATCGGATCGTGCCGGTCGCGTGCGCGGACCAGTACGCCCGCGCGCTGCCGACCAGTCGGCTCGCGGTGCTGGAGCACGCCGGCCATTTCCTCGACATGGAGCAGCCGGACACGCTCGCCAAGCTGATCGTGCAGTTCGCCGCCGAGGCCTGATCGGGAGACCCGCATGCACCTCATGTACTTCACGGAGCAGCCGATGTCGGCGTACCCGGCGGACGAGGGGCGCAAGCGCGGGGCCACCGCGCTGATGTTCTCCAACCGCCACTTCGATCCGGTGGCGGGCAGCCGGCTCTACAACGAATACCTCGAGCACTACCGGCTGGCGGAAGAGGTGGGCTTCGACGGCATCATGCTGAACGAGCACCACAACGCGCCCTTCTGCATGCAGGCCAAGTGCAACGTGTTCGCCTCGATCCTCGCCGCGGTGACCAAGCGGGTGAAGATCGTCCTCCTCGGCAACCCGCTGCCCCTCGCCGACAACCCGGTGCGGCTCGCCGAGGAGCTGGCCATGATCGACATGGTCTCCCGCGGCCGTCTCGTCTCCGGCTTCGTGCGCGGGGGCGGGCAGGAGCAGCTCGCCACCGGGGTCAACCCCGCCTTCAACCGCGAGCGCTTCGAGGAGGCCCACGAGCTGATCGTGCGCGCGTGGACGCAGGAGGGGCCCTTCCGGTTCGAGGGCACCCACTACCAGCACCGGGTGGTGAACCCGTGGGCGGTGCCGCTGCAGAAGCCGCACCCGCGCGTCTGGATCCCGGGCGTGCTCAGCAAGGAGACCATCATCTGGGCCGCGCGCCAGCGCTATCCCTACATCGCGCTCAGCACCGCGATCGACGCGACCAAGAAGATCTGGGAGCTCTACGACTCGGTGGCGGCCGAGGCCGGCTACGCCGGCGGCCCCGAGAACCGCGGCTATCTGCAGCGCTGCCACGTGGCCGAGACCGAGGAGAAGGCGCTCGCCAACGCCCGGCAGTTCATGTGGATGCAGGGCGAGTTCACCGGGCTGGCGCACCCGGTGTGGTCGAGCCCGTCGGGCTACTTCTCGCCGTCGTACCGCAAGGCCTTCGTCGAGTACGCGGTGGGGCGGGGGTCGAATCCGCGCGCCGCGGCCTTCGAGGACCAGGTCCGCGACCAGCAGATCATCGCCGGGACCCCGAAGACGGTGCTCCCCAAGCTGCGCCGGCTCCTCGAGGAGACCCGGCCGTCCATCCTGGGCTTCTGGGCCAGCGACGGCTTCGTGAGCAACGCCGACGCGACCACCTGCATCCGGCTGCTCGGCCAGGAGGTGCTGCCCGCGGTGCGGGAGATGGGCAAGGAGCTCGGCCTCTGGAGCCCCTTCGAGGCCAACGCTCCGGTGAGCATCAGCCAGCCGGCCCCCGCGCTACACCCGAACGGGGCCTGAGCGGGCCGTCGCGCGCCTCAGCCGATCGCGCTGCGCGGCGGCTTGGGGTCGGTCTTCTCGGGCAGGCAGGTGAACTCGACCTTCACCTTGCCCTGCCGGACCAGCTTGAGGGACGCGTAGTCCGAGAGCGCGGCGTGGCACTGCTGCCGGGTCTCGAACGAGTCGACCTCGGTGTAGCCCCGGTCGACCATCTTGCCGCCCACCATTGCCATCTCGTGTGCCCAGAGCACCCAGGCCAGCGCCAGCACGAATCCCTTCATGGAATCCCCCCTTAATGGGCGCCGATGAGAGCAAGCCCCGGACCATCTGAAAAGATAAAGACTTTCGGATACTTGATGGCGACTGGCTCAGAGGGCAGAGAAGCCGCGGTGCGAGCCTGGGCAGGCGACTACCCAGCCTGGGGCCGCAGGCCCCGCGCAAGAGATGCCGGCGGCACGCCCGCCCCGCGCGGCGCGGGGCGAAGCCGTATACTGGCGCGCGTGACGCCGCCGCACACCCCGCAGCCAAAGGAGGCTCCCGTGGCCACCAAGATCGTCGTGTCCCCCAAGTTCCCCCCCGCGATGCTCGACATCGCGCGGAGCTTCGTGCCCGCCGGCTTCGAGATCGTCGTGGTGGACGCGGGCACCCCCGAGTTCACCGCCGCGCTGGCGAACGCCGCGTACTATGTGGGCTTCCCGCGCCCCGAGCTGAACAGCGAGTTCTTCAAGGCGGCGTCGGGCCTCAAGCTGGTGCAGCTCATCAGCGCCGGCTACGACCGGCTCGACGTGGCGGCGGCCAAGCGCGCGGGCGTGCCGGTGGCCAACAACGGCGGCTCCAACTCGGTGGCGGTGGCCGAGCACACCCTGATGCTGATGCTCGCGGTCTACCGCAAGCTCTCCTGGCACCACGGCAACGTGATCACCGGCAAGTGGCGGGTGGGGGACTTCGCCTCGAACCGGACCTACGAGCTCGAGGGAAAGACCCTCGGCATCATCGGGCTCGGCACCATCGGCAAGAAGGTCGCGCGCCGGGCCGCCGCCTTCGACATGAAGATCGTCTACTACGACATCGCGCGGCTCACCGAGGACGCGGAGGACGCCCTCGGCGTCCACTTCGTGCTCATGCCGGAGCTGCTGCGCACCGCGGACATCGTCTCGCTCCACGTGCCGCTCAACGCGGTCACCCGCAACATGTTCGGGGCGCGCGAGCTGGGCATGATGCGCCCCTCCGCGGTCCTCATCAACACCTGCCGGGGCCCGGTGGTGGACGAGAAGGCGCTGCACACCGCGCTCACCACCAAGGTGATCGCGGCGGCCGGGCTCGACGTCATGGTCGAGGAGCCGCCGATCGCCAATCACCCCCTGTTCGCGCTCGAGAACGTGACCTTCACCCCGCACACCGCGGGCCCCACCTGGGACAACTGGTTCAAGGCCTTCCGCAACGCCTTCGACAACGTGCAGCGGGTCGAGCGCGGCGAGCGGCCGCTCTGGGTGATCCCGGAGCTGCGCCAGTAGTCGGGTCGCCGGCGGCGTGAAGCGCGCGGGCTCCCGCCGGGCCGCGGCGGCGTCGGGGATCTTCCTCACCGGGATCCGCCGCGCCGCGGCCCGGCGGGAGCCCGATCGCTTTCCGCTGACCCTCCCGCTGTTCCGCGCGCTCGATCGGCTCGACTTCCGAGCGCGGGTCACCTTCCTGGTGGGGGAGAACGGCTGCGGCAAATCCACGCTGCTCGAGGGGCTCGCGGCCGGGGTCGGGGCGGTCGCGGCGGGCGGGCGCGACCTGGAGCGAGATCCCACCCTCGCGGCGGCGCGCGCCTTCGCGCGCGCCTTCCGCTTCCAGCGGGCGCGGCACCCGCGCGCCAGCCTCTTCCTGCGCGCGGAGGACGTCTTCGGCTTCACCCTCCGGGTGCGCCGCGACATCGAGGGCCTGAGCGAGGTCGAGGCCGAGCTCCGGGACACCCTGCGGGAGGGCTCGTGGGGACAGCGGCTCGCCACCGGGGCCGCGGCCAAGGAGCGGGCGGCGCTGACCCGCCGCTACGGGGCGGATCCCGACGCCCGCTCGCACGGCGAGACCTTCCTGCACCTGCTCCAGCAGCGGCTGCAGCCCCGCGGCCTCTACTTCCTCGACGAGCCCGAGACGCCGCTCTCGCCAACGCGGGTGCTGGCCCTCCTCGCGATCCTGAAGGACCGGATCGCGCAGGATTGCCAGTTCGTCATCGCCACGCACTCGCCGATCTTGATGGCGCTGCCCGGCGCCCAGATCCTGCTGCTCGAGTCCGACGTGATCACGCCGATCGAGTACGCCCGCGTCGAGCACGTGCGCATTACGCGCGCGTTCCTCGACGATCCCGAGAGCTTCCTGCGTCGTCTCTGAGGGCGCGCCGGTTTGACTTCGACCCCGCCCGCCGCGACAATAGGCCCGATGAAGTGGCCCAGCTCCCGCTCGATCGCCCTCGTATGGCTCCTCGCCGCGCTCAGCCTTGTCGGCTGGCTGATCGTCAACCTCGACACCGCGGGATGGATCATCCTCACGCTCACGGTGGGGCTCATGGCCTTCGAGCTGACGCGTCGCCGCGACGGGCCGGGGTCCGGGCCGAAGGGCCGCGTGCCCGACGAGCCGACCGGGTAGGGGACCTCCCCTCAGAAGTGGCCGGGCGGGACCAGCGCCGCGCGGCGCAGCGCCTCCCGGACGAGCGGCACGAAGAGCATCGCGACGAAGAACAACGTCGCCAGCCAGATGACCAGGCGAAGCAGTCGCGACGGGGGCCGACTCTCCGACATATGCTCGGGAAGCCTATGCTCGGGCGGCGGCGCCGTCAAGGCACCCGGGGTTGCCTTCCCGTATCTCGGTGGCTACACTACGCGGCATGCCGCAGCCCCCGCACCCGACGACCGGCTGGATTCGCGCGAGCGTCGCCCTGCTCGCGCTGCTCGGCTGCGTGGGTATCCCGATCGAGGTCACGGTGGGTCTCGTCGAGCAGCCGGTGGTGCCGCCGCCGCGCGCGGCCAGCGTGCTCCTCATCGGCTCCTGCCTCCTGCTGATCTGGTCCGGTCTCGGCCTGCGCCGGCTGGCCGCCGGGCGCGGGCTCGAGCAGCCGCCGAGCCCGAGCGCGTAGGAACGGAGCGCGTGGGCGCGCTCGACCGGACGCTCCGCTACCTGGGCCTGGGTGGATCCGCCGAGCCCGACTCGCTGGCCGCCGACATGGCCGGGTCCCGCGGGACGCGGCCGGAGCCGGGGGCCCTGGGAGCGGGCCTGGTCTTCCGGGGCGAGCTCGGCGGCGACGGC
>DATJIR010000346.1:0-4402 GCA_035493135.1 Verrucomicrobiia bacterium
TGGCCGCCGGAGAGCTCGCCCGGGTAGCGCGCGCCGTAGCCGCCGAGCTGCACCGCGCGGAGCATCTCCTCGACGCGCCGGTCGCGATCGGCCCGGCCGACGCCCGCGAAGCGAAGGCCGTAGGCCACGTTCTGGGCCACCGTCATGTGCGGCCAGAGCGCGTAGCTCTGGAAGATCATCGCCATGCGCCGCCGCTCGGGCGGGACGACCAGCGCGGGCGAGGAGAGCACGCGGTCGCCCACCCGGATCTCGCCCGCCTCGGGCGCGAGGAAGCCCGCGACCAGCCGGAGCGTGGTGGTCTTGCCGCACCCCGACGGGCCGAGCAGGGCCACCAGCTCGCCCGGCCGCACCGAGAGGTCGAGGCCGACCACGGCGCCGACCTGGCCGAAGCGCTTGGTGAGGCCGGTGATGGCGATCCCGGGCATCGGGTCAGGCCGCGCCGCCGGTCTGGCGGCCGCGCATCACGTCGCGGCCGAGCAGGGTCTGCATGACGACCACGGTGACGAAGGTCATCACGAGCATGAAGACGCCCAGCACCGCGATGGCCCCGAACTGGCCTTCCTCCTTGAGGTCGAAGATCACCACCGAGATGACCTTGGTGTTCGGGCTGAACAGGATGATGGACGCGGACAGCTCGCGGATCACCCCGATGAAGACGAAGCACCAGGTGGCGATGATTCCGCTGCGCGCGAGCGGCGCGGTGATCTCGCGCAGCACCCGGAAGCGCCCGGCCCCCAGGATCCGCCCGGCCTCCTCGAGCTCGGGATGGATGCCCCGGAGGGTCGCGTCCGACTGCGAGTAGCCGACCGGCATCTCCTTGGTCAGGTAGGCGAGGAAGAGGATCCAGAGGGTGCCATAGAGCAGGAACGGCGGCCGGGTGTAGGCGACGAAGAGGGCCACCGCCAGCACCACGCCCGGGATGACCACCGGGGCCACCGCCAGGAAGGCCAGCACCTGGTGACCCACGATGATCCGGCGGTTGGTCACGTACGCCAGGAGGGTAGCGAGCCCGGCCCCGACGCACGCGGTGAGCACCCCGAGCTCGATGGTGTTCACGATCGCGGACTGGGTGGTGAGCGAGAGGAACGTGAAGGACCAGTTGTCGAGCGTGAAGTTCTCCGTGGTGAGCGGCTGGGCCCACGCGCGCGAGAACGCGGCCTTGAGCAGGATGCCGTAGGGCAGGAACACCGCGGCGCCCAGCACCACCAGACAGGCGCCGAGCGCGGGGTAGCGCCAGCCTCCGAGCCGGATGACCCGCCGCTGGCCGCCCTTGCCCCCCACCGCGGCGTAGCCGCGCCGGCCCAGGAGCTGCTTCTGCGCGAGCAGGAGCAGGGCGGTGGCGAGCAGGAGCGGCATGGAGAACGCGGCGGCCATCTCGACGCGGGGCGGGTACTGGAAGAAGGCCCAGAGCTGGGTGGTCACGGTGTGGAAGCCGGCGGGCAGCGCCAGGATGGCGGGGGAGCCGAAGAGGGCCAGGGCCTGGAGCACGGCCAGGATGAAGCCGCTCAGGATGGCGGGCAGCACCATCGGCAGCGTGATGGTGCGCGCGACCTGGAGCCGGCCGGCGCCCAGGATGGAGGCGGCGTCCTCGAGGTCGGAGGCGATGAGGCCGAGGGTATTGGCGATCATGATGTAGACGTACGGGAACGTGTAGATCGCCACCACGAAGATCAGCCCCGGCATGCTGAAGATGTTGATCAGCGGATCGGTCGCGCCGGTCCAGTCGCGGTACAGCCGATTGATGTAGCCCGCATTGGGGCCGGCGAGCATGACCCACGCGAAGGCGCCGAGGAAGGGCGGGGTCACGAACGAGGCCATCACCAGGTGCTGGATGCTCCGCCGCCACGGCAGGTCGGTGCGGGCGGTGAGCCACGCGAGCGGCGCGCCGATCGCGAGGGCGACCAGCCCGGACCACAGCGCCAGCACCACCGTGTTCCACAGCGCCTTCTGCAGAGTCGGATCCCCGAGCACGCGGGCGTAGTGGCTGAGAGTGAATCCCGCGTCGCTGCGGACGCTCATGTAGGCGAGCCAGCCCAGCGGCAGCAGGATCAGCAGGAGCAGGGCCGCGGCCGCGAGCAGCCAGATCGGCACCGCGCGGTCCAGGCCCTCCCAGCGCCGCGGGCGCGCGGCCGCCACCGCCTCGGGCATGGGCGGGGCTAGGCCCCGAAGAACTCGACGAAGCGCGTCTTGATCTCCTCGTTCCGCTTCTCGAGCTCCTCGGCGTCGACGGGCAGGAGCTTGAGGTCGGACATGCGAGGCTTGTCGGCCGGGTAGGTCACCTGCGGATGGCCGCTGTAGAGCCCCTCGGTGTCGGCCAGCACCTGCTGGACCTCGCGGGAGAAGATGAAGTCGGTGAAGAGCCGTGCCGCGTTCGGGTGGGGCGCGAAGCTCGTGATCGCGCTGGGGGAGACCACGAGCGGGACGCCCTCCTTGGGGTAGACGATCTCGACCGGATTGCCCTTCTTCTTGACCTGGTAGAACGTGTAGTCGCCGCCGTCGACGGCCACCGGCCGCTCTCCCGAGGCCACCACCCCGGAGGGGTCGACCGCGGACTGGACGAGCATGGGCTTGTTCTGGGCGAGCGCCTTGAAGTAGTCCCAGCCGTGCAGGTGCACGAGCGCGAGCACGTGGGTGGCGATGACCCCGCTGTAGCCCGGATGCGCGGTGACCAGGCGTCCGCGCCACTTCGGATCGAGCAGATCCTTCCACGTGCGCGGGGCCTCGGCGGCCGGGATCGCCTTGGTGTTGTAGGCGATGACGTTGACGGTCGCGCGCAGGCCGTAGTGATAGCCGTCCTTGTCCTTGAAGCCCGCCGCGAACGCGTCCGCCCCCGCCGGCGTGTAGCGCGCCAGGAGCTTCTTCTCCTTCAGCAGGACGTAGTGCCCGGCGTCGGAGGTGTGGACGACGTCGACGTTCTTGATGTTGGCCTGTAGCTCCTGCATCATTCGCTGCAGGATCCGCTGCGATCCGGTCCGCTGGACTTCCACTTTCACGCCCGGGTAGGCGGCTTCGAACAGCTTGGCCACCTTCTCTGCGCTCGTCAGGGCCAGCGAGGTATACCAGACGACCTTGCCCTCCTTGCGCGCGGCCTCGAGCCGTGGATCCTGCCCCTGCGCCTCGACGGGGCAAGGGGTCGGGCCGAGGGTCAGCCAGAGGATCAGAAGGGCGGCCGGCGGGGCGATCGGGCGTCGGCGGTGTGTCATCGCGGGGCTCCTTTGGGGGCGCGAGGCTAGACCGTGAGCGCGTCCATCAGCGGGCCGAGGCGCGGCGCTCCCGCGAGGGCGTCGACCAGCTCCACCACCCGCGTGGCCTGAGGCTCCGGCACGGCCAGGGCCGCGTTGCCGCGGAACTTGGCGATGAGCTCCTCGCGCGTCATCGGGAAGTCCGGTCCGCCCCGCGGGTGGTCCTGCCGCTCCTCGAGCTGCGTGCCGTCGGCGAGCCGGACCGCGACGTGGCCGATGAAGTGGCGCGGGTAGTCGATGGTCCGATCGACGTCGTAGAACACCCGGGCGGCCACGCGCCCGACCGCCTCGCTCCGGGCCGCCTCGTCGGTGAAATCGGCGAGGGTGACGCGGCCGTTGACCAGGATCGAGGCGAGCAGGTACGGCAGGCTGAACTTGGCCGCGTAGCCGTTCTGCGGGTGCTGCTTGGCCGCGAGCGGCTCCCACAGGCGCGGGAGCGGCCCCTCCGCGGTGCGGCAGCGCACCTCCGCGATCTGCTCCGGGCGCAGCCGGTGGCGCTCGCGCAGGCGCAGCGCGCAGTCCATGTACGGATGCGCGATGGAGCCACACGGGTAGGGCTTGAACGTGAGCGCGGCGAGCTCCCAGGTTCGCCCGAGCGTCGCGAGCAGGGCGTCGAGGCGCTCGGGCTCGTGGCCGCCCGCGAAGGCCGCGTAGAAGCCGTGGGTGCCCTCGAAGACGGTCTCCGGCCCGGTGAACCCGGCGCGCGCCAGCACCGCCGCGGTCACGCCGGCGTGGGCGGCCCAGCCGGGATGCAGGCGCTTGGTCCACGAGCCGTCGGCCAGGTACTCGATGATCCCGGCGGCCTGGCTGCCGCAGAGGCCGAAGGCGTGGACCTGCTGGTCCTCGGTCAGGCCGTGGAGGCGCCCGGCCACCGCGGCGGCGGCAAAGCTCCCGGTGAGCGCGGTCGGGTGGTAGTGCCGGGCATGGAAGCGGCCGGGCACCGCGAGGCCGATCCGGCACATCACCTCCACTCCGGCGATCATCGCCTCGACCACCGCGCGGCCCGAGGCTCCGACCGCCTCGCCCACCGCCAGGGCCGTGGGCACCGCGACGCAGCCGGTGTGAACGATCGCGTCCTCGCGGGTGTCGTCGAAGTCGAGCCCGTGGGCGAGGGTGCCGTTGGCGAGCACCGCGGCGGGGGCGCCGACCCGCGCCTTGCT
>DATJIR010000347.1:0-11417 GCA_035493135.1 Verrucomicrobiia bacterium
CTGAAACAGACTCCGAATCTGATTCTGGGCCTTGCTCCTGATCTGCCATGGTGGCGTGGGGAGCGGGGCCGGGGGGTGGGTGGGACCCGTTCCTCCGGCGCAAGCCGACCCCGCAACAACCCAGATTGGGAACTCCTCGCCGTGGATCCGCGCGCGAGGGGCCGTGGTCCCAGCCACCCCCCGGCCCCCCTCCCCACGCCACCATGTCAGATTCAGTGGCGGGGGCAGATTCGCGAGCGGATTCTTGGTCGGGCTCGGGCTAGAGGTGGGGGCGGATTTCTTGGGCGAAGGTCTTGTAGGTCTGGAGCATGTCTTGGAGGTCGCGGTAGCGGGTCTCGAGGAGGATGGACTCGACCCCGAGGTCGCGGTAGGCGAGGAGGTCGGCGATCACCTGGTCGCGGGAGCCCTGCAGCGGCTTGCGGTCGGGGCCGAGTGGGCCCGGGCGTAGCGAGAGGCCGGCGCGGACGCTGACCGTGACCTGATCGGGGGCGCGGTGCTGGCGGGCGCACTCGGCCCGGAGGCGGGCGAGATCGGCCTCGAGCGCCTGCGGGGTGATGAAGGCGGCGTGCCAGCCGTCGCCGTGCTGGACGACCCGCCGGAGCGCGCGGTCGGTGTGGCCGCCGATCAGGACGGGGATGTCGCCGCGGGTCGGCTTGGGGAAGACGCCGATCTCGTCGAAGGCGAAGAACTCGCCGCGGTGCGCGGTCCGCGCGTCGCGCCAGCAGGCGCGCATCACTGCGAGGGCCTCGTCGCTCCAGGCCCCCCGGCGGTCGTAGTTGCCGCCCAGCAGCTCGATCTCCTCGCGCATCCAGCCCACGCCCACGCCCAGCACGAGGCGCCCGCTCGAGAGATGATCGAGGGTGGCGCACATCTTGGCCGCCATCACCGGGTTCCGGTGCGGCAGCACCAGGATGCTCGTGCCGAGCTGCACGCGCTCGGTGACCGCCGCGACCAGGGACAGGGCGACCAGCGGCTCCAGGAACGGCACGTCCGCGGCGAGGGGGAACTGGCCGGTCGCGCTGTAGGGATAGCGCGAGGCGATCCGGTACGGGATCACCACGTGATCGCTGGCCCAGAGCGAGTCGTAGCCGAGCTCCTCCATCCGCCGGGCGAACGTGAGCAGGCTCTCGCGGGTGCCGACGGGACCGAACATCGGGAGATGGCAGCCGACCTTCATGGGAGGGCTCCGGAGCGGGTGGCTAGTCGCGGCGGGCGCCCGAGGCGTGGAGGACGCGCTCACCGAGCTCATCGCGCGCGATCATCTCGCCGAGGCGCGAGCGCTGGATCTTCCCGGACGACGTCTTGGGGATGGTGCTGGGACGGACGAGCAGGACCCGCGCGGGGCGATGGCCGCGTCCCTCGCGGACGCGCTGGACGATCTCGCGCACGAGCCGGGACAGCGTCTCCGGGTCGCCGGCCTGCTCGCGCACCTCCGCCACCACGTGCAGGCGCTGGGTCCCGGTGCGGTCGCTCTCGACGCCGACCGCGGCCGAATAGCGCACGCCGGGGACGTGGTCGACGATCTCCTCGATGTCGGAGGGGATCACGTTCGCGCCCCCCAGGATGATCACGTCCTTGAGACGACCGGTCACGAAGAGGTAGCCCTCCGCGTCGAGGAAGCCCAGGTCGCCGGTGCGGAGCCAGCCGTCGCGGGAGAGCACCCGGGCGGTGGCCTCGGGGTTTCGGTAGTAGCCCTGCATGACCCCGGGGCTGGCCACGCAGATCTCCCCCTCGACGCCCGGCTTCACCTCCTCGTCTCCGTCCATGATGCGCACGCGCACGCCCCGGCAGGGCTGCCCAACCGAGAGGAACTTGCCGGAGCTGTCCACCCGCAGCGGGGTCCCGCGCGGCCAGATCGCGACGGCGAGCGTGGCCTCGGCCAGGCCGTAGCACGGCGTGATGAGGTTCCGCACCCCGAACTTCGACTCGAAGGCCTCGATGGTGCTGAGGCGGACCGGCTCGGCGCCGGAGAGGGCCTGCTTGAGCGAGGAGAGATCGAGGCCGGTGGTGTCGCCGATGTTGCGCACGCAGTTGCGGTAGCCGAAGTCGGGCGACACCGTGAAGGTGGCGCCCACCCGCGTCACCATCTCGAGCCAGATGCGCGGGTTCTTGAGGTCCGGCGGCAGCAGGTGGAGCGGCGCGCCGTTCCACGGCGGGGTGAACGCGCAGCCGATCAGCCCCATGTCGTGGTAGAGCGGCAGCCACGAGACCACCACGTCCTCGCGGGTGAGCTGGGCGGCCTCGGCCATGAACTCGACCGTGCGCACCACGTTGGCGTGGCTCAGCACCACGCCCCGCGGGCTCCCGGTGCTGCCCGACGTGTACTGGATAAAGGCCAGGTCGTCGGCGGTGGTGGTGGGGAAGGGCGGGAGCCGGTCGTCGACTTCGAGGTCGCTCGGCTCGAGCACGTGCCGGATGTTGGAGGCGGCCGCCTGCGATTCCTCGACCCCCTGGCGGAACCAGCCGATGGTGGCGACCGCCTTGGCCTCCGAGTCGCGGAAGATGTTCGCGGTGGCCTCGACCCCGAGGGTCGGGTAGAGCGGTACCGGGACCGCGCCCAGGCGCAAGGCTCCGAAGAACGTGTAGAAGAACTCGGCGCAGGTAGGGTAGATCAGGCACACCTTGTCACCGCGGTCGATGCCCGCGCGGCGCAGCCCGGCCGCATAGCGCCCGCTCTCCCGCCAGAGGCGCCCGTACGGCACCACCTCGTCGAAGAGGTGGAAGTACGCGGTGTCGGGGTCGCGGGCGGCCCTGCCCCCCATCAGCTCGGTCAGGGTGGCCGGGATGGGCGCTCCTGGCTTCACGCCGGCATTCTATCCCAGAGCCCGGCGATCCGGCCGATGACGTCGCGGTGGTATCGGTCCCGCGGCCGGCGGCTCGGGCCCGGGCCCCGGGGCCGCGCTCCGATCGGCGCGGCAGCTAGCGGTCGAGGGTGATGACGTCGAAGGTCTCGGCGTAGGCGTAGCCCTTGAGCTTGCCGTAGTGCGCGGAGCGCTCGCGCACCCGCGCCTCCACCGCGCCGAAGTCCTTGAACTGGCTTGCGTGACAGGCGAGGGCCTTGAGCTTGAGATCGATGGTGTCCGAGATGTCGACCACCAGCTCGGGGTTCTCCCACCACATGAGGTACACCTCGCGGACCTTGTGGGGCTCGAGCCCCTGGGCGATCAGCTCCGGGAAGGCCATGTGGTCGCGGGCGAGGGGATACACGCAGTCGAGCGCGATCCCGGCCACGATGCGGTGGTCGCGGTGCGAGGCGCCCAGGTTCTTGGTGCGGTTCGGATTCTGGATGATCAGCCGGTCCGGGCGGTGCCGTCGGATCGCCGCGGTCACCGCCATGCGGGTCTCCCGGGTGTCCTCGACCTCGCAGTCCGGGAAGCCGAGGAAGTCCACCGTCTCCACGCCCAGCACGCGCGCCGCGTTGCGTTGCTCCTCCTCACGGATCCGCGCGATCCGCTCGGAGGTCATGCGGCGGTCGCCCGAGCCCTTGTCGCCGTTGGTGACGATGCAGTAGGTGACCTGCAGGCCCTCGCGCACGAGCTTGGCGACGGTGCCGCCGGCTCCGAACTCGGAGTCGTCGGGGTGGGCGGTCACGACCAGGACTCGCTGGATGGGCCGGGGCTGGCTCGAATCGGGCATGAGACGGGCTCCTTTCGTGGCCGCTATGTTACCACCCCCGCTATAATGCGGCCGGTGAGCCCCCGCTCGACCGGTGTCGTCCTGCTGTGGCTGCTCCTCGCCGGGTTCCTCCTCCTCGGCGCGCTGCCGAACGAGACGGCGTCCATCCGGCTGGCCGGCCTCTCCGTGCTGTGGTGGTACGGAGGCGTGCTCGCGCCCGTGATGGGAGCGCTCGTCGCGATCCGGTGGCTGGCCGATCCGCTGCCCGCGCCGCCCCGCGGCGAATGACCTCGGTCTCCCGCGTCCTCGCGGTCTGGCTGACTCCGGTGGCGCTGCTGGCCGCGCCGGCCGCGCTGTCCACCCGCGCGGCGGACGGGCTCTGGCTCGGGCTCACCCTCACGCTGGTGCCGCTCATCGTCCTGGGCCTCCAGGCCGGGCGTTCGGCCGCGCCGGTCGGCGCCGGCCGGGACGAGCGCGCGTCGCTCTTCCCGGTGGTGACCCTCCTGCTCGCGGTGGGCGTGCTGCTCTGGGCGAACATCGCGCTGGCGGGCGACGTGGCGGTGTGGCTCGGCGCCCCGCGCTGGCAGGGCATCGCGCTCACCGCGCTCGCGGGGTGGCTGCTCACCGCGTGGTCGCCGCTGCGGCGGACGGCGCCGCTCCTGCTCGCGATCGCCCTGGTGGCCGCCGTCGCGCCCCTGCTGCAGGTCGGCTGGGCGGTCGGGCTCGGCCCGATCGCGGCGTGGGACCGCGTGGCCACCCAGGCCGCGTTCCGCTTCCCGCCCGCGAGCCCGTGGGTGACCACCGGACGGAGCCTCGCCACCGTGCACGGGCGCGCGCCGCTGGTCTTCGACGAGGTGCATCGCCTCACCGCGCCGGCCGGCGGCGTGGTGCGCGCCCGCACCCTCGACGGCAACCGGCTGGCCGAGATCGAGTGGGGCCTCGCCCCGGGCCAGAGCGTCACGCTGCGCGCGGGCGACGAGCTCGTGCCCGGCGCCCCGGTGCGGCTGCGGTTCGAGGCCGACAAGCGGGTGCCCGGCGCGCCCGCGTCGGGCATGGCGTGGGCCGAGGACCCGCCGCGCCGATGGCTCGATCGCCTCGGCCTGCTCGTCACCCTGCTGGTGGGAGCCGCCGCGCTCCTCCGCGCCGGGCTGACCATCCGCCTCTCGCGCGACGGCGCGGGCTTCGTGGCGGGCGGGCTCTTGCTGGCCTTCGTGTGGGCGCAGGCCTGGGCCGTCTACGCAATGCTCCGGTCGCCTGACCTGTTCCTGGGGGGCGTCGCGCCGGAGCGGCTCCTCGAGCTGCCGGGCGCCGCGCTCTTCGCCGAGCCGTGGCGGCGCGCGCTGCAGGCTTTCCTGCTGGTGGCCGGGCTCGCCGCGTTCCTCGCCTCGAGCGTGGCCCTGCGCGAGCGCCTCGGCGCGCTCGATCCGACCGGCGGCGGGGAGATCGGCCGCGATCCGGGACTGTGGTCCGGTCTCTTCGGCGGTGCGGCGCTCGCGAGCCTGTGGCCGGTCGACCCGTGGGCCCTCACCCTGCTGGCCCTCGGCGGCGCGGGCTGCGCCCTCGGGCCCGCCACGCTCTACCCGCCGTCGGCCGGGCGGGCGGGGCTCGCGACGACCGCGGGCCTCGTCGGTCTCGTGGTGTTCGCTACGGTCGCGGCGGTCCAGCTGCGCGGGGCGGGCGGCGCGCTGCTGGGGTCCGTCGTCGGCTACCCGGCGCTGGCGGGCGCGCCCGCCGGCGCGCTCGTGCTCTGGCTCGGTCGCGGACGAGCGGGGTGACGGTGGACGCGCGGCTCATCACCCCGACGCTCGCCGCCTGTCTCGGGATCACCGCGGGCGCCCACGTTGCGGTCTACCTCCTCAACGCCACGCTGCCGCTGCACCTGGTGGCGCTGGGCGGGAGCAAGACCGAGGTGGGCCTGCTCTTCTCAACGAGTGGCGTGGTCTCGATGGTGCTGCGCCCGCTTGTCGGGGGCTGGATCGACCGTTACGGCTTCCGGCCCGTGATGCTGCCCGGCGTGCTGGTCCTGGTGGCCACCCTGCTGATCCTGCCCCTGGCCGCCACGCCGCTCGCCTTCATCGCGCTGATGGGCGGCATCGGGTTCGGCAACGGGCTGATCTCGACCGGCGCCGGGGTACTGGCCGCGCAGGCGAGCCCGCCGACCCGGCGCGGGGAGGCCCTCGGCATCTACTACGTGGCCACCTCGATCTCGTTCTCGGTGGGGCCGCCGCTCGGCTTTGCGCTCTACGCGAGCGGGGGCATGCGCAGATGCTTCCTCGGCGCGGCGGTGATCGGGGTGGGGATCGGCCTGCTCATCCTGAGCCTGCGGGTGGCCGCGGCCGCCGCGGCCGCGGCGTCGCGCTTCCGCTGGCTCAGCCGTCGCGCCCTCCCCGCGGCGGCCACCGTGATCGCGGTCAACGTGGGCTACAGCTCGATCTACGCCTTCCTCCCGCTCTACGCGATCGCCTCCGGGCTCGACGGCAACCTGGGCTGGTTCTACGCGGTGTTCTCGGCCTGCATCATCGTCGGCCGCCTGACCCTGAGCCGGCTCTCGGACCGGATCGGCCGGACGCGCGTGATCGTGCCCGCCATCGCGGTCACCGGGCTCAGCTACGTGGTGCTGGCCGTGACGCCCCGGGCGGCCACGCTGGCCGCGGGCGCGGTCCTGCTCGGCGCGGGCGTCGCGGTGTTCTACCCGACCCTGCTCGCCCAGCTCGTCGACCGCACGCCGGAGCGCGAGCGCGGCTCCGCGATCGGCACGCTCTCCGGCTCGTTCGACCTGGGCAACGTGGTCGGCTCGCTGCTGGTCGGCCTCACCGTCGAGCGCGCGTCGTACGCGGCCGGCTTCCGCCTGGCCGCGGCGGGCGCACTGCTCGGCCTGCTGCTGTTCGTGCTGACCGAGCGGCGCGCGACCGGTTTTACCGCCGACAATCCCGGGGGTATGATGTAGCGTCCATGGCCAACGATCGCATCGTCGTCCGCGGCGCCCGCGAGCACAACCTCAAGGGCATCGACCTCGAGATCCCCCGGGACCAGCTGGTGGTCATCACCGGCCTGTCCGGATCGGGCAAGTCGTCGCTCGCCTTCGACACCATCTACGCGGAAGGCCAGCGTCGCTACGTGGAGTCGCTCTCCGCCTACGCGCGACAGTTCCTCGAGCAGATGGAGAAGCCGGACGTCGACTCGATCGAGGGCCTCTCGCCCGCCATTTCCATCGAGCAGAAGACGACCTCGAAGAACCCGCGCTCGACGGTGGGCACGGTCACGGAGATCTACGACTACCTGCGCGTGCTCTTCGCCCGGGTGGGCACGCCGCACTGCCCCCAGTGCGGCAACGTGATCTCGGCCCAGACCGTGCAGCAGATGGTCGACCGGGTGATGACGCTGCCGGTGGGCAGCCGCCTGGTGGTGCTGGCCCCGATCATCCGCGGGCGCAAGGGCGAGTACCGCAAGCTCTTCTTCGACCTGCGCCGCCAGGGCTACGTGCGGGTGCGGGTCAACGGCCAGCTCCGCGAGCTGACCGAGGACATCGAGCTGGCGAAGACCAAGAAGCACACCATCGAGGTCGTGGTCGACCGCCTGATCGTCAAGGACACCCTCGGCGGACGCCTGGCCGACTCCCTCGAGACCGCGCTGCGCCTGGCCGACGGGATCGTGCAGGTGGAGGTGCCGGACGGCCCCGCGTTCATGTTCTCGGAGCGGCTCGCCTGCGCGGCCTGCGGCATCTCCTTCCCGGAGGTGTCCCCGCGGATGTTCTCGTTCAACAACCCGTACGGGGCCTGTCCCGAGTGCGGCGGCATCGGCACCCGGTACGAGATCGACCCGGAGCGCGTGGTGCCGGACCAGAACAAGACCCTGGCCGGCGGCGCGCTCCTGCCGTGGGCCGGACCGACCGCCTCCGGCATCTTCAAGCAGACCCTCCGGGTCCTGGCCAAGCGCCACGGCTTCGGCCTCGAGACCCCGTGGGCCAAGCTGCCGAAGAAGACCCGCGACGTGATCCTGCTTGGGGAGCCCGACGACGGCTTCGAGGGCGTAGTGAAGCTCCTGGAGCGCCGCTACAAGGAGACCACCTCCGAGGACACGCGCGCCGAGGTCGAGCACTTCATGACCGAGCGCCCGTGCCCGACCTGCGGCGGCTCGCGGCTGCGGTCCGAGACGCTCTCGGTCAAGATCGCGGGCCGCTCGATCGCGGACGTGGTGCGCTTCCCGATCAAGGCGGCGCGCCAGTTCTTCGACACCCTGACCCTGTCCGAGCGCGAGATGGCGATCGCCCGGCGCGTGCTCAAGGAGATCCGCGAGCGGCTCGGCTTCCTTGCGCAGGTCGGGCTCGACTACCTCACGCTCGACCGGCCCGCCGCGACCCTGTCGGGCGGGGAGGGGCAGCGGATCCGCCTCGCCACCCAGATCGGCTCGAGCCTGGTGGGCGTGCTCTACATCCTCGACGAGCCGTCGATCGGCCTCCACCAGCGGGACAACGGCCGGCTGCTGGATACCCTCAAGCGCCTGCGCGACCTCGGCAACACGGTGCTGGTAGTCGAGCACGACGAGGAGACCATGCGGGCCGCCGACTACGTGGTGGACCTGGGGCCGGGAGCCGGGGAGCTCGGCGGGCACGTGGTGGCGGTGGGCACGCCGGACGAGGTGATGGCGAACCAGGAGTCGCTCACCGGGCGCTTCCTGGCCGGGGTGGAGCGCATCGCCCCGCCCGCGGTCCGGCGAAAGGCGAACGGCAAGTTCGTCACGATCCACAACCCGCGCGAGCACAACCTCAAGGGCATGAACGTCCGGATCCCGCTCGGGACCTTCACCGCGGTCACCGGCGTCTCGGGTTCCGGCAAGTCCACCCTGGTCAACGACATCCTGTACCGGGCGCTCGCCTCGATGCTCCACCGCGCGCAGGACCGGCCGGGCGCCCACGACCGCATCGAGGGCGCGCAGCACCTCGACAAGGTCATCGACATCGACCAGTCGCCGATCGGACGGACGCCCCGCTCGAACCCCGCCACCTACACCGGGGTCTTCACCCTGATCCGCACGCTGCTCGCGCGCACCCCGGACGCGCGGATGCGGGGCTACCAGCCCGGCCGCTTCTCGTTCAACGTCAAGGGCGGGCGCTGCGAGGCGTGCCCGGGCGACGGGGTGATGAAGATCGAGATGCACTTCCTGCCCGACGTGTACGTGACCTGCGAGGTCTGCCGCGGCAAGCGCTACAACCGCGAGACCCTCGAGGTGCGCTACAAGGGCAAGAACATCGCCGACATCCTGGACATGACGGTGGCGGAAGCGCTCGCGTTCTTCGAGCCGGTGCCGTCGATCAAGCAGAAGCTCCAGACGCTGCACGACGTCGGGCTCGACTACATCCGGCTCGGCCAGGCCGCCACCACGCTCTCCGGCGGCGAGGCCCAGCGGGTGAAGCTCGCCACCGAGCTCTCCCGGCGGGCCACCGGGCGCACGCTCTACATCCTCGACGAGCCCACCACCGGCCTGCACTTCGCGGACATCCGTCGGCTGCTGGAGGTGCTCAACCAGCTCGTCGACCAGGGCAACACGGTGGTGATCATCGAGCACAACATGGACGTGATCAAGACCGCGGACTGGATCGTGGACCTCGGGCCCGAGGGCGGCAACGAGGGCGGCAAGGTCATCGCCGCCGGCACCCCCGAGGAGGTCGCCCGCCAGGAGAAGTCCTTCACCGGCCAGTACCTCGCGCGCGCCCTCAAGGCGGGATAGACCGATGATCGCCTGCGTGAGGGGAGCCCCTCATCCCGACCCGCTCCCCGGAGGAGAGAGGGAGGGCCGCCGGCAGTCGTCCGCGGCTCCCCGAACGGTTGTCCGCCATTCGGGGGAGTGCGGGGGCCATTTCTAGGCCCCCGCAGCTGAACAAGACCTTGCGAAGAACCAAGATCGTCTGCACCATCGGCCCGGCGAGCAGCTCGCCGGAGGCGCTCGACCGGCTGGTGAACGCAGGCATGGACGTGGCCCGCCTGAACTTCTCCCACGGCACCCACGCCGAGCACGCGGAGGTCATCCGCGCCATCCGCGAGGGCGACGCCCAGTGGGGCCGGCCGATCACGATCCTGCAGGACCTCCAGGGGCCCAAGGTCCGCCTCGGCACCTTCGTGGGCGGCCAGGCCACGCTCGTGACCGGCGAGCCCTTCGCCCTGACCGCCCGCGAGGTCAAGGGGACCGCCTCCTGCAGCTCGCTGAATCACCCCGAGTTCCTCGCCGCGCTGCGGCCGGGGGATCCGGTGTGGATGGACGACGGGATGATCCAGCTCGCGGTGGAGGCGGTCGACGACGGCGAGGTGCGCTGCCGGATCGTCTCGGGGGGCCTGGTCTCGGACCACAAGGGGGTGTCGTTCCCGCGGCTGCCGGTGCCGGTGTCCTGCCTGGCCCCGAAGGACCGCGAGGACCTCCGCTTCGGCATCGAGCAGGGGGTCGACTACGTCGCGATCTCGTTCGTGCGCTCCGCCGCCGACATCCAGGAGGTGCGCAAGTTCCTCCACGACCAGGGCGCCAACATCCCGATCATCGCCAAGCTCGAGCGGGCCGAGATCGTGGCGAACCTCCAGGGCGTGCTGCCGCTGGTGGACGCGGTGATGGTGGCGCGGGGTGATCTCGGGGTGGAGGTCCCCCTCGAGGACGTGCCGATCATCCAGAAGGAGGTCATTCGCCAGGCCCGCCAGGCCAAGGTGCCGGTGATCGTGGCCACCCAGATGCTCGAGTCGATGGTCACCCACTCGCGCCCCACCCGCGCCGAGGTGAGCGACGTGGCGACCGCGATCTTCGACGGCGCCGACGCGATCATGCTCTCGGCGGAGACCGCCACCGGGCGCTTCCCGGTGGAGACAGTGCAGGTGATGGCCCGCATCGCGGAGCGCGCCGAGCGGGCCGCGCCCGCGTCGGGGGCCTCGCGCCCGCGGCCGGAGGCCTACGGCTTCCCGGAGGCGGTGGCGGAGGCGGCCTGCCAGGCGGCGCGGCTGCTGCACGCCAAGGCCATCGTGGCGTTCACCCAGTCCGGGTTCAGCGCGCGGCTCATCTCGCAGGACCGGCCGGAAGTGCCGATCATGGCGCTGACGCCGTACTCGGAGGTCCAGCGGCGGCTCGGGCTGTTCTGGGGCGTGTCCTCGCGGCTCGTCCACAAGGTGGAGACCACCGACGAGATGATCCAGGAGGTCGAGACCACGCTCCTGGCCGACGGCACCGTGCGGAACAACGACGTGATCGTGATCATCTCGGGGGCGCCGATGTGGGTGACGGGCACGACCAATCTGCTCAAGCTTCACCGTGTGGGCGATCGGCGGTAGCGCGCCGCCGCGCGGCGGTCGGTCGACGCGGGGTGGGGCCGGGGGCGGCCTCCCCGGGACACGCTGACTCGCGACCCGTCTTCGCGGTACAGTCGGGCCACGAGAGGGGATGTCGCCGGCTTCGATGACGCGCCGAAGCCACGGTCCCGGGGAGGCCGCCCCCGGCCCCACCCCGCTCCGGTCGGCGGTCGCCGACGGGCACACCACACCACGATTCTTACGACTGGAGAGTGACATGGGCTATGAGACGGTGCGGTACGAGGTGAAGGAGGGGGTCGGGACGATCACGCTGAACCGGCCGGAGGCGTACAACGCGCTGAACCTGGCGCTCGGGCGGGACCTGTTCCACGCGGCGCTGGAGGCCGACGAGGATCGCGCGGTGCGGTGCATCGTGATCACCGGCGCGGGCAAGGCGTTCTGCGCGGGCGGGGACGTGAAGGACTTCGCGGACAACCCCGATCGCATCGGCGCGCTGATCAAGGAGCTGACGACCTACCT
>DATJIR010000348.1:0-6305 GCA_035493135.1 Verrucomicrobiia bacterium
GCCGCGGGGGCGCTACGACAGCGCGACCGCGATGGAGGAGACGCGCGCCCGCATCGCCGGCGCGCTCGCCGCGCAAGCGTGACCCCCCGCGGCGCGGTCAGCGTCCGGCGCGGTGCTCCGCGGGGCGCAGCCGGCCCGAGAGATTCGACGCGCTGTTGATCAGCGCGATGTGCGAGAGCGCCTGCGGGAAGTTGCCGAGCTGGCGGCGGGCGCGCGGATCGTACTGCTCGGCGAGCAGGCCGACGTCGTTGCGCAGGCCGAGGAGCCGGTCGAAGAGCCGCCGGGCCTCGTCGCGCCGACCCTGCAGCACCAGGTTGTCCACCATCCAGAACGAGCAGGCCAGGAACACCCCCTCGCCGGGCGGCAGGCCGTCGACGCCCGACTCGGTCGGGTAGCGCATCACGAGGCCGTCCGCCATCAGCTCGCGCTCGATCGCGGCCACCGTGCCGCGCACCCGGGGGTCGTCCGGGGGCAGGAAGCCCACCAGCGGGATCATGAGCAGGCTCGCGTCCAGCTCGGGCGCGCCGTAGGCCTGCACGAAGGCGTTGCGGGCGGGATCGAAGCCCCGGCGGCACACGTCGGCGTGGATGGCCGCGCCGAGCGCGCGCCATCGATCGGGCTCCCCGGCGCCGGCCGCCTCGGTCAGCTTGACCATGCGGTCGGCGGCGACCCACGCCATCACCTTGGAGTGGGTGAAGTGGCGGCGCGGCCCGCGCACCTCCCAGATTCCCTCGTCGGGCTCCGTCCACACGGACTCGAGATGCTCCATCAGCTTGGTGATGACCCGCGAGCCCTCCGGGTCTCGCTCGAGCCCGTGGCGCTCCGCCGCGTGCGCCGCGTCGAGCACCTCGCCCCAGACGTCGAGCTGGAACTGGGCGTGGGCGGCGTTGCCGATGCGGACCGGCGCCGAGCCCGCGTAGCCCGGGAGCCAGGGCAGCTCGATCTCGGTGAGCCGGCGCTCACCGGCGAGCCCGTACATGACCTGGACCTGCTCCGGCGTGCCGGCCAGCGCCCGGAGCAGCCACCGCCGCCAGGCACGCGCCTCGTCGAGATAGCCGCCCAGCACGAGCGCGTAGAGGGCGAAGGTCGCGTCGCGCACCCAGCAGATCCGGTAGTCCCAGTTGCGCACCCCGCCGAGCCGCTCCGGCAGGGAGGTGGTCGGGGCGGCCACGACGCCGCCGGTGGGCTCGTAGATGAGCGCCTTGATCGTGACGAGGGAGCGGACCACCGCGTCCCGGTCGGGCCCCTCGAAGCAGCAGGCGCCCACCCACCGGCGCCACCATGTCTCCGTTTCCCGCACCGCTTCGTCGGGGTCGAGCGCTCCGGGTGCCGGCAAGTGGGAGGCATGCCAGGCGAGGGTGAGCGACCGGCGCTCTCCGGCGGCGACCTCGAAGTCGGCCACGGTGGTGAGGCCCTCGCCCCGGAGCGGGAGGTCGGTGGTGAGCGCGAGGGCTTCGGGCCCCGCCACCGCGTGGATCCCGCCCGCGGAGCGGCGCACCCAGGGGACCACCGAGCCGTAGTCCATTCGCATCACCAGCTCCATGCGCATCGGGACGGTGCCCCGGCGGCCGATGACCTGACGGATCAAGACCGGCGGGCCCTCGCGGTGGGGCATGCAGTCGACCAGCGTCACCGCGCCGTCGTCGGTCTCGAAGTCCGTCTCGAGAACCAGGGTGCCGTCGCGGTAGCGGCGGCGCGAGGATCGGGCACCCCCGCGGGGGGCCAGGGCGAACCGGCCGTGCTCGGGGCCACCCAGGAGGGCCGCGAAGCAGGCGGGCGAGTCGAAGCGGGGCAGGCACAGCCAGTCGATGGAGCCGCGGCGCGAGACCAGGGCCGCGGGCTCGCCGTCGCCGATCAGGGCGTAGTCCTCGATGGGATCGGACATTGTCATGGGTTGGGGTCGGCGGAGGGGGCGCTCCATTGACCTCCCCCGACCGACATGTTAACGTAAGTCGCGATTTTACCTGGTCGCCTCCTGCCTATCCGGTGGGAGGCGATACGTATGTGTGCGGTCCGCCGCGACCGACTGAGAGCCGCGGCACCGGTCGAGGAGGCCCACCATGGCGGTTGACCAGATCAAGCGGCTGTACGAATCCATGCCCGGCAAGCTCGATGAGGCGCGCCGGCGCTTCGGCCGCGGGCTCACGCTGGCCGAGAAGATCCTGGTCGCCCACGCCGACGACTTCGCCAGGCAGGAGTGGAGCCGGGGCAAGGCCCAGCTGCGGCTCCGGGTGGACCGGGTGGCCCTGCAGGACGCCACCGGTCAGATGGCCCTGCTCCAGTTCATGCAGGCGGGCAAGAAGCAGGTGGCGGTGCCAAGCACGGTCCACTGCGACCACCTGATCCGGGCCGAGAGCGGCGCGTCGGCCGACATGGAGCGGGCCATCGCGGAGAACCGCGAGGTCTACGACTTCCTGCACTCGACCTCCAAGAAGTACGGCATCGGGTTCTGGAAACCGGGCGCCGGCATCATCCACCAGGTCGTGCTGGAGAACTACGCCTTCCCGGGCGGGCTCATGATCGGCGCCGACTCCCACACCCCCAACGCGGGCGGCCTCGGCATGGCCGCGATCGGGGTGGGCGGCGCGGACTGCGGCGAGGCGATGGCGGGGCTGGCCTGGGAGGTGCTCGATCCCAAGCTGATCGGCATCCACCTGACCGGCAAGCTCGCGGGGTGGAGCTCGCCCAAGGACGTCATCACCTATCTCTGCGGCCTGCTGACCGTCAAGGGCGGCACCAACAAGATCATCGAGTACTTCGGGCCGGGGGCGGAGTCGATCAGCGCCACCGGCAAGGGCACCATCTGCAACATGGGCGCGGAGCTGGGGGCGACCACCTCGCTCTTCCACTTCGACGACCGGATGGCGGCCTACCTGCGCGCCACCGACCGGGCCGACATCGCGCGGCTGGCCGAGCAGCACCGCCAGCACCTGGTGGCCGATCCTGAGGTGCTGCGCGACCCGCGGAAGTTCTACGACGAGGTCGTCGAGATCAACCTCTCCGAGCTCGAGCCGCACATCGTGGGCCCCCACTCGCCCGACCGGGCGCGGGCGATCTCGAAGCTCGCGGCCGAGGTGAAGAAGGAGGGCTGGCCGGCCCAGATCCGGCAGGCCCTCATCGGCTCCTGCACCAACTCCTCCTACGAGGACATGCGGCGGGCCGCCCACATCGCGATGCAGGCGCTCAAGGCGGGCATCAAGGCCAAGACCCCGTTCCTGGTGACCCCGGGCTCGGAGCGCATCTACCAGACCATCAAGCGCGACGGCATCATGGACACCTTCCAGAAGATCGGGGGGACCGTGCTCGCGAACGCGTGCGGGCCGTGCATCGGGCAGTGGAAGCGCAGCGACGTGGGCAAGGAGGAGACCAACACCATCGTCTCCTCGTTCAACCGGAACTTCCCCGGGCGCAACGACGGCAGCGCCTCCACGCTCTCGTTCCTGACCAGCCCCGAGATCGTGACCGCGATGGCCTTCGGCGGCACGCTCGAGTTCGATCCGGTGCACGGGACCATTCCCGGTCCGGACGGCAAGCCGTTCCGCTTCACCGCGCCGGAGGGCGAGGAGCTGCCCGCGCAGGGCTTCGCGGGGGGCGACGCGGGCTACGAGGCGCCGGCCGCCGACGGCGACCGCGTGCAGGTGGTCATCGCGCCCAACAGCGAGCGCCTCCAGCTGCTGCAGCCCTTCCCGCGGTGGGATGGGCGGGACTTCGGTGAGCTTCCCATCCTGGTGAAGACGAAGGGCAAGACCACCACCGACCACATCTCGCCCGCCGGGGCCTGGCTGCGCTTCCGCGGCCACCTCGACCGGATCAGCGACAACATGTTCCTGGGCGCGGTCAACGCCTTCACGGGCGAGGCGGGCAAGGGCGTCAACCCGGTCACCGGCGAGGCGGGCAAGACCTTCACCCAGAACGCGCGCGACCTCAAGGCCCGCGGGGTGAGCTTCATCGTGATCGGCGACGAGAACTACGGCGAGGGGTCGAGTCGCGAGCACGCGGCGATGTCGCCGCGCTACCTCGGCTGCAAGGTCGTGATCGTCAAGAGCTTCGCCCGCATCCACGAGACGAACCTCAAGAAGCAGGGGATCCTGCCGCTCACGTTCGCCAAGACGTCCGACTACGATCTCTTCGAGCAGGCGGACCGGGTCAGCGTTCGAGGGCTGGCCGGGCTCGCCCCGGGCAAGCCGGTGGAGGTGGTGATCCACAAGGCGGGAGGCAAGATGGTCACGATCCAGTGCCTCCACACCATGACCGACGAGCAGATCGACTGGTTCAAGGCGGGCTCCGCCCTGAACGCCCTCACATAACTTCCAGCAAGGAGACGTTCAATGGCGGCGTCGAGAGTCAAGATTCCGGCGGGTGAGAAGATCACGATTAGTCACGGCAAGCTGCAGGTTCCCGACCACCCGATCGTCGCCTTCATCGAGGGCGACGGCGTGGGGCCCGATATCTGGGCCGCGTCGGTCCGGGTGCTGGACGCGGCGGTGGCCCAGGCCTACAAGGGGCGCCGCAAGATCGCGTGGGCCGAGGTCTACGCGGGCGAGAAGGCGCAGACCGCCTACGGGAAGGACTGCCCGCCGAACCTGCTGCCGCAGGAGACCCTCGACGTCATCCGCCAGTACCTGGTCGCCATCAAGGGCCCGCTGACCACCCCGGTGGGCGAGGGCTTCCGCTCGCTCAACGTGACGTTGCGCCAGGAGCTGGATCTGTACGTGTGCCTCCGGCCGGTGCGCTGGTTCAAGGGCGTACCCTCGCCGGTGAAGCGCCCCGAGAAGATCGACATGGTGATCTTCCGCGAGAACACGGAGGACATCTACGCGGGCATCGAGTGGGAACAGGGGACGCCGGAGGCGAAGAAGGTGGTCGACTTCCTCCAGAAGGAGATGGGCGTCACGAAGATCCGCTTTCCCGCGACCTCCTCGATCGGGATCAAGCCGGTCTCGAAGGAAGGGTCGGAGCGGCTGATCCGGGCGGCCATGCGGTACGCGGTCGAGAACGGCCGTCGCAACGTGACCCTCGTCCACAAGGGCAACATCCAGAAGTACACCGAGGGCATGTTCATGAAGTGGGGGTACGCGCTGGCCAAGCGCGAGTTCTCGGACCGGCTGGTCTCGTGGGACGACTGCGGCGGCAAGCCGCCGGCCGGGAAGATCCTGGTCAAGGACGCCATCACCGACGCGTTCCTGCAGCAGATCCTGACCCGGCCGGACGAGTTCGACGTGATCCCGTGCTGCAACCTGACCGGCGACCTCATCTCCGACGCGCTGGCGGCGCAGGTGGGCGGCATCGGCATCGCCCCCGGCGCCAACATCAACTACGACACCGGGCACGCCCTGTTCGAGGCGACCCACGGCACCGCCCCCAAGTACACGGGCCAGGACAAGGTCAACCCCGGGTCGGTCATCCTGTCGGGCGAGATGATGCTGCGCTACATGGGGTGGAACGAGGCGGCGGACCGGATCATCGCGGGCATCGAGAAGACCATCGGGCAGAAGGTGGTGACCTACGACCTGGCCCGGCTGATGGAGGGGGCGAAGGAAGTGAAGTGCTCCGAGTTCGGCACCGCCATCGTCAAGAGCATGGAGTCGTTGTGATGGCGGCGCGGCCCAAGATCTCGGTCATCGGGGCGGGCAACGTCGGCGCCTCCGTCGCCCAATACCTGGTCGAGAAGGAGCTGGGCGACGTGGTCCTCGTCGACGTGGTCGAGGGGATTCCCCAGGGCAAGGCCCTCGACCTGGCCCAGGCCGGCCCCGTCCACGGCTACGACTCCAACCTGGTGGGCAGCAACGGCTACGATGAGACCGCCGACTCCGACATCGTGGTCATCACCGCCGGGCTCGCGCGCAAGCCGGGCATGACGCGCGACGACCTCCTGTTCAAGAACGCGGAGATCGTGGGCTCGGTGGTGGAGCAGGTGGTGAAGCGCTCGAAGAACGCCATCCTGATCCTGGTCACCAACCCCCTCGACGCGATGGTGCAGCTCGCGTGGAAGAAGTCGGGCTTCCCGGCCGAGCGGGTCATCGGCATGGCCGGAGTGCTCGACTCGGCCCGGTTCCGCACCTTCATCGCCCGGGAGCTCGACGTGTCGGTCGAGAACGTGACCGCGTTCGTGCTGGGCGGCCACGGCGACACCATGGTGCCGCTGCCGCGCTACTCGACCGTGTCCGGGATCCCGATCACCGAGCTCATGCCCGCCGACCGCGTCGACGCGATCGTGAAGCGCACCGCGAGCGGGGGAGCCGAGATCGTCGGCTCCGTCGTCGAGCAGGTGGCGCGGCGCTCGCCGAACTCGATCCTGATCCTCG
>DATJIR010000349.1:0-11301 GCA_035493135.1 Verrucomicrobiia bacterium
TTGATCTGGGGATTGCTCGCGATGTCCTCGGACGTGCTGATCGGCTACACCGGCATGATCTCGTTCGGCCACTCCGCGTTCTTCGGGCTCGGGATGTACGGGGCGGCCGCGGCCCTCCTCTCGGTGCGCCCGCCGAACCTCTGGCTCGCCCTGCTCTACGGGCTCGTGGCGGCGGCGGCGGTCGCGGTCTTCGTGGCCTACTTCTCCACGCGCCTGCGCGACATCTACTTCTCGATCACCACCCTCGTCTTCTCCCAGATCTTCTACGTGATCATCTTCACGTGGACCACGGTGACCGGCGGCGAGAACGGCCTCACCTTCAGCCGCCCCGCCCTCCGCATCCCGGGCGTTTTCTCGATCCCGTTCGACTCCAACACCCTGCACTGGTTCGTGCTCGCGGTGGTCGCGGTGTCCTATCTCGTCCTTCGCCGGATCACCCAGTCCCCGTTCGGCATGGTGCTGCAGTCCATCCGCGAGAACGAGCCCCGCACCCGCGCGGTCGGCTACGCGGTGGAGCGCTACAAGATCGTGGCGGTGATGCTCTCCGGGGTGTTCGCGGGGCTGGCCGGCGTGCTCTACGCGCTGCAGAATCGCTTCGCGGCGCCCGACTTCGTGTTCTTCGTGGTCTCGGGCGAGGTCGTGATCTTCAACGTCATGGGCGGGGTCGGCACCCTGGTCGGCCCGATCGTGGGCGCCGCCTTCTTCCTGCTGCTGCGCGAAGGGTTCTCGCGGTTCTTCACCGTGTTCTACCTGATCCCGGTGGGCATCATCTTCACCGCGATGGTCATCTTCATGCCGCAGGGGCTGCTCGGCTTCATGCGGCGCCGGCTGAATCAGTAGCCGGCCGCACGCGCGGTCAGACGCCGGTCGATCCGAAGCCGCCGGTTCCGCGCCGGCTCTCCCCCAGCGCCTGCACCTCCACGAGGCTCGCCCGCGCCACCGGCTGGATCACGAGCTGCGCGATGCGCTCGCCGCGGTTGATCGTCGCCGGCTCGGCCCCGTGGTTGACGAGCAGCACGCCGATCTCGCCGCGATAGCCCGAATCGATGAGGCCGGGGGCGTTCAGCACCGTCACGCCCGCGCGCAGTGCGAGCCCCGAGCGCGGGACCACCAGCCCCGCGTAGCCGGCCGGGATCGCGACGCGCAGCCCGGTCGGCACGAGCTGGCGCCCCGCGGGCGGGAGCGTCACCGCCGCGGCCGCTACGAGATCGAGGCCCGCGTCGCCCTCGCGCGCGTAGGCGGGAAGCGCGAGGCCCGGATCGTCGCGCACGACTTCGATGCGCACCACCGGGATGCGTCCCGCGGGGTCGGGTCCGTCGGTCACTCGAGGCGTCTCCGTGAAGGGATTGCGCGCTACTCGTGCGCGCTCGCGCAGAGTAGCAGAAAGCGAAGCCGGCTTGACAAATTTGGGGGGCCCGCCCCGGAGGCTGCGTCATGTAACTAGCCGGTTGCACAGGCACATTTCGATGGCCCTCGGCTTGCTACTCCACTGCTCACCCACGGGCGGAGGAGAGGCCGGAACCAGCGGCGCGCCGCCCACACGAACATCGATCGAGGAGGCGGCAATGCTGGAGCGGTTGGGACCGTCGGGCCTGCTGAGGCTGACCGCGGTGATCACGCTCGGAGCCTCCTTGCTCCTCTCCAGCTGCACGGCGACCACGCACGAGACGACGCGGACCGCGGCCGAGGACCGGGAGGGCTGGAGCCGCTGCGCGCACGGTCGACCCGGCGTGCTGACCGTCGTGTGCTGGCAGCGCTAGGCGAGTCGTGACCCGGATGCGTGCCGGTCTTCGCTCCTTGATCGCCCTCGGCGCCCTCGGGCTGGCCCTCGGCTCCACCGCGGCCGCGCACGCCGAGGCCGACGTCACCGCCGAGATCGCGCGCCTGCGCGCGCGGCTCGCGGACAACGGAGCGCAGGAGCAGCATTGCATGGCGGGCGCGACCCAGCCGGTCTGGACCGCGTCCCTCGCCACCGATCTCAAGGCGCTGCAGGAGCGCGCGCGGCAGGCCGCGTCCGACGGCGCCAGCGTCGACGCCCAGCGCTGGAAGGAGCTGGCGCGCAAGGCGGAGGCCCTGGAGGCGCGGGCCGCGGTGAACGCGCGCACCGGTGCCGAGCTCTTCCAGAGCCAGCAGATCGGGCTCGACTGCCTGGATCGCTTCGCGGGCGAGCGGGAGGCCCTGCGCGCCTCGCTCGAGGTGGCGGTGACCGACCCCGCCGGCTACGGCGAATCGCTGCGCTCGGCCCGCGAGCAGGGTACCGCGCGCCTGCGACAGGACCTGGCGCGGCTCCGGGAGCAGAGCCGGGCGCTGTCGGCCCGGTGGCGGCAAGCGCCGGCGGAGGCCGGCGCCGGCGCGATCGGCCTCCGGGCCGAGATCGACGGGCTGCGACGCCGCCACACCGTGGTGCTCGAGAGCGAGGCGGCGCGCGCGCTGGCCGACCCGTCCCTGCGGGCCGCCGAGGCCCTCGTGGCCGCGGCAGCCGCGTGGGAGCGCGAGCGGGCCACGGCGGGCCGGATCGCCACCGCACGGGACGAGGCCGAGCGACGACTGGCGAGCCGCGAGCGGGACGACGCGGGCCGCCTGGCGCGGAACTACTGGACGACCGCCGAGCGGTTGCTCGCGCGGTAGGGCCGAGGACCTAGGCGGGCGGGAACAACTTCTCCAGGAGCTGGCGGAACTCCTTGAGCTTGAACGGCTTGGTGACAACCGGCAGCTTCGCGTCCTTGAGGAACTGTCGGTAGCCCGGCGCCTCGTCCTCCCCGGTGATGAAGACGAACCCGGGGGCCGCGTCCGGCCGGCGCTTGCGAACCTCCTCGTAGAGCTTCGGCCCATCCATCTGCGGCATCTGCAGATCGCTCACCACGAGGTCGTAGGCCTGCGCGTCGAAGAGCTGGAGCGCGGCCATGCCGTTCTCGGCGGGATCGACGGTGTGCCCATCGGCCGAGAGGGCCTCGACCAGTAGCTCACGCATGTGCTCCTGATCGTCGACGACGAGGATGCGCAGCGACCCCATGTCCCCGAGTCTAGCAGAGAGTCCCGGCCGGGCGTATCGCTTCGCACGCCGGCCCCCGTGGAACCACCGGTGTCCCGGTGCGTTAGCACGGGTGTCATGCCCCGACTGCTATTCGTCGCGTGTTTCGTGCTGTGGTCCGCAGGAGGCGCCTGGGCCGCCAGCCCGGCCGAGGTCGCGCGGGGCAAGTACATCTTCGGCGCCGCGGCCGGGTGTGGCTGTCACACCGAGCCCAAGGGGCCGGCGAACGCGGGCGGCAAGAAGTTCGAGGGACCCTTCGGAACCGTGTACGCGGCCAACATCACGCCGGACCGGGAGACCGGGATCGGAGCCTGGACGGACGAGCAGATGATCGCCGCCATCCGGCTCGGCCGACGGCCCACCGGCGAGCGAATCCTGCCCGTGCACCCGTTCACCTCGTTCAACGGGATGGCCGAAGAGGACCTGCGGGCGCTGGTGGCGTTCCTCCGGACCGTCCCGCCGGTGCATCGCGCCAACACGCCGAAGAAGATCGTGGTGCCCATGTTCGAAAGCGTCTTCCTCCCGGTGTGGCTCGCCACCTTCGCGGCCCGGGAGACCCCGCCGCCGGCGGCGCCGGTCGCGGATCTCCCGCGCGGGGAGTATCTCGTGCGGGCCGTCGGCCACTGCGGCGAGTGTCATACGCCCCGCTCCGCCCTGACCATGGCGGTCGACAACTCGCGCCTGCTCGCGGGCAACCCGAAGAAGACCGGGCCCGAGGGGCAGCTGGCGCCCAACATCACCCCCGACAAGGCCACCGGCATCGGCGACTGGACCGAGGAGCAGATCGCCACGTACCTCGCCACCGGCAACCGACCGGACGGCGACGTGGCCGGCGGCCTCATGGGCGGCAACATCCAGGGGACGCTCGCGGGCTACCGGGACCTGACCCCCGCCGACCTGCGGGCCATCGCGCGCTATCTCAAGAGCATCCCCGCGGTCCGGAACAAGGTCGACTGAGGGCGGTATCCATTTCGAGACGTTGACGGGTCGCGGCGGCATTCCCACACTGAGCACGTGCTTGCGCGCGTGCGCTCGGCGACGCTGTCCGGGATCGAGGCCGCCACCGTCTTCGTCGAGGTGGACGTGACCCCCGGCCTGCCCTCCTTCACCACGGTGGGGCTGCCCGACTCCACCGTGCGCGAGAGCCGTGATCGGGTGCGGGCCGCGGTCCGGAACGTGGGGCTCGAGTTCCCCATCGAGCGCATCACCGTGAACCTCGCCCCGGCGGACCTGCGCAAGGAGGGCGCGGCCTTCGACCTGCCGATGGCGGTGGGCATCCTCTGCGCCACCGGCCTCGTGAAACCCGGCCGCCTCGACCGCGCGCTCGTGATGGGCGAGCTGTCGCTCGACGGCAGCGTGCGCCCGGTGCGGGGCGTGCTCCCGGTCGCCCTCCACGCGCGGCGCGAGGGCTTCGCGCCGCTGCTCGTGCCCGCCGCCAACGCCGCCGAAGCCAGCGTGGTTGGGGGCGTCGAAGTCATCGCCATCGCCACGCTGCACGACGCGGTGGAGTATCTGAACGGTGAGCGCGAGATCGCGCCCGCGACTCCTCCGGGTGGAGGCGCCGGGCCGGGCGATGGCGATGGGCTCGACTTCGCCGACGTGCGTGGCCACGCGCACGCCAAGCGCGGGCTCGAGATCGCCGCGGCGGGCGCGCACAATGTTCTGATGATCGGGCCGCCCGGCACCGGCAAGACCATGCTGGCCCGTCGCGTCGCCTCCATCCTGCCGCCGCTGTCGCTCGAAGAAGCGATCGAGACCTCCACCGTCTGGAGCGTGGCCGGGCTCATTGCGCCCGGCCATGGCCTGCTCGGCGCGCGCCCGTTCCGCAGCCCACACCACACCGCCTCAGAGGCCGGCCTCATCGGCGGCGGGGGCGTGCCTCACCCAGGCGAGATCAGCCTCGCTCATCACGGCGTGCTGTTCCTCGACGAGCTACCCGAGTTCTCCTCGCGCGTGCTCGAGGCCCTGCGCCAGCCCCTCGAGGACGCCCGCGTCGTCGTCTCCCGCGCCGCCGGCACCGCCGCCTTTCCCGCCCGCTTCCAGCTCGTGGCCGCCGCCAACCCGTGCCGCCGCGGCTGTCCCTCACTGCCCAGCTGCGCCTGCTCGCCCCACGAGCGGGCACGGTACCTGGGGCGCCTCTCCCGTCCCCTGCTCGACCGCATCGATCTCCACCTCGAGATCCCCACCCTGCCGCACGCGGAGCTCGCGGCTCCTCCGGGGGGCGAGCCCTCGACCGCCATCCGCGCCCGTGTCCTCGCTGCACGGGCTCGCCAGGTCGCCCGCTTCGCCGGCACCGACACCCACGCCAACGCCCGGATGTCGGGCCGCCAGACCCGTCGGTTCTGCCCGCTCCCCCAGGAGGCGGCCCGCCTGCTCGGCCTGGCCGTCACCCGGCTGGGCCTTTCCGCGCGCGCTCACGACCGCCTGCTCCGTGTCGCCCGCACCATCGCCGACCTGGCCTCGGCCGACACCATCGCCGCCGAGCACGTCGCCGAGGCCATCCAATACCGGACCCTCGACCGCGCCCGTTGACGGCTTGCCTCCGCCGGCAGATGTGAGACGATGGCGGCGATTTCAGATCCTCACCTCCGGAGGACCCCGATGAACCAGCCCGACACCCCCGCTTCGGCGTCAGCGTCCCATCCCATGGCGCTCGGGCGCGAGCGCACCGCCCTGGTCCTGATCGACGTACAGGAGCGGCTGTTTCCCGCGATGGACTCGGACCATCGCGAGGAAGTAATGCGCAACCTCAAGATCCTGGCCGCGACGGCCCAGCGCCTCCGGCTGCCGACCGTGGTGACCGAGCAGTATCCCAAGGGACTCGGACACACCCTGCCCGAGATGAAGGCGGCGCTGCCTGCCGATCTCGAGCCGATCGAAAAGGTCGCGTTCTCCTGCTGGGGAGTGGAGGCGTTCCAGAACCGCCTGACTGCGAGCGGGGCCCGCCAGGTCCTGCTGGGCGGCATCGAGGCGCACGTGTGCGTGCTGATGTCCGCGCTCGATCTCCTGGCCGCGGGGTATGCGGTCCACGTCGTGGCGGACGCGGTCACCTCGCGCACCCAGGCGAACTGGCGCCTCGCCATGGACCAGCTCCGTCAGGCCGGAGCGGTCGTCACCACCACGGAGACCGTCCTGTTCCAGCTGCTGCGCCAGGCCGATTCCGACGATTTCCGGGAGCTCGCGCGACTGATTCGCTGATGTCGCGGTACTTCGACGTCCGGAGCACGGTGCTGCTGGTGGTCGGCTACGGCATCTTGCCCGAGGAAGAGGATCGGCCGATCGCCTACGAGCTGAAGCGGGCGATCAACTCCCGCCGCCGGGGATCCGAGGACCGCAGCGCGGTGGTGGTCACCGACATGTGGATGCTCAACCAGGAGATGGCCGAGATGTTCCCCGCCATCGCGATCGGCGGCCCGGCGGTCAACGCGTTCACCGCGCAGGTCTACGAGGATCTTCCGCTCGCCTTCACGCGGGATCAGCAGGTCTTCGTCCAGATGAACCAGGAGCAGGGCAAGCGGGCGGCGCTCTGGGGAATGGATCGGCTCGGTACCCGGGAAGCCGCGGAGCTGTTCGTGAAGGAGGGGCTGCTCGACCGCTACCTCGATCTGGTCTGGCGCCGGCCCGCCTGACCGGCCGGCCGGGCTGCGGCCGGAGTCTCTAGCGGGCGACGGTGAGACGGCTGCCGGGCGGCAGGTTGCTGTACGTCACCGAGCCGTTGGGACCCGCGTAGCGATACACCGACTTGGGTAGCGGACCCACGCTGCGCCCGGACCAGGCGGAGCCCCCCTGAAGGACGCGCTGGACGTACTGCTGGGTCTCCGCGAAGGGCGGGATGCCGCGATGGGCGTCCACCGCCCCCTCGCCCGCGTTGTAGGCCGCGACCGCGAGCGGGACATTGCCGGGGTAGCGGTCCAGCAGGTAGCGCAGGTGCCGCACGCCGCCCTCGATGTTCTCCCGCGGGTTGAACGAATCGCGGACTCCCAGCATCACGGCGGTCTTGGGCATGAGCTGCATCAGGCCTCGCGCACCGGTCCGTGATACGGCGCTCGGATTGAAGTCGGACTCCGCGCGGATTACCGATTCGACCAGGCTCGGGTCCACCCCGTGGCGAGAGGAGATCTCCCGGATGTCGGACGCGAACTGATGATGGGAGGTCTCGGTCATGCGAAGCCAACCGGTCGAGGTCCCCGAGACGACCGGCTGGCCCCGGTAGCGCGGATCGGTGGGAGCGTTCGTAAGGTGGACGACCCCGTCGCTGTCGATGAGGCGATAGCTGTCGGCCTGGGCTGCCGCCGTCCACAGGATGGTAGCCATGACGACGGCTCCGACGAGCGCGGGCTTGGTAGACACGGACCCCTGGGGTCCAAGAGGCGTGCCAAGGGAGTCTACGCACGCGAAGAGGCCGCCCGGCGTGGGCGGCCCCTTGTTCCTTCTACTTCAGTAGCTTACGGGTCAGTTTCGCGCCTGGAGCAGCGACTCCCGGATACGATGGTCCTTCGGAATCGGCTCCTCCAGAGCCAGATTCAGCACCTGATCGACCGTATCCACCAGGTGGAAGGTCATCCCATCTCGGACCTGGCTCGGAACGTCCTCGATGAGGTTTTTCTCGTTCCTTTTCGGCAAGATAACCACCCTCACGCCGGCCCGCCTCGCGCCGAGGACCTTCTCCTTGATGCCCCCGACGGGCAGCACGCGGCCAGATAACGTCACCTCGCCGGTCATCGACAGGTCCGAGCGCACGGGCCGCTGAGTCATCAGGGAAACGAGCGCCGTCACCAGAGTGACGCCCGCCGACGGCCCATCCTTCGGAATCGCGCCTGCCGGCACGTGGATGTGGATGTCCGACGTGTCCCAGTAGTCCGAGCGCACGCCGAGCTCCGAGACGTGAGAGCGAACCCAGGACAGCGCGGTCTGGGCAGACTCCTTCATGACATCGCCCAGCTGGCCGGTCAGCGTCAGGGTCTTGCTGCCCTTCATCCGGGTGGCCTCGATGAACAGGATCTCGCCGCCTGTCGGGGTCCACGACATGCCGACCGCCACGCCGGGAATCCGCGTGCGCTCCTCCAGCTCCTCGTGCTCGAACTTCGGGGCGCCCAGCAGCTCGGCGACGAGTGCCTCGGTTACCTCGACCACCGCGGTATGGCCCTCGACCCGACGCTTGGCCACCTTGCGGGTGATCGCCGCGATCTCGCGCTCGAGATTCCGCAGGCCCGCCTCCCGCGTGTAGCTCCTCACCAGCCGCCGCAGGGCGGAGTCGGTCCACCGGATGTGCTCCCCGTCGATCAGGCCGTGATCGGCGATCTGCTTCGGCACCAGGTGGGTCCGGGCGATGGCGACCTTCTCCTCCTCGGTGTAGCCCGCGATCTCGATGATCTCCATGCGGTCCCGCAGGGGCGCCGGCACCGTGTCCAGCACATTGGCGGTCGTGATGAACAGGATCTTGGAGAGATCGAAGGCCACGTCAATGTAGTGGTCGCGGAACGCGACGTTCTGCTCCGGATCCAGCACCTCCAGCAACGCCGAGGCCGGATCGCCACGGAAGTCCATGCCCAGCTTGTCGACCTCGTCCAGCATCAGCACCGCGTTCTTCGACTCGGCGCGACGCAGGCCCTGGATGATCTGGCCGGGAAGGGCGCCGATGTAGGTCCGCCGGTGACCGCGGATCTCGGCCTCGTCCCGCATGCCGCCGAGGGAGATCCGGTGGAATTTGCGCCCGAGGGCCCGCGCGATCGACCGGCCGAGCGAGGTCTTGCCCACGCCCGGAGGGCCCACGAAGCACAGGATCGGGTCCTTGCCCGCCGGGCGCATCGTCTTGACCGCCAGGTACTCGAGGATCCGGTCCTTCACCTTCTCCAGACCCGAGTGATCCGCGTCGAGTACCCGCCGCGCCTCGGTGATGTCGAGGTTGTCGGTCGTCTGCTTGCTCCACGGGAGCGCGAGCAGCCAGTCGAGGTAGGTCCGGGCCACCGTGTACTCGGCGGCCGCGGGGGGCATCTTGCCGAGGCGGTCGAGCTCCCGCAGGGCCTCCTTCTTGGCCTCCTCGGTCATGCCGGCGGCCTCGATCTTCTCCCGGAGCTCGTCCAGCTCCTGGGTGCGCTCGTCCGTACCGCCGAGCTCCTTCTGGATCGCCTTGAGCTGCTCGCGGAGGTAGTACTCGCGCTGGCTCTTGCCGACCTCGGACTCGACCTGGGACTGGATCTTGGACCCCAGGGCCAGCACCTCGGTCTCCTTGGTGAGCACCGCCACCAGGCGCGCGAGCCGCGCCTTGACGTCCGGGGTCTCGAGGAGCTCCTGCTTGGCCTGGGTCGTCAGCGCGGGCAGGGTGGCCGCGATGAGGTCGCCGAGCCGATCGGGCTGGATGACGTTCTCCACGACAGTGGCTAGCTCGTCGGGAAGCATCGGCGACAGCTCGACCACCTGCCGGAAGAGGTTCGCCGCGTTCCGCGCGAGGGCCTCCGTCTCCAGGTCGCCGGCCGGAGGCGTGATCTCGGCCTCTTCGGCGATCCGGGCGACCAGGTACGGCCGCACCTGGCTCATCTCGACGATGCGGATCCGGTGGAGGCCCTGGACGACCAGGCGGACGGTGCCGTCGGGCTGCTTCAGGACCTTGTGCACGGCGGCTAGAGTTCCGATCCGGTGCAGGTCCGCCTCCTGAGGATCCTCGGTCGAAGCGTCCAGCTGGGTGAAGACCCCGATCAGCCGGTTTCCCCGCATCACATCCTCGAGCAGCCGGACCGATGACTCACGCCCGGCGCCGAGTGGCAGGGCGGACTGCGGAAACAGCACGGTGTCGCGCAACGGCAGGATGGGGACCTGCTCGGGAACGGGAGCGCCCGCGCTCCGCGAGTCGACGCTCGCCGTGGACACCTTATCGTCTGCCATGGTCATGGCCTTCCTTTCCCTCAAAAGAGATCGACGGGGGAGAGCTGGCTGGAGGCCGCTCGAACGAGCGCTTCGCCCTTGCCGCGCCGCGCTTCATCCCGCGATTCCGCCATGTCACCCCGTACGTGATCGGTCAACTCCTCGATCCGCGCCTGCATGTCGAGCATCCGGCGCCTCATCCTTAGGATGATCTCGATGCCCGCGAGATTCACCCCGAGATCGCGCGCGAGCCGGGTGACGCGCGCGATCTCCTCGACGTCCTCCGCCGAGTACATCCGGGTCTTCCCCTCGGTGCGGCTCGGGCGGATGAGTCCTTTCTTCTCGTACATCCGCAGGGTCTGAGGGTGGATCTTCACCATCTCGGCCACGACCCCGATCATGTAGAGCGGCCGGCCACGGTCGGTCATTCGCGAGCGCTCCCAGGGGTCGCGACGCTGGACCGAACCGGCAATAGGCGCCCCAGCTCTCGAAACATCTCCTGTGTCCGCGGGTCCACATCGCGCGGGATCTCCACCCGCGCGGTGACGTAGAGGTCGCCCCGACCGTCGCCCATCAGCCGCCGGACTCCCTTGCCACGCAGCCGAAAGGTCTGGCCGCTCTGGGTGCCGGGAGGGACCGCCAGGTCTACGACCCCGTCGACCCCCCGGACGCGGATCCGGCTACCCAGCACCGCTTCCACCAGCGTGAGCGGCACCTCGCAGTAGAGGTTGTCGCCCTTACGCGTGTACCGCGCATCCTCGTGGACACGTGCGACGACGACTAGATCCCCGCGCGCGCCTCCGAAGGGCCCGGCGTGGCCCTCGCCGGCGATCCGTACCTGGGCGCCGGTGTCCAGGCCCGGGGGCAGCAGGACATGGATCGACGCGCGGCTCGGCGCGGCCCCGCGGCCACGACAGGTCGGGCAGGGCTCCGATACGCGCAAGCCGGCGCCCTCGCAGGCCGGGCACGAGACGCCTTCCCGCGAGGCCTCCCGCCACACCGTACCGAGCCCACCGCAGTGCGAGCACACGCTCGGCTCGGCTCCGGTCGCCGCGCCGGTCGCCCGGCACGCCTCGCACGGCGACAGTCGGTCGACGGGGACGTCCACCTCCACCCCCGCTACGGCCTGCTGGAAGGACAGCTCGACCGGCACGTGGACGTCGTCGCCCCGCCGGCCGCCGGTATGTCCCCCGCGTGGGGCGACGCGAGGACTGCCGGCCGGCTGGCCGCCCTGACGGTCGTAGACGGTCCGCGCGGTTGGATCGCTCAGGATGCGGTAGGCTTCGACGATCTCCTCGAATAGCGCGTGGGCCTCCCGCTCCCAGAAGTTCACGTCGGGGGAATAGCGGCGGGCCAGCCGCTGATAGGCGCGGCGGATCTGCACCGCCGTCGCACCGGCCTCCACCCCG
>DATJIR010000350.1:0-50992 GCA_035493135.1 Verrucomicrobiia bacterium
CGCGCGAGGTGGCGGTGCACGCGCGCGAGCTGGCCGCGGGCGACGAGGAGACCGCGCGCCGCTTCGACTGGGGCCGCGTGCCGCCATTCCCCGCCGAGGCCTGATGCCGGGCGCCCGGGTCCACCTGGTCGCCGACGCGTCGGAGGTGGCGCGTCGGCGCAAGCTCTTGCCGCCGGGCCGGCTCCTCGAGGCGTGGCCGGACCTCTACGTGTCCGGCCAGGCGTGGATCGGCGACGACGCGCGAGCGCGGCTCGACGAAGCGGGGAGCCCGATCCCGGTGGCGCTCTCGGTCGACGCGGCCGCGGTGCCCGTCTACTACGGACCGCGGCTTCAGGACACGGAGTCGCTGCCGCTCGAGGGGTCGCTGCGCGCGCGGGTGCTCTCGGCCCACGGGATCGCGGCGGCGTGGATCACCTACGACCAGTTCGGGCAGCGCACGATCTACGAGCCGACCGGTCCCGCCGATCCCATCTTCTACCTGCGGCGCCCGGCGGGAAGCGCGGCGCACATCTGGCGGCTCTTCCGCACGCGCGCCGAGGCCCGCGTGTACATGGCCGAGTACTACGGCCGCGACTCCGAGGGGCGCGACTGGGCCGAGACCCTGGCCGCGGACACCTTCGAGGACCTGCTCACGCGCCACGCCCAGCGGGGCTGAGCGACGACCCGGCGAAAGGAGCGACCCCATGGACCTGGGACTGCGAGGCAAGACCGCGCTCGTCACCGGCGGGAGCAAGGGCATCGGGCGCGCGGTGGCGCGCACGCTCGCCGCGGAGGGCGCGCGCGTGGTGATCTGCTCGCGCGACGCGAGCGCACTCAAGGACGCGGCCGCCGACATCGAGCGTGCGACCGGCGGGCAGGTGGAGGCGCTGAGCGGCGACCTGAGCCAGCACGCCGAGGTGCGGCGAGTGGCCGCCGACGCGCTCGCGCGCCTGGGCCGGCTCGACATCCTGGTGAACAACGCGGGCGCGATCAAGGGCGGTGATTTCCTCACCACGCCCGACGAGGAGTGGCTGAACGGCTGGAGCCTCAAGCTGCTGGGCTACATCCGCATGGCCCGCGAGGTGCTGCCGCACATGCAGCGGCAGGGAGGCGGCCGCATCGTCAACGTGGTGGGGGCGGCCGCGCGCAATCCCTCCGCGACCTACATGATGGGCGGCACCGCGAACGCGGCGCTGATCAACTTCACGAAGGCGCTGGCCGACCTCGGCGCGCCCTCGCGGGTGCTCGTCACCGCGGTCTCGCCGGGCCCGGTCAAGACCGAGCGCTGGGACAGCCTGATGGCGCAGCAGGCGCGAGCCGCCAATCAGGATGCGGCGAACTACGTAAGAGAACGTGGTCAAGAATTGCCCCTCGGCCGCATCGCGCTGCCCGAGGAGGTCGCGGATGTGGTGTGTTTTCTCGCGTCCGAGCGGGCTGCATTTCTTACCGGCATCACGATCACCATCGACGGCGGCATCACGCGTGGCGTGTATCTGTAGGTAATCGCATCCCGTCGTTGCCTGCCCAGTAAGGACATAACCTCGTGAAACAAAGAACATTCTTCAGGAAGATTCCCTTGACACCCGGTCGGACCGCAATTAGGGTAGCGGCACGCTGCGGGCCTGACTACGTGGGTCCACGAAGCGGATGGGGTTCCCAGGAGGCGCGCCGCTGTGAGCCGGGGGGAGTGCACTCGGTCCTGATCGCGGCAGGAGGTTTACGATGCCTGCAAAGCTCTTCGTCGGCAACCTGTCGTTCCAGGCCACAGAGGAAGACCTGCGTGAGTTGTTCCAGCAGGCCGGGACGGTCGAGTCGGTCCGGATCGTCACGGACCAGTTCACCGGGCGACCCCGCGGGTTCGGCTTCGTCGAGATGGCTACCAAGGAAGAGCTGGCCAAGGCCATCGAGATGCTGAATGGCCGCCTTTTCCGCGACCGCAACCTGGTGGTCGACGAGGCCCGGCCCCAGCCCCAGCGGGCCGGCGGCGGCGGACCCCGGGGTGGCGGCGGTGGTGGGCCGCGGTCCGGCGGCGGGGGCGGGGGCGGCTGGCGCCGGTAGGCGAAGGCTGACCTAGCTCGAGCGAGGCCCCGGGAGGACCGCGCTTCCCGGGGCTTTTCTCGGTGCTATGATACTCGTCATATGAACAGCTATCCGTGTCGGCCCTCGGTCCCGGCGCCCGGCTTCGTCGGTCGCTTCGGCGACGTGGTGGACAAGCGCCGAGGCGCGGAGTTCCAGGAGCTTAAATCGGAGAACCTCCTGAACCGCCTGAGCGGCGAGGCCATGCCCTTCGGGTGGACCGTGAACCCGTTCCGCGGCTGCGAGGTGGGTTGCCGCTACTGCTACGCGCGACCGACCCACGAATACCTGGGCCATACCGACCCGAACGAGTTCGAGGAGCGCATCTACGTCAAGCGCGCCGGCAACCGCAAGCTGATCGCGAGCCTTCTGCGAGCGCGCGAGACCGGGCAGGAGATCGCGATCGGAACCGCGACCGATCCGTATCAGCCCGCCGAGGGGCGATTCGCGATCACCCGGAGCGTGCTCGAGGCCATGGAGCAGGTGCCCGGCCTCCGGGTCGGGCTCACCACCAAGTCGACCGGTGTCCTGCGCGACCGCGATATCCTGGGCCGGCTGGCCCGGAGCGGCGATCTCTGGGTCAACGTCTCGCTGATCTCGCTCGACGCCGACCTGCTGCGGCAGATCGAGCCCCGCGCCCCCCGGCCCGACCTGCGCCTCGAGGCGGTGCGCACGCTCGCCGCGGAGGGCATCCGGACCCGCATCTTCCTGATGCCGGTGCTTCCGCTGCTGACCGACGGGACCGCCGGCCTGCGCGAGCTGCTGGCGGCGGCCCGCGCGGCGGGCGCACGCGAGGTCATCAGCCAGACGCTCTTCCTGCGCACCGCGATGACGTGGCGCTTCTTCCTCGACTTCGTGGGCACGGAGTTCCCGTGGGCCCTCCCGCGCTACCGGGAGCTCTTCCCGCGTCCGGGCAACGCGCCGGCCCCGTACCGGGAGGAGATCGACCGGCGGGTGAGTCGCCTGGCCGCCGAGGTCGGCTTCCCGGCGCGCACGCGCGAGGAGCGGGTTCGCGCGGAGGCCCCGGCGCGGCCGCGCCAGCTCGTGATCGAGTGGTGAGGCGGGAATGCTGGGGCGGGGCGTGGTGAGGCGGCCCGCGCCTCAGTCGTCGTAGAGGCGGGTCTGCTCGGGCGGGGCGGGCGGCGGCTCGTCCTCGACCACCGGGGCGAGCCCATCCTGCTCGATGAGCGGGCGGAACTTGTCGTGGAGCTCCTGCAGCTTGGCCACGTAGTAGGCGGTGTTCTCGTCGGGTGCGCCCTCGCTCCACTCGGAGGCGAGCTTGGCCGCCTCGTTCACCTTGACGCGCTTGCCCTCGCCGGTCACGTAGTAGGAGACCTGGTCGCCCGGCTGGTAGGAGCGCGCGGAGGCGAGCGCGAGCTCGTAGGCCGCGCCCACGTTGCGCGAGCCCGCCTGGAGCTTCTCGCGGTAGGCGGCGAGGGACTCCTGCAAGGTCTCGGTCTTCATGAACTGCTTGAGGGGCACCCGGTGGGCGAGGAAGTCTTCCTCCCAGCGCTCGACCAGGGCCGGGATCTCCTCGCGCCGCCCGGTGAGGAGAAGGCGGAACATCTGCTCCATCCACAGCCGCTGGAAGAGCTCGATGCCGCGCGAGCGCAGGCCCGAGCCCTTGATCAGGAGCTTGCCGCGCGCGTCGAGAACTACGTAGTTCTTCATCTTGTAGCTGAGCATCGCCACGTAGCGCCCGTCGAGCTCGAGCTGGATGCCCTCCGGCAGCACCGCGGACAGCCGGGCCACCAGCCGCTCATCCGCGGCGGCGACGTCCGCCGCCTCCTCCGCGGGCGGCACGAAGTAGATGCCGTCGGTGTCCACCTCGATCACGGTGGCGCCCAGCTCGCCCAGGCGGTCGAGCAGGAGCTGCACGAGCCGCCGGCCCTCGCCGGTCACCTGGTTCGCGACCTCGAAGTCGTTCCAGTGGCCCTGGGAGAAGGCCAGGTAGCCGTAGAACGAGTTGATGAAGATCTTGAAGGTCTGCTGGAGCGCGTTGAGGAAGAAGCGGTCCTCGGGGGCGGCGGCCTCGCGGGCCAGGCGCTTGGCCGAGACCCGAAACTCGCGGAGGTCGCGGAGCAGGGAGGCGGACACCCCGAGGCGGTCGGAGGCCGGGAAGAGGCCCTGGGTCAGCATGAGCGAGGGATAGAGGGAGGTCACGTCGACGTGGAGCACGTCGCGCGCGACGCCCCGCTGGAACATGGCGGTGTAGCCTCCCGCGACCCCGCGGCCCCGGCCCGGGGCGGGGACCGCCTGGCGCCGGTGGAGGTACTCGCGCATCAGCAACGCGTCGATCTTGGTGGCGTTGCCGCGCAGCACGGTGGTCTGGTAGTCGAACGGCAGGATCTGGGCCTGCACGAAGTAGGGCGGCGACAGGATCGCGGAGAGGCCGAGGGTCTCGAGGACGTCGTCGCGCGCGTAGGCCATCAGGCGCGCGGGGTCGTCGAGGAAGATGCGCGGGATGTCCTCCGGGGGCAGGTAGGTGCGGTCGGGGGCCGCGATGCCGAAGTGGCGGGCCACGTCCTTGAGCCCGTAGGACTCGAGATCGCGCGCGCCCACGTCGTAGAGCTGGGCCAGGATCCATGTGTCCACGATGTGCCGGCCGGTGACGCCGTAGCGCCGGTAGCCGATCGTGCGCTCGGCCACCTGCATGCGGGACGGGAAGCCGCGCAGGACCGAGCCGTCGCGCCCCCACGTGAGGGGAACGCGGTGCCGCCGGGCGCGCGCCTCGAGATACTCGAGGTCGAAGCGGAAGATGTTGTGCCCCTCGATCACGTCGGGGTCGCGCTCGCGGATCAGCCGGGAGCACTCCGCGAGCAGCTCGGGCTCGGAGAGCTGGGCCCCGGACAGCACGGTGGTGAAGCCGGTGGAGTCGGCGATCGCGATCGCGATGATCCGGTCGGACTCGCGCGCCGCGTTCGGGAACTCGAAGCCGGCCCCGGTGGTGACCTCGATGTCGAGCGCCATGCGCCGCAGGTCGCCGAAGCCCATCCCGAGGAAGGAGGTCTTGCCCGACCGCAGCAGGAACTGATGGCCGGGATCGGCGAGGAAGCGGTAGGGAGCGTCCGGGGCCCCCGCGCTCTTGCCCGAGGCCCGCAGGCAATGGTCGCGCGCGCGCAGGGCCTGAGACCAAGCGGAGAACTCGGCAAGCCAGCGGTAGGTGCCCTCCCCGTCGAGCGGGGTCACCTCGAGCTCGCCCTTCAAGCCCTTCAGGAGATCGGGATCGGCCAGGAGCAGGAAGGGGCGGAAGGGCTCCTCGGTGGCGATCACCCCGTCCACGCCCCGCGCGTAGACCGTGACGTGGCTCTCCGACGGACGGAACGCGAGCAGGGCGCGGGTGGAGTCGTGCCCGAAGAGCAGCGGGTTGTCGTAGAACGGGAGCGGGATCGCGGTCAATTGAGCAGGCCGCGGAGACGATGTAGCTCCCGTCGGGCCGTCACGTAGCGCGGCTCGAGCGACAGCGCCCGCTCGAGCTCGCCGATCGCCTCGCGGATCTCGTGACGCTTGATGTGGACGCGCGCGCGGTTGAAGTACGGGTAGTGGCGCGGCTCGTAGCGCGGCGCCTGCTTGGCCCGCTCGAGCCACTCCACCGCCTCCTCCTCCCGGCCCATCTCGATCAGGTACGCGCCGATGTCGTTGTAGGGATTCCCGAACTCGGGGTCCACCGCGATCGCGATCTTGCACTGGGCGATCGCGTCCTCCGGCCGCCCCTGGTGACTGTAGACCCAGCCGAGGAAGGTGTGGGCCTCCGCGGTCGGATGCAGCGCGATCGACCGCTGGTAGTGCGCGGCGGCCTCCTCGAGGCGCCCCTGCATGTGCGCCTCGTAGCCCTGCTGGAAGTGGCGCTGCGCGTCCGCGCGGACCTCGCCGGCCGGATCGTCCGTCATCTAGCCCGCGGCCGCCTCTCGCATGCGCTCCTCCTGGACCCGCATTCTACCGCAGCCGATCGCCGGACGGGCGCCGCGACTGTCCGCCTTGCGGTATGCTCGGGCGGTGCGCCGGACCATCGCGACCGTGATCGTGACCGCGGGGCTCGTGACGGGCTGCTCGGGCCTTCGCGGAGGCCAGGCGGTGCGCTTCGACACCGTCACCCCCGGCGCCCCGCTCGCGATCGACGCCACCCTGGTGCTGCCGTCCGGGACCGGCCCGTTCCCGGCGGTGGTGCAGCTGCACGGTTGCGGCGGCCTCGAGACGCAGTCCTTCCGCTGGGCGCGCTGGCTCGCCGATCACGGCTACGCGGCCCTGGTGGTGGACAGCTTCCGCGCGCGCCACGTCAAGGGGGACTGCCGGACCGGCCCCGACGAGCCGCCGATCACCGCGCGCTTCGACGACGCGTTCGGGGCGCTGCGCTACCTGCAGTCCCGGCCCGAGGTGCGAGGGGACCGCGTCGCGGCCATCGGCTGGTCGCAGGGGGGTGTCTACGCCATGGCGGTCATCAACGGGCCGAGCCTCGAGCGCGCGCGACGGCGCGGGGTCGCGCTGCCCGCGGTCGGCTTCGCCGCGAGCGTGGGCGTCTACCCGGGCGGGTGCTTCTCCCTGGTCAAGGAGCAGGTGGTGCGGCCGCTGCTGGTCCTCATCGGGCAAGCCGACGACTGGACCCCCGCCGACAAGTGCCGGGAGATGGTCGAGGCGATGCGGGCGCGCGGCGCGGACGCCACGATCGTGATGTACCCCGGCGCGTACCACTACTTCGACGTGGAGGGCCAGCGGCTCGAGGTGCTGACCGAGGTCGAGAACGACACCCGCCCGGGCGGATTCGGAGCCACCGTCTCGTACCAGGCGGAGGCGGCCGCCGACGCCCACCGGCGCATCGAGGAATTCCTCGCGCGGCACCTTCGCCGACCGTGACCACGCGCCGCGCCACCGGCCGGTAATCCATCGCCCGCGTTGCACGGCGCGCCCGGCGCGTGCTAGCGTGAGCCCGGCTGCACCATCTCCATGGACGCGTCGGTCGAGCTCGTCAAGCATCTGCTCGCCTCGGTGGTACACATCCACACCGAGGTTCCGTCGTCCCATCCCTCGACGCGCATCCTGGGCGACGAGCGCATGGGCACCGGGACCGTGGTGGACCCCGCCGGCCTCATCCTCACCGTCAACTACGTGGTGATGGGCGGCGAGACCATCCAGGTCACCTTCGGCAAGGGCCGGGCCGCCCGCGCGGAGCTGGTGGCCCAGGACTTCGAGGTCGGCCTCGCCCTGCTGCGGGTCAAGCGCCAGAACCTCACCGCGGCCCCGATCGCCGACTCGGAGTCGGTCGAGCGCGGGACGCCGGTCTTCGCGCTGGGCTCGACCGGACCCCGCGAGCGCCGGGTGGCGGGCGGGCTCGTGACCTACATCGGCGAGTACGAGGGCTACTGGGAGTACCTGCTCGATCGCGGCATCGTGTCGAGCGCGGCCAACCCGGGCTTCGGGGGCGGCCCGCTCTTCACCCTGACCGGGCAGATGGTGGGCGTGGTCTCGCTCAACCTCAACGAGATCGCGCGCTCCTCGCTCGCGATCCCGACCGAGTGCTACCGGCGCAACCAGGAGGAGTTCGTGCGCTTCGGCCGCGTGGTCAGCCGCCCGCAGCGCGCCTGGATCGGGGTCTTCGCCCACGCGCTGGAGGAGGGCGTGGTGGTGGCGGGCCTCGTGCCCAACGGACCGGGCGCGCGCTCGGGCATCCAGGAGGGCGACCTGATCGTGTCGCTCGACGCGCAGGAGGTCCCGACCCTCAAGGAGCTGTACCTCTCGCTGTGGCGGCACGCGCCCGGCGAGAAGATGACCCTCGAGGTGATGCGCGACAACGAGGTCCGCCGGCTGTCCGTCACCGGCGGCGACCGCGCCGACTTCTACAAGCAGATGTCCTGAGCACAGGGCCAGGGAGGCTCCCGATGGATCTCGGCATCAAGGGCAAGACCGCACTGGTGGTGGCCGCGAGCAAGGGGATGGGCAAGGCGAGCGCGCTCGGCCTGGCCGCGGAGGGGGCGCGGGTGGTGATGTGCGCGCGCGGGGAGGCGGCCCTCAAGGACGCGGCCGCCGAGGTCAAGCAGCGGACCGGCGCGGAGGTGCTGGCCTTGAGCGCCGACGCGAGCCGGGCCGCCGACATCTCCCGGGTGGTCGCGGAAGCCAACCGGGTCTTCGGCGGGGTCGACATCCTGGTCGCCAACGTGGGCGGCCCGCCCCCCGGGCCCTTCGAGCAGATGACGGACGAGCAGTGGAAGGCCGCCTTCGAGCAGGTGCACCTGTCGACCGTTCGCTTCATCCGGGAAGTCCTGCCTCACATGAAGCAGGCCCGCTGGGGCCGCATCCTCGCCATCCAGTCGAGCTCGGTGAAGCAGCCCGTCGACGGGCTCGTCCTCTCCAACGGCATCCGCCCCGGCATCGCGGGCCTCTTCAAGACCCTGGCCGGCGACCTCGCCCCTCTCGGCATCACGGTCAACCTGGTGCTGCCGGGACGCATCATGACCGACCGCTTCCGCGAGCACCAGACCGATCGGGCCAAGCGCGCCGGGGTCACGCTGGAGAAGCAGATGGAGCTCTCGTCCGCCGACATCCCGATGGGGCGCATCGGCACCCCGGAGGAGTTCGCGGCGATGGTGGTCTTCCTCGCTTCCGCCCAGGCCTCCTACGTGACCGGCACCGCGGTGCAGGTGGACGGCGGCCTCATCCGAAGCGTCGTCTAGCGGTGATCGGAGCCTTCCGGGTCGCGCTGGCGAGCTTCCGCGCCCGGCGCGGGATGTTCCTCGCCTCCGGGCTCGCCTTCAACTTCGTCGTCTGCCTCATCCCGCTGCTGTTCTTCGTGGTGTCGGTGGCCGGCTTCGTGCTGAGCCGCCGGGCGGTGATGGAGGCGGTGCTGAACCAGCTCTCCGCGATCGTCCCGGTCTACAAGGAGGAGCTGCACCAGAACCTCGCCGCCATCATCCGGCGCCGGCGCCTGTCCGGCCTGCTCGGCACCGCGGTGCTGCTGCTCTTCGCGAGCCAGCTCTTCAACTCGATCCGCCTCGTGCTGAGCGACATCTTCGGCTTCCGCGGTGGCCCCGGGTTCCTGCGCGGCATGCTGCGCGACATGGTGATGGTCCTGGCCATGGGGCTCCTGTTCCTGGCCAGCATCGTGATCAGCGACGTCTTCGGCTGGCTCAAGATCCTGGTGTTCCAGACGATGGGGATGCCGATCCAGTGGGTGCGCTCCTGGTCCCTCGCGCTGGCCCTGGCCCTCAGCACCGCCTTCTTCTTCGTGCCCTACCGCTACTTCCCGCACCGGCGCGTGCCCGCCGGCGCGGCGCTCGCGGGCGCACTGCTGGCCGCGGTGCTCTGGGAGGCGGCCAAGCAGCTCTTCCGCCTGTACATCCTCTCCTTCGGGGTCTACGACCAGGTCTACGGCCCGCTGGGGGTGCTGGTGGCCCTCGCGATGTTCGCCTACTACTCCGGGGTCGTCTTCATCCTGGGCGCCGAGTTCGCGGCCGCGCTCATGAAGGGCGGTCGCGCCTGACCGGTCTATGCTAGGGTGATCCGGTCATGGCCGACACCCTGCCTCCGCCGCTCTCCGGCGTGCGGGTCCTGGAGCTCGCTCACCTGATCGCGGGGCCCATCTGCGGCATGTACCTCGCCGACATGGGCGCCGACGTGGTGAAGGTGGAGTCGCGCGAGGCGCCCGACGCGGGGCGCTCGGTGTACCCGCGCGCGGTGCGCAACGGCGAGGGCGTGCTCCACCTCACGGTCAACCGCAACAAGCGCGCGATCTGCCTCGACGTCAAGCAGCCGGGGGGCCGTGACGCCTTCCTGCGCCTGGCCGGGTGGGCCGACGTGATCATCGAGGGCTTCCGCGGCGGGGTGGCCGAGCGCCTCGGCATCGACTACGACTCGGTGAAGGTCGTGAACCCGCGTCTCATCTACTGCTCGATCTCCGCGTTCGGACCCGAGGGCCCCTGGCGCGAGAAGCCGGGTCTCGATTCCCTCGCGCAGGCGCTCGGCGGCCTGATGGCCATCACCGGCGAGCCCGACGGTGGCCCGGTGCTCTGCGGGGCGCCGGTCGCCGACACGCTCGGCGGCATGCTCGCGATCCAGGGGGTGCTCACCGCCCTGATCTCGCGCGCGGCGACCGGGCAGGGCCAGCGCGTGGACGCCTCCCTCCTCAACGGCATGCTCTTCGCGCACACCGCGCGCCTGTCGGTCTTCCACGAGACCGGCGAGCCGCTGCCGCGCTACGGCAGCGGGCATCCCGAGATCGTCCCGTACCAGGCCTTCGAGGCCCAGGACGGCTGGATCTTCGTGGCCGCGTGGGTCGACCGGCTGTGGCTGCCCTTCTGCAAGGCGGTCGGCCTGGACGCGCTCGGCTCGGATCCGCGCTTCGCCACCCGGGCCGACCGGCTGGCGCACCGGGCCGAGCTCGAGGCGATCCTCACCCCGGTGTTCCGCACCCGCCCGGTCGCCCGCTGGATGGAGACACTGGAGCAGGCCGACGTGCTGTGCGCGCCGGTCAACGACTATCCGGGCCTGGTCCGGCACCCGCAGGTGGTCGCCACCGGGTTCATCACCGAGCAGGCGCATCCGCGCGCCGGGCGCTTCAAGACGGTGGCCACGCCGGTGAAGCTCGAGAAGACGCCGGGAACCATCCGGACGCCGGCGCCGCTCCTGGGCGAGCACAGCCGGGACGTGCTGGCCGAGGCCGGGTTCACGCCGGCGGAGATCGAGTCGCTCGCCGGGCGACGCATTATCTAATTTGAGGAGATCCCCATGATGCTCAAGGACAAGGTGGCGGTGGTCACGGGCGCGGCGCGCGGCATCGGCCGCGAGCTCGCGCTGCTCCTGGCGAAGCACGGGGCCAAGGTCGTGGTGAACGACTACGGGGGCGGCTCCGACGGGGCGGGGGACGCCCGCGGGCCGGCCGACGACGTGGTCAACGAGATCAAGGGGCTGGGCGGGCAGGGCGCGGCCAGCTACGACTCGGTGGCGAGCATGGCGGGGGGCCAGCGCATCGTGCAGACCGCGCTCGACCACTTCGGCCGCGTCGACATCGTGGTCAACAACGCGGGCATCCTGCGCGACCGGATGATCTTCAACATGACCGAGGAGGAATGGGACGGCGTCATCAACACCCATCTCAAGGGCACCTTCGCGGTGACCCGCGCCGCGGTGCCCCACATGCGGGAGCGCAAGTGGGGCCGGATCATCAACATGACCTCCACCTCGGGCCTCGTGGGCAACATCGGCCAGGCCAACTACGCGGCGGCCAAGCTCGGCATCGTGGGCTTCACCAAGGTGGTGGCGCTCGACATGGCCCGCTACAACGTGACCGCCAACTGCATCTCGCCCTTCGCGTGGACGCGCATGATCGGCACCATCCCCACCGAGACCGAGGCCCAGAAGGCGCGGGTCGAGAAGATCAAGAAGATGGGGCCCGAGCACATCGCGCCGGTGGCGGTGTTCCTGGCCAGCGACGAGGCCAAGGAGATCTCGGGGCAGGTCTTCGGAGTGCGCGGCAAGGAGGTCATGCTGTTCTGCCACATGCGGCCGGTCCGCAGCATCCACCACGACCTCGGGTGGACCCCGGAGCGGCTGGCCGCCATGTTCCCGGGCACGCTCCGGCATCACCTGGCCCCGCTCGACACCTCGGGTCAGTTCTTCAACTACGACCCGATGGTCTGAGCCGGCGGCGGGGCCCGAGCGATGCCCCGCGCGGCATTCCGGCTCCTGGCTCTCTTCTCGCTGGCCGCGCTCGTCGGGCCCGCGACCGGAGCCGAGCGCGGGCTGCTCGTCACCGTCGGCGAGGTCACCGACACGAGCGCGGTGGTCTGGGTCCGTGGGGTCGCGTGGGGCGAGGTCACGGTGCGGTACGCGCCGGTGACGCGGCAGCCCGAGCCCGGGGCCCTTCCGCCGGGGGCGCGGGGCGAGATCCGGGTGGCCCCGAGCCAGAATCTCACCGGCAAGCTGCTGCTCTCCCGCCTCGAGCCGGCCACGCGCTACCGCTACACGATCACCCAGGGCACCGCCGGAGCCACGGGCGAGTTCGTGACCGCGCCGACGCCCACGGTGGCGATCCCGGTCCGCTTCGCCTGGAGCGGCGACCTGGGCAGTCGCGGCCACTGCCGCAAGCCCGGGGACGACTTCCCCATCTTCCGCGCGCTCGGCCACGTGCCGGCCGACTTCTTCCTCTTCGTGGGCGACACGGTCTACGCCGATCACGAGTGCGGCGAGCCGTCGCGGATCGCGGGCTACGACTTCGTGGCGCGCCGACTCGCGGACTTCTGGGCCAAGCACCTCTACAACCGGCAGGACCCGGCCGGCCAGGCCTACTTCCGGCGCACCTCGGTCTACGCGATCTGGGACGACCACGAGGTGCGCAACGACTTCTCGGGCCCCGCCGAGCCCCTGACCGAGATCGGGCGGCGCGCCTTCATCGACTACTTCCCGATCCAGCCCCCGCGCGAGGAGCCGGGCCGCCTCTACCGCAAGTTCCGGTGGGGCTCGCTGCTCGAGGTCTTCATCCTCGACACGCGCCAGTACCGGAGCCCCGACGCCGACCCGGACGGGCCGGGGAAGAGCATGCTCGGGGCCGCCCAGCGGCGCTGGCTGATCGACTCGGTGTCGGCCTCCACCGCGGTGTGGAAGGTCGTGGTATCGAGCGTGCCGCTCTCGGTGCCCACCGGCGGCCGCGCGCACGACTCCTGGAGCAACGCGAACGCGCAGGGCGTGCCGGACGAGCACGGCACCGGCTTCGCGGTCGAGCGCGACCTGATCCTGCGCACCCTGCGGCAGCGCGGGGTCCGGAACCTCGTCTTCCTGGCCGCCGACGTGCACTTCGCCCAGCTCATCCGCCACCACCCCACCACCGAGTGGTCCTTCCACGAGTTCATCGCGGGGCCGCTCTCGGCCTCGCCGGGTCGGCCTCGCCCCCTCGACCAGGCCCTGAACCCCCGCTCCCTGTGGAGCCTGGGCGGCACCAACACGTTCGGCGACGTCGCGATCGACACCGGCGGCCTCACCGTCCGCATCGTCGACGGGGAGGGACAGGAGCGCTTCGTCCACACCATCGGAGCCGAGTGAGCGAGGCGGCCGCTCAGCCGCGCCGGTTGACCAGGTAGATCCCGCCCGCCACCAGCGCGGCGGCCGCGCCGAGGTTGCCGCTGAGCGGATCGCCGAGGATCAGCCAGCCCGAGAGCACCCCGAAGAGCGGCGTCCAGAACGCGAAGGACGCGAGGCCGGACGCCGCGTAGCGCTGGAGCAGCCAGAACCAGATCAGGTACGAGACGAACGCGACGATCACCGCCTGGTAGGCCAGCGCGGCCACCGCCAGCGGGGTGGGATGGGTGAAGCCGGGCTCTCCCCGCGCCACCGCGAGCCCGATCAGCCCGACCGCCGAGATCGCGAGCTGGTAGAAGAGGGTCCGCCGCGGGGTGAGCCGCGCGTCGCTCTGCATCTTGACCGCGACGGTGGTGGCGCCCCAGAAGAAGCCCCCGGCCAGCTCGAGCGCGTCGCCCAGCAGGGCCCACCGCGACGGCAGGGCGAGCCCGTCCGCGAAGGCCAGGCAGAGTCCCGCGAACGCGACGACCAGGCCGGTGCTCTTGGAGACGGTGAGGCGCTCACCCGGGATGAAGAGGTGCGCGCCGAGGGCCACGAAGAACGGCGCCGAGTAGAGGAAGATCACGCTGCGCGAGGCGGTGGTGAAGCCGAGCCCGGCGTAGATGCACACGAACTCGGTGGTGAACAGGAGGCCGATGAGCAGGCCGTGGCGGCCGGTGCCGTCCCGCGCGAAGAGCCGCTCGCCGCGGAGCCGGCACCAGAGCCAGAGCAGCGTCCCGGCCACCAGCGAGCGCAGCCCGGCCCCGAAGAGCGGGGAGACTCCGGCGAGACTGATCTTGATGGCCACCTGGTTGAGCCCCCACACCACGCAGCAGAGCAGCAGGATGGCGGCCGGCACCCCGCCCAGGCGGCCGGGGCGGCTCACGCTCGAGCCCGGCGAAGCCCGGCCAGCCCGAGCGCGATCAGGCTCAGCGCGCTGACCGCCACGCCCGCGAGCTCCGCCGCGGCCGGACGATGCTCCAGCTCCACCGCGGTGGTCCCGGCCGGCGGCATCACCTCGAGCAGCCCCAGGCCGTCGCGGCGCGCGGGGATGCGTGTCCCCCCGACCCGGGCCACCCAGAGCGGGGAGTAGGCGATCGTGACCCCGGCCCAGCCGGACGCGCCCAGCGAGACCGGCGCACGCCAGCGCTGGAAGCCGATCGCGATGGGCTCGTCGCGGGCGGCGCGGAAGACGAAGACGTTGAAGGGGCCGACGCGCGAGGCGCGCCGCAGCTCCGGATTCGCGGAGAGAAAGGGCGCGACCCCGGCATCCTCGTCGCCCGCCACGACCGTGGAGATCCCGAGCCGGGCGGCGCGCCGGTCGAACGCCTCCGAGTCGAGGGCCGGGAGCGGGGCGCCGAAGAGCGTCAGCCCGTCGCGCTGCTCGGCGAGCAGGGTGAGGGGACGGTTGGCCGCGGAGCCGGTATAGAGGAGGCCCGCCACCGGCGACGGATGGGTGAACGTCCCGCCGAGGATCGCGCGTCCGCTCCGGAGCGGCGTGAGCGCGGTGATGTGGGTGTGGGCCCGCCACCACTCCGGGCGCCAGTCGAGGGAGACCGCCGAGCGCACGAACAGGATGCGCCCGGGCGGCGTCGTCTCGAGCGCCGTCCACAGGGCGTCGAGCCGGAGCCCGCGCACCACCTCGTGCTCCTTCGGCCACTGTCCCGCCCACGGCCACAGCGAGAGGCCCGGCTCGTACGGGCCCCAGGCGAGCGGCACGCACGCGGCGAGCGCGAGCGGCACCACCACCGCGGGGCGCGCGAGTTGGGCGGCCAGCGCGGGCAGGCCGAGGGCGCCGCCGGCCACGAGCCCCCAGAGCAGCCCGTCCATCAGCCGGTCGGCCGGCAGCCACGCGGCCCCGAGCGGCTCCACGACGATGGCGTCGAGCAGGGCCAGGCCCGCGGTGACCGGGGCCACCGCGAGCAGCCACCGCCCCTCACGGGGCGCGGCGCGCGGCGCGCGCTCGCGCCACGCGACGAGGGCGAGTGCGGCGAGCACCGGCAGCACCGGCTGCGAGAGTACGCGCCAGCCCAGCCCGGGCAGCGAGCGGTCTTGCCAGGCGAGCGGCAGCGCCATGTCGAGGTGGGCCAGCAGCGGCAGCAGCCAGACCGCGGCCAGGCCCAGGCCCAGCCCGACCAGCGCCAGCCCGTGGAGGAGCCGCCGGCCTCGCGGCGCGCCGCTCGTCGCGGCCAGCAGGACCATCGCCACCGCGGTGGGCGTGTGCGCGGGGTGCAGGAGCGTCACCGCTGCCACGAGGATCGCGGCCGCCAGCGGGGGGCGCGGCGCCCCTCGCGTCCAGCGGAGCAGGACGAGCCCGAGCACGGGGAGCGCGCCCCAGCCGAGGCGCGCGCCGACCAGGCCCCAGCGCAGGCCCTCCTCGACGCCGCTGCGGCAGCCGGCCGAGAGCGTGAGGGCCACGAAGGCCCCGGGCAGCGCGAGCCATGGATCGACCGAGCAGCGGCGGAGGAGCGCGTAGGTCGCGACGCCGGGCAGCACCCACGCGAGCCAGAGCAGCGCCTGGTAGACACTCGTGGTGGAGAGCGCGCCGCCGGCCGCGTGATAGAGGAGGGCGCCGAGCCACGCGAAGCCGGGCGGGTAGAACTGGAGCTCCGCGTAGCCGGCCCACCAGCCCGGGTCGAAGCGCCACGGGGCCAGGCCCACCACGATCGCGTGCACGAGGCGGTAGAACTGGCCCGGGTGGTCGTCGAATACGAGCAGGCCGCCGCCGATCGCCCGCCACCCGAAGGCGACGGCGTAGGCGCCCATCAGCGCGGGCGGCACCCAGGCGCGGCTCACGAAGGGCGATGATACGGCATCGCGTTGACAATCCGCGTCGCGGAGTGTTAAGTAAACGAAATCGTTGTGGCTGGATCGGTGGTCCGGACGAGGCCAACCCGGACCGTGCAGCTAATTCCGGGGCTCAAATCCCCTACCGATGGAGAGGCCATGGACAGAGTGAAGGGCTTGAAGTGCCGGGAGTGTGGCCGCGGCTACCCCTCCTCCCCGATTCACGTCTGCGAGTTCTGCTTCGGTCCCCTCGAGGTCGATTACGACGAGGCGGCGATCCGCGCGTGCGTGAGCCGCGCGCGCATCGAGGCGGGGCCTCCGTCGATATGGCGCTACGCCGACCTGCTGCCGCTCGACGTGCCCGACGGCGAGCCGCCCATCGGGCCCCACGTGGGCTTCACCCCGCTGGTGCGCGCGCGCAACCTGGCCCGCGAGTGGGGCGTCCGCGAGCTGTACGTCAAGAACGACGCGGTCTGCCACCCGACGTGCTCGTTCAAGGACCGGGTGGTGGCGGTCGCGGTCGCCAAGGCGCGGGAGTTCGGCTTCGACACGGTGGCGTGCGCCTCCACCGGCAACCTCGCGAACTCGGTGGCGGCCCACGCGGCGGAGGCGCGGCTATCATCCTACGTCTTCATCCCGACCGACCTCGAGTCGGGCAAGGTGATCGGGACGCTCGTCTTCGCCCCGACCCTGGTGGAGGTGCAGGGGACCTACGACGACGTGAACCGGCTCTGCGCCGAGATCGGCGACAAGTACCACTGGGCCTTCGTGAACATCAACCTCCGCCCGTACTACGCGGAGGGCTCGAAGACGATGGGGTACGAGATCGCCGAGCAGCTCGGCTGGCGCGCGCCCGCCCACGTGGTGGTGCCCTGCGCGGGCGGGTCGCTGCTCACCAAGATCGCCCGGGCCTTCCAGGAGCTGGCGCGGCTCGATCTCATCCCGGAGCGCCGCACGAGCGTGCACGCGGCGCAGGCGGCCGGCTGCGGCCCCATCGTCACCATGATCAAGAAGGACACCGACGTGCTCGCGCCGGTGCGCCCGCGGACCATCGCCAAGTCGCTCGCGATCGGCAACCCGGCCGACGGCTACTACGCCTACAAGGTCGCCAAGGAGTCGGGCGGCTCCGGCGAGCACGCGACCGACGAGGAGATCATCGACGGTATGCGCCTGCTCGCCCGCACCGAGGGCATCTTCGCGGAGACCGCCGGCGGGGTGACGGTGGCGGCCACCCGCAAGCTCATCGAGGCGGGCCGCATCCCGCGCGACGAGCCGATCGTCATGTGCGTCACCGGCAACGGGCTCAAGACGCCCGACGTGCTGCAGGACCGGCTCGGCAGCGACGTCTCCATCCCGCCCTCCCTCCAGGCCTTCGACCGGGCGCTGGCCGACCTCAAATCCAAGACCGTGGCGTAGCGCCGCATCGAGGAGATCTCCATGGCCGTTCTCGTCCGCATCCCGACCCCGCTGCGCACCCTCACCAAGGGCGCGGCCGAGGTCCAGGCCGACGCCTCCACCGTCACCGATCTCATCGAGGCCCTCGAGCGCCAGTTTCCCGGCCTCAAGGAGCGCCTGGTGGAGGACGGGGGGCAGCTGCGCCGCTTCATCAACATCTACATCAACCAGGAAGACATCCGGTTCCTGCAGGGCGCCACCACGTCGCTCAAGCAGGGCGACGAGGTCTCCATCGTGCCGGCGATCGCGGGCGGGCGCTAGCCGCCCCCGGGCACGGCTCCACGTCCTCATGATCTCGAAGCGGGTCCAGGGCTTCACCGAGTCGGTGATCCGGGAGATGACCCGGGTCAACAACCAGTACAACGGCATCAACCTCGCGCAGGGCATGCCGAACTTCCCGCCGCCGCGCGAGCTCGTGGAGGCCGCGCACCAGGCCATCGACGGCGACTTCCACCAGTACGCCATCACCTGGGGCACCCCGCGGCTCCGGCAGGCGATCGCGGAGAAGTACCGGAAGTTCTACCGCATGGACGTCGAGGCCGATCGGCACGTCACGGTCTGCTGCGGCTCGACCGAGACCATGCTGGCGACGCTGCTCGCGGTGCTCAACCCGGGCGACGAGGTGATCATCTTCGAGCCGTTCTACGAGAACTACGGGCCCGGCTGCATCATCGCGGGGGCCGAGCCGGTCTTCGTGCCGCTCGAGCCGCCCGACTTCTCGTTCGATCCGGACCGCCTGGCCCGCGCGGTCACCTCGCGGACCCGCGCGGTGGTCTTCAACAGCCCGAACAATCCCTCCGGCAAGGTGTTCTCGCGGGCCGAGCTGCAGGTGATCGCGGACCTGTGCCTCAAGCACGACCTCCTGGCCATCACCGACGAGATCTACGAGCACATCATCTTCGACGGCCTCGGCCACACCCCGATCGCGACCCTGCCCGGCATGGCCGACCGCACCGTGACCATCTCCGGCATCTCCAAGTCCTACTCGGTCACCGGCTGGCGGGTCGGCTACGCGGTGGCCAGCCCCGAGCTGTCGCTCGGCATCCGGCGTGCCCACGACTTCATCACGGTCGGCGCGCCGCACCCGCTCCAGGAGGCGGCGGTCACCGCGCTCGGCCTGCCCGACTCCTACTACGTGCACCTCCGGGAGAGCTACCAGGCGCGCCGGGACCTGCTGCTCGGCCGAGTCGAGGAGGCGGGCTTCGTCGCCTTCAAGCCGCGCGGGGCCTACTACATCCTCACCGAGGCCGCGCACTTCCTCGAGCGCTACGCCTGCCGCGACGACCACGAGTTCGCGCTCTACCTGGTCCGCGAGGTCGGGGTGGCCACCGTGCCGGGCTCGTCCTTCTACGCCCACCGCGAGCTCGGCCGGACCAAGATCCGCTTCTGCTTCCCGAAGACGGACGACATGCTGATCGAGGCGGGACGCCGACTGCAGAAGCTCGCCCGTTGAGCCTCCGCGAGGCGGCGCGCTCGGTCTTCGACGCCGCGCTCGCCGCCTCGGACGTCCACCCGCTGGTCCGCCGTGCCCTCGCCGACGTGCGTCTGGCCGGACCGGGCCGCGTGCGGGTGGTGGGCGCGGGCAAGGCCTCGGGCGCGATGGCCGCCGCGGCGGAGGCCGTGCTGGGCGACGCCATCACCGGCGGCCTGGTCGTGGTCAAGGACGGCTACCGGGCCGCCACGCGCCGCATCCGCCTCGTGGAGGCCGGCCACCCGGTGCCTGACGCCCGCGGCGAGGCGGCGGCGCGCGAGATCCGGGCGATCGCCGAGGCGGCCGGCGCCGACGACCTGCTCCTGGTCCTGGTCTCGGGCGGCGGGTCCGCCCTCACGCCCGCCCCGGTGCCCCCCATCACGCTCGGCGACAAGCAGGCCATGACCCGCCTGCTGCTCGCCGCGGGTGCCAACATCAACCAGCTGAACGCGGTGCGGAAGCACTGCTCGCTGCTCAAGGGCGGCCAGCTCGCCCGCGCCGCCGCGCCGGCCCGCGTGCACGCGCTGCTCCTCTCCGACGTCATCGGCGATCCGCTCGACGTCATCGCCTCCGGGCCCACCGCGCCGGACGCCTCCACCTTCGCGGACGCGCTCGCCATCCTGCGCCGCTTCGACCTGCTCGCCCGCGCGCCCGGGGCGATCGTGGACCGGCTCGAGCGCGGGGCCCGCGGCGAGATCCCGGAGACGCCCAAGCCGGACGACCCGGTCTTCCGGCAGGTCACCAACACGGTCATCGGCAACAACGCGCTCGTGGTCGACGCGGCGGCCGCCCGGGCGCGCGCGCTCGGCTACGCGCCCCACCTCCTGACCCGATCGCTCGAGGGCGAGGCGCGAGAGGTCGCGGACCGGCTGGTGGCGCTCGCGCGGCAGATCCGCGAGGGCCGCGGACCGGTGGCCGCGCCGGCCTGCGTGATCGCCGGAGGCGAGACCACCGTCACGGTGCGCGGGACGGGGACCGGCGGCCGATGCCAGGAGTTCGGCCTCGCCGCCGCGCTCGCGATCGAGGGCCTCGACGGGGTCGTGGCGCTCGCGGCGGGAACCGACGGCACCGACGGGCCCACCGACGCGGCGGGGGCGGTGGTCGACGGCGGCAGCGCCGCGCGGGCCCGCGAGCGCGGCCGCGATCCGCGGGCGAGCCTGGCCGCCAACGACTCGAACCCGCTGCTCGCGGCCATCGGCGACCTGCTGGTCACCGGCCCCACCAACACCAACCTGCTCGACCTCTACCTCCTGCTGATCGAGGCCGGCGGCTAGGGAGCGCGGTATTCGCCGATGATGTCGAGAATGCGCTGGCGGATCTCCCGCCGGAGCGCCTCGTCCGACAGGTCGCGGCCCAGCACGGAGTCCTCGAGGTCGAACATCCTCGCGAAGCGCGGCGGCTGCCCGGGGGGGGTGCGCTCGACGAAGGGTCCGGAGCCGTCCAGCAACCCGTCCCAGGTCTCCCGCAGCAGGGTCCAGAATGCCCGGCGCGGCTCGGCGAACGCGCGCCCGGCCGCGCACTCGGAGTCGGGCAGCCGCACGTACCAGTTCTTGCCGAGCTCACGGACCAGCGGGACCCGGCCGGCGTCGCCGTGGATGGTCTTGACGTTGTCCTGGCGCTCGAGCCAGCTGCCGGCCTGAGAGGCCCCGTAGACCACGATGCGGGTCGAGCGCTCCAGCGCCTGGTAGTCGGACCGGCCCATGTCGCGCGTCTCGCGCCCGGGGATCGGCGCGTAGTTCTTGCCGCACGACCACTCGGGATAGGCGGTGTCCGGGCTCCAGCGCGCCGCGCACTGGTAGCGGAGCCCGTCGTCGAGATTGGTCACGCGCCGGGTCCAGAGCCCGGGGGCCGCGCGCAGGTCGCGCGGCTGCCAGTGGAGCGGCGCCACGAAGTCGTACAGGGACGGGGCGTCGAACTCCCAGTCCTCGGACTGGTGCCGCACCTCGGTGCCCGGGCGCACGGCTCCGGCGGGGTCGGTCAGGAACAGCACCCGCAGCAGCCGGACCCGGTGGGGGGAGATGGTCTCGGCGACGATCCATTCCTTCGCCGACTTGTCCCGGTTGACGTCGTAGACGCGCGGGTCGCGCACGTAGCCCGGCTTGAGCGCCTGCACCTCGACGTAGCTGTAGTCCACCAGGAAGCAGCCGGTCATGCGCTGGACCGCCTGGAGCCCCCGGACGAGCTGCGCGTCGTCGGCGCCGGCGGCGGGCAGGGCGCCTCCGAGGAGCAGCAGGGCGAAGAGCAATGGCCGCGCGCGCATCGACAGGCCTCGCGCCTAGGGTCCCCCGGGGCGCGAGGCCTGTCAACTGCGGCGGTGGGCTAGAAGCGCACGCGCACCCGGTAGGCGACGGTCGTCGCGCCTTCCTTCGGCACCGCGACGGCGAAGCGGGCGGTGAAGGCCTGGATCTTGTCGTGGGCATGAGTGGCCCGCACCATCTCCCAGTCGCCGGGCATGGGCTCGATCACCTCGACGGTCACGCCTTCCTTCTTGTGGTTGCTGAGGGTGATCTCCCACTCCACCTCGTAGAGGTTCGAGCCGATCCGCTTCCAGTCCTTCTGGATCCGATCGCCGACCACGTCGAAGGCCTCGCCCATCTTGATCCGCACCCGCTCGTCCTTGGGGGTGTGGTCGATCCAGTCCTCGCCGATGAGCTGCTGGCTGCCCGAGGCGTCGGCCTTGTACACCCGGACCTTGCCCTTGGGCAGCGGGACCCCCAGCCGGTTCTCCTTGCTGTTGCGGAGGTCGAGATAGACGCCCACCTTCTGGCTGGAGAAGGGCACCCCGTACTGGGTGCGGTGGTAGCTCGCGGCCCCGTAGTAGATGTAGTGCTTCTCCACCGGCACGTCGGCCGCGGAGAGCAGGGTGAGCTGCTTGGTCTGGTTGTCCTTGATGGTGGTGCGCCCGTCGAGCGTGTAGAGGTGGTACTCGAAGAAGCCCTCCGCCTTGAAGTCGCGCTCGGCCATGGCCGGCGAGGACGCCTTGATCGACATCTCGAGCGCCCGCCGCGCGTCGTCGCGGCTCGCGGCCCGGTTGATGTCGCCCGCCACCAGCTTGAGCGCGGCGTCGCGATAGGTGCCGCCGCTCTGATTGGTGATGGTCACCCACGACGTCAGGTCGCTGCGGGTGTCGCTCGCGTTGATCAGCATCACGTAGTCCGACTTCCAGCTGATACCCCCGGTGAGGTACGAGGCCTCCACGCGCTGGGGCGTGGGGCGCGTGTTCCGGAGCAGCCAGGCGAGGGTCGGCTTGGACACCAGGTTCTCGGGCAGGGCCGGCAGCACCACCTGGCCGGCGTGGCCCATGTGGATCTGCCCGTTGATGTCGTACACCGGCCCCCGCGTGGAGAGCAGCACCGCCTCCTGGTACGAGCCGTTGCCCTGGTAGAGCCGGACGGTGCGGCCGATGTACTTCTCCATGAGCTTCTCGCTCGACAGCAGGTCGTACTCGTAGTTCTGCTCGAGGATGCGGAGCGCGGCGGGCTCGGTGAGCGAGCGCAGGTGCACCGAGGTCGGGTCGATCTGGGCCGCCACGTCCGCGTAGCGCGCCTCCACCAGCCCCGGCTCGAGGCGGACCTCGCGCGTCTCCTTCACGAGACCCAGGTTGCCGTTGTAGATCGTGATCATGACGTCGCGCTGGTCGGCCGCGGTGATGCTGACGGGAGCGGCGGCCGCCGCGTATGGCAGGCCGAGCAGGCCGGCCAGGGCCAGGGCGATCGATCGGGTGCGTAGCGTGGTCATCGGTGTCCTCCGGGTGCCGGATTCGGTGTGGCTATCCGGTTGGACCGGGGACCGGAAAGAAAGTTCCGGCTACTGCAGGCGCAGGATCACATGCACCTGAGCGGGCAGATCGGGACGCTCGGCCTCCACCCGCCAGGCCCCGAGGCGCGCGAGGCCCTGCGTGAATTCTGCATAGCTGGCCTGGGGGACGATGGCCTCGACCACGGTGGCCTCCTCCTCGCGCCGCCGCCCCGTCTCCCGTCCACCCACGCGCGCGATCAGGTCGGAGAGGTCGCGCTCCGCCGCGTCGCGATCCCGCACCGCGATGGCCGCCACCACGTCGCTCGGCGCGGCGCGCTTGGCGGCCAGGCGGGAAGCGGCGGCCGCGCCTCGCGCGGCATCCGCGCTCGACTCCGTGGGCGGCTGGCGATTCTCGGCCCGGCGGCTCTCGGCTTCCTTGGCGAGCTCGCCGCCGACCCGGGGCCCGGCGGATGCAGGAGGGGCCGGCGCCGACGGGGCCGGGGCCGTCTCAGACCGGGGAGGGGCCAGCGGCGGGGCGGGCGCGACGTCGGGCTTCGGGGAAGCCGGAGCGGGCTGGGCCAGGCCGGGCGCCGTGACGCCCGTGTCCCGGCGATCCTGCTCCTGCTTCCGCCCGGCCGCCGGGCTCTCGGCGGAGCGCGGGGGCGGGGACTCGACGCGGGCGGGCCGGCCCACGAGATCCGTCGCCGGCGTGGGCCCGGCGACCTTCTCGCGCGTGGTCTCTCGAGCCGTCGGCTCCTGCCGCGCGGACTCCTGCAGGGCCGGCGTGCGCTCGAACACGTACACCGCCAGCAGCGCGACCATCACGAGGGCGGTGGCCTCGGCGGGGAGCTTGACCGAGAACGGCACGAAGATCGCGGCGGCCGCGCGCCGGTACCAGGGCCGGGACCGCGCCGCCTCCGTCACGCGATCCACGAAACCCACCGGCGCGCGCGCGGGCTCGACGCGCCGGAGCAGGGCCACCGTCTGCTCGAGGCGCGCCAGCTCGCGCCGGCAGTCCGCACAGCCCTCGAGGTGGGCGGCCACCTCCCGACGCTGCTCCGGGGCGAGCGCCTCGTCCAGGAAGGCGGAGAGCGATTCGCGCGTGTCGTGACAGGTCATGGCAGAAAACGCTCCAGCTTGTCCTTGAGATCCGCGCGCGCCCGGTGCAGGCGGGAGCGGACCGTCCCGAGCTCGAGATCCAGCACCTCGGCGATCTCCTCGTACGAGAGCCCCTCGAGGTCGCGCAGCACCACCACGATGCGGCGCTCCTCGGACAGCTCCGCGATCGCGCGGTGGAGCGCCGCCTCGAGCTCGCCCCGCTCGACCGCGGCGTCCGGGCGCTCGCCACCGGCCAGCCGCAGCAGCGTCTCCTCGCCCTGCCGGTGCTGGCGCCGCTCGGCGGTCGCGAGCCGGTTCAGGCAGAGCCGCGAGGTGATGGCGTAGAGCCAGGTCGAGAGCTTGGCGTCGCCGCGGAACTCGGCCAGGCCGCGGTGGGCGCGAAGGAAGGCCTCCTGGGCCACTTCCTGGGCCTCGGCGGCGTTGCCGAGCATCCGCACCGCCACCCCGAACACCCGATGCTGGTACGTGATCACCAGCTCCTCGAAGGCGGCGGTCTCGCCGGCGCGCAGCCGGTCAAGGAAGCGCGGCGCGTCGCCTGCCTCCGCCTCTCGCACGGTAAGACCATACCCCGGCCGGGAAGTTCCCGCGTAGAAATGCCGGTGGCGGCCCGGCCGGAGGGCCTCCGGACCGCGTGGTAAACTGCGCCGCATCATGACGAAGCGCGAGCGTGTCCAGTCGGCGGCCCGCCGGGGGCCGGTCGATCGTCCTCCCGTCTCCTTCTGGCGTCACGTGCCCGACGTCGACCACACCGCGGCCGGGCTGGCCGAGGCGATGCTGGCCTTCCAGCGCCGCTGGGATCTCGACTTCGTCAAGGTGATGTCGAGCGGCGTGTACTGTGTCGAGGACTGGGGCTGCCGGGTCGCGTACCAGGGGTCGCCCAACGGGGCCAAGCAGTGCACCGAGCACGCGGTGCGGACCCGCGCCGACTGGGCCCGGATCGGGCCGCTCGACCCGGGCGCGGGCGCGCTCGGCCGCGAGCTCGAAGCGGTACGGCTGATCGCCCGGGGGCGCGGCGACGACGCGCCCATCCTGCACACCCTCTTCTCGCCGCTCACGGTGGCCCGCAAGCTCGCGGGCGATCGGGTGGTCGAGGATCTGCGCGCCGAGCCGGCCGCGGTCGAGCCGGCGCTCGACGCCATCACCGATACGATGGCGCGGCACGCGGCGGCCGCGCTGGACGCCGGCGCCGACGGCTTCTTCTTCGCCACCCAGACCGCCGCGCCGGAGGTGATCACCGCCGAGGAGGCGGCCCGCTTCGAGCTGCCGCGCATGCGGCGCATCCTGGACGCGGTGGCCGGGCGCTCGGCCCTGACCCTGCTGCACGTGCACGGCCGCGACGTCTACTTCGACCAGGCGGCGGCCCTGCCGGTCCACGCGATGAACTGGCACGACCGGCTGAGCACCCCGCGGCTCGGCGACGGTCACCGGCGTTTCGCAGGGGCGGTGGTGGGCGGCCTCAGCGAGCACCGGACGCTCCAGGCCGGGTCCCCCGACGCGGTGGCCGCCGAGGTGCGCGACGCGATCGCGCAGACCGGCGGGCGCGGGGTCATGATCGGGCCCGGCTGCGTGCTGCCGCTGGCCACGCCGGACGCGCACCTGGCCGCGGTGGTGGCGGCGGTGAAGGCGGCGGCATGAGGGGCCGGGACTCGCGGGTGACGCGCACCGCGCTGGCCGCGGTCGTCGCGATCGGCCTCGCGTGCACGGCGCCGGTCGTGGTCCGGGCCCAGGCGCCCGGCGAGCTGCGGGTGGCGCTGCCGTGGACGCCCGAGAACCTGGATCCCACCATGAACCTCTCCTCCATCCGCGCCAAGGTGGGGGTGAGCATCTTCGACTCCCTGGTCGGTCGCGACGCCGACAACAAGCTCGTCCCCCAGCTCGCGGAGTCCTGGAAGGCCCTCGACGACCTGACGTGGCAGCTCAAGCTGCGCCGCGGCGTGGTGTTCCACGACGGCGAGCCGTTGAACGCGGAGGCGGTGCGCTTCACCTTCGAGCGCGTGCTCGATCCCAGCCAGAAGTCGCCCAACCGGGCGAACGTGGGCGAGGTGGCGCGGGTCGAGGTGGTCGACGACTACACGGTCAACCTGGTCCTGCGCCAGCCCTACGCGCCGCTCCTCAACCGGCTGATCGACTTCCCGATCGTCCCGCCGAAGTACACCGCCGAGAAGGGCAACCAGGGCCTCGCCCTCCGCCCGGTGGGCACCGGGCCGTTTCGCTTCGTGGAGCTGGTGAAGGACGATCACCTGATCGTCGAGGCCTTCGACCGGCACTGGCGCGGCGCTCCGAAGATCCGTCGCATCGTCTACAAGCCGATCCCCGAGCCCTTCACCCGCGCGGCTGCGCTGCGCAACAACGAGGTCGATTTGATCGACACGGTGCCGCCGAACCTGGCCGCGGAGCTCGAGCGGGCCGGCGGCATCCGGGTGTCGCGCGTGCCCAGCACCTGGATCATCTACCTCGGGCTCAACGCCTTCCGGAAGCCGCTCTCCGACGTGCGGGTGCGCCAGGCTCTCAACTACGCGACCGACGTGGACGCGCTCGTCAAGAGCGTGCTCGACGGCAACGCGCGCCGGCTCGACGGCCCGTTCACGCCGCAGATGTTCGGCTTCGACCCGTCCGTGAAGGGCTACGGGCCCGATCCCGCGAAGGCGCGGCGGCTGCTCGCGGAGGCGGGATACCCGGACGGCGTCGAGATCACGCTGGAGGCGCCGGCGGGCCGCTATCAGGGCGACAAGGAGATCGCGGAGGCCCTCGGGGGGCAGTGGCAGAAGGCCGGCTTCAAGCCGCGCGTGCAGGTGGCGGAGTGGGGCGCCTACTTCAAGCGCTACCTGGGCAAGCAGTTCCAGGACGCGTACCTGCTCGGCCTCGGCGGGCCCATGCAGGACGGCGACGAGCTCTACAACCTGGTCTCCTCGAAGGGCCGCGGCCTCTACTACAAGAACGAGAAGGTCGACGCGCTCTTCGACGCGGGGCGCTCCACCATGGACCCCGCGAGGCGGCGGAGGATCTACGGCGACCTCGCGCGGACCATGATCGAGGACGCCACCTGGGTCTTTCTCATGCAGCAGGTCGACATCTACGCCATGCGCGACCGCGTGACGTGGACGCCGCGCGGGGACCAGTGGATGCCGCTCCACGAGGTGGTCGTCAAGTAGCCGGGTCGATCGCCGGGCGAACCGCGGTTCAGCCGCGACTGCTCAGAAAGAAGGCGACTCGCTCCTAGTGCGTGAAATTCCGAGCCGGAGTGGGGCGAACCCACCGACTTATCCACGGGCCGCCCACGGATCCTGTGCATTGAGCCGGTGAGATCCGAATTCAACTTCCTTGCCAACGATCGGCCGAGCCGTGAAGATCGGGAACCGCTGATGCCCCTCGATATCGACTCCTGGCTGGGCGATCCAGAGTACCGGGGCCGCACTGACTCTGATCGGACACTCGGCATTCATCTTCAAGAAGCTTGCCCAGACCGACGGCTCCAAGCAGATCGGGACTGCGTGGGGCGCATACTGAACGCCACGAAACCGCTCCCAGATACGGTCGGCGTGTGGCAACGGGCCTTCCGTCGCCTCGAGACGGATCGGTCGCTTCTCGAATGGATCGACGGCCAGGAATTCGCCGACGGCACCCTCGGCGCCTGGGCCCGGCAGACCCTCCAGGGAGAGCGGACCTGGTCGGGACGTCGACCTTCGGACCGCGCCTGACCCCGACTCGCGCCGCCGCGATGGCGAACCCCAAGCGAACACCGGCCGACGATCTGCGAGAGATTCCACCGCGCGAGTTCGTCCGGGCCCGCAACGCGCTGGCGGCTCGGCTCGCGCAGAGCGGCCAGAGCGCCGAGGCGCGCCGGGTCGCCCGGCTCCCACGGCCGAGCCCGGTGGTCTGGGCGCTCAATCGGGCGGCGACCACCCGGGCCCGTGAGCTGCGCGTCCTGATCGACGCCGCGGACCGGCTCCGTCGGGCCCAGCTCGGTCAGGGCGACCAGCGGGCGGCCACCGAGGCCTACCGGCGCGCGTTCGAGGCCCTGGCGCGCGAGGCCAATCGGGTCCTGCGAGATGCCGGCTCGAGCGTGTCGGCCGCGCTCGACCGGCGAATCCGGAGCACGCTGCTGGCCGCCGTGACCGATCGGGGGCTTCGCGGCGATCTCGAAGCCGGCCGCCTGGCCGGAGAGCACGCCGCCCCTGGCTTCGCGGTCCTCTCGCGAGGCCCGGTCCCGGCCGAGTTCCTGCGCGATCGACCAAGAAGCCGACCGGCTCCCACCCGCCCCACGCCCGCCCCGGTCACGAGACCATCGCCGACCGCCGACGAGTCGCGGAAGGTCCGCCGGGAGCGGGCGCGCGCGGCACGCGAGGCGGCGCGGGAGACGCGATCCCTGGAAACACGGGCGCGCCGGGCCGAGCGCGCGGCGCAGGCGGCCGAGAAGCGTCTCGAGGCCATGCGCCGCGATCTGCGAGCCCTCGAGGAGCGGAGCGCGACGCTGAAGGCCGCCGCCCAGGCCGCGCGGAGCGCCCACGCCGCGCGAGCCGGCCGGTCGCCGCGGGCGAGCTAGCCCTCGGTCGGCTCCCGCTTCTCGGGCTCGGGCCGTGGGTCGGTCTCGTCCTCGACGGGACGCGTGCAGACCGGGCACTCCAGGTAGGTGCGGACCTGGCCGCCTTCTCTTCGCATGCGAGTCGCGAGCGCACGACCACACTTGTCGCATCGCGCGGATTCATCGGCGGTGGCCATGGTGCCCTCGCACCGAGCATGGAGCGTGCCCATGTGGATTCGCCGCCGTGGACGTGGGAACGGGCCGGAATGCACCGGCCGCGGTCGCGGGAGCGGGCAGGGATTACCGCGTAGATCCTGGGACGTGGTCAGCTTTCCGGTACGCCAAGACGCCGTGACTCCTCTCGCCAGATCTTGTAGCAGTCCTCGTGAGCCAGGCCTCGGGTGTCTCCCGGCCCCTCGATCTCCCGCTCAACGGTGTCCTTCGCGATCGCTCTCCCGCACACGTCGCACGGCCGTCCGGTACCCCGCCGCGCGACCGACAGGCTGCCGGCCGGGAAGAGCCGGCCCTCGCCGAGTCGCTCCCGTACGTCCTGCCGCAGCGCCTCGGTGGGAAGGTCGCTGCCGCCGGCGATGTGGCGACACGCCAGCCGACGCGCGCGGCCACGGTGGTGGCCCCGCGCCCGCAGCACGAATAGCAGCCATCCGACATTGCATTCGTTCTTCACGCCCGGTCACTGTCGCAAGCTCCATGCCGATCCGAGAACGACCACCGCGGCAGTACTTACGCGAGCGCGCGACATCCGGACGTCGTCGGTCGGAAGAAATGCCCGGCACGGAACGTTGGTCGCGGTCCATGTGGTTTCCCCGCAGCGCGCCACCACTACCGGTAGGGTCAGCGGCGCGATGGTTTTTTTGTAGCGGTCCCGGGAGGCGCTCACCGGAGAATATTCCGCGCGGAGGACCGTGACCCATGCGCTTCCTGTGGACGTACCTGGTGGTGGTCGTGGTGTTTGCCTTCGGATTCCTCTGCGCGTCTGCGTTCACGCTCGGAGACGACTAGCCTCCCGCTCCCGCCCCGTCAGCTCGGCCCCGGTGAGCCGCGCACCCGTGTGCTAATATCCGACGGTGCGTATGTCTTCGACGAACCTGCTCGATTGCTCGCCCGCCGAGATGGAGGCGCTCGCCGAGTCGCTGGGGGCTGAGCGCTACCGAGGGCGGCAGCTCGCGCGCTGGATCTTCGCCCGGGGGGTGGTCGACCTGGAGGCGATGTCGGACCTGCCGCGCGACTTCCGGACGGAGCTGGCCGCGCGGACGACGATCGAGCTGCCCGAGATCGAGCGCCGGACCCCGTCACAGGACGGCAGCCACAAGCTCGTGCTCCGCTACCCCGACGGGGCGCGGGTCCAGGCGGTGCTGATGCCGGACGGCGACCGGCTCACCCTCTGCGTGTCCACCCAGGTGGGGTGCGGCTTCGGCTGCGCCTTCTGCTACACCGGCACGATGGGCCTCGAGCGCAACCTGAGCGCGGGCGAGATCGTGGCGCAGGTGCTGGTGGCCCGCCGCGGGCTGGGCCCGGGCGAGCGCATCACCCACATCGTCTACATGGGCATGGGTGAGCCGCTCGCCAACTACACCGCGACCGTGAAGTCGCTGCGGCTGCTGACCGATCCGCAGGCCTTCGGCTTCTCGCCCCGACGCATCACGGTGTCCACGGTCGGGCTGGTGAGCGGCATCGAGCGGCTGGCCAAGGAGAACCTCAAGGTCAACCTGGCCATCTCCCTGCACGCCACCAGCAACGAGATCCGCGACCGGATCATGCCGGTCAACCGCGGCTTCGCCATCGAGGAGCTGCTCGCGGCCTGCCGGCGCTTCCCGCTGCCGTTCCGCCAGCGGATGACCTTCGAGTACGTGCTGCTCGACGGAGTCAACGACTCGGTCGAGGACGCCCGGCGGCTGGTGCGGCTGCTGAAGGGGACCCGGAGCAAGATCAACCTGATCCCCTTCAACGACTGGGAGGGCTCGGGCTTTGCGCGCCCGCCGCTGCCGCACATCCTCGCGTTCCAGGCGGTGCTCCTCGAGCGCGGCATCACCGCGACCATCCGCTGGAGCAAGGGGGAGGACATCGGAGCGGCCTGCGGCCAGCTCCGCGAGGCGGTGCCGGTATGAGCGCGCCGGTGACGGTGGCCCTCACCACGCTCGGCTGCCGGCTCAACCAGGTCGAGTCGCAGGAGATGGGCACGCTGCTCGAGGAGCACGGCTTCCGGGTGGTGCCCGCGGACAGCCGCGCGCAGGTCTACGTGGTCAACACGTGCACGGTGACCGGGCGCGCGGACTTCTCGGATCGGCAGGCCATCCGGCGCGTCACCCGTGAGAACCCGGACGCTTTCCTGGTGGTCACCGGCTGCTACGCCCAGACCGATCCCGACGCGGTGGCGGCCCTGCCCGGGGTGGACCTGGTGGTGGGCAACCAGGAGAAGTACCGGCTGCCGGAGCTGCTCGACTCGCTGGTCAAGCGCCCGCGGCCGGTGGTGGCGGTGGGCGACGTTCGCGAGGCGCGCGGCGTCCCGATCGGCCCCGTCGCGCCGCTCACCCGAATGGTCGGCCGGTCGCGCGCCTTCGTGAAGATCCAGGACGGCTGCCAGCACCGCTGCGCCTTCTGCATCGTGCCGACGGCGCGCGGGGGCAGCCGGAGCCAGGAGCCGAAGGTCGTCCTCGACCAGGTCCGCGCGCTCGCGGAGGCCGGCTATCCGGACATCACGCTGACCGGCGTTGACATCGGCCACTACGGGTGGGATCTCTACCCGCGGATGTCGCTCGCCACGCTGGTACGGAGCCTCGCCGCGGTCCCGGGCCTGCGCTGGCTGCGCCTGTCCTCGGTACTGCCGTCGTACTTCACCGCGGATCTCGTCGACGCGGTCACCACGCTGCCGGTGGTCGCGCCGCACTTGCACCTGCCGCTGCAGAGCGGGAGCGATCGCGTGCTGCGCCTCATGCGCCGGCCGTACCACACCGGCATGTACCGCGATCTGGTCGGCCGGCTGGCCGGCGCCGTCCCCGGGCTCGGGCTCGGCGCCGACGTCATCGTCGGCCACCCGGGGGAGACCGACGCGGATTTCGAGGCGACGCGGGCGCTCGTCGCGGCGCTGCCGTTCTCGTACCTGCACGTCTTCGCCTACTCGGACCGCAAGGGCACCGAGGCCGCGCGCCGCCCGGGCCACGTGCCGGCCGCGGTGATCCGCGAGCGCAGCGAGCGGCTGCGGCGCCTCGGGCGCGAGAAGAGCCACGCCTTCCGGCGCGCGCTGGTCGGCACGCGGCGCGAGGTCCTGGTGCTGGACGCGCGGGATCGCCGCAGCGGCCTCCGGTCCGCTCTCACCTCGAACTACGTCGAGGTGCTGTTCCCGGGCCCGGACGACCTCGGGCGGCGCATGGCGACGGTCGAGATCGCCGAGGTCCGCGGCGACCGGACCCACGGCCGCCTCGTGGAGACGCCGGCGTGAGCGCGGCGCGCGCGGCGGCCCCGCCCGAGCCGGCGGTCGGCATCATCGGCGGCAGCGGCCTGTACGAGATGGACGGTATCGAGGACCTGCGCTGGCTGCGGGTGCGCACACCGTTCGGCGAGCCCTCCGACGCGTTCGGCACCGGACGGCTCGGCGACCGACGGGTCATCTTCCTGCCCCGCCACGGCCGCGGCCATCGCCTGAGCCCCAGCGAGATCAACTACCGGGCGAACATCTGGGGCCTCAAGGCCCTCGGCGCCCGCTGGGTCGTCTCGGTGAGCGCGGTGGGCAGCATGAAGGAGGACATCCACCCGCTCGACCTCGTCATTCCCGACCAGTTCTACGACCAGACCCGCCGGCGCGTCTCGACCTTCTTCGGCGAGGGCATCGTGGGCCACGTGGGCATGGCCGACCCGGTATGCCCGGGGCTCGGCGACCTGCTCGAGGCGGCGGGGCGCGAAGCGGGCGCGCGCGTGCACCGCGGGGGCACCTACATCTGCATCGAGGGCCCGCAGTTCTCCACCAAGGGCGAGTCGCAGATCTTCCGTCGCTGGGGGGTCTCGGTCATCGGCATGACCAACATGCCGGAGGCCAAGCTGGCTCGCGAGGCCGAGCTCTGCTACGCGACGCTCGCGCTCGCCACCGACTACGACGTCTGGCACGAGAGCCACGCCGCGGTGACCGTCGAGGCGGTGGTGGCCAACCTGCTCAAGAACGTGGCCACCGCCAAGGTCGTCCTGCGGCGGATGATCCCGCGCGTGGGGAAGGCGTGCGCGGCCGGCTGCGGCGAAGCGCTGGCGAGCGCGGTCATCACCAATCCCAAGCTCTTCCCCCCGCGCACGCGCAAGAACCTGGCCCTGCTCCTCGATCGCTACGTCCCGCCCGCGCCGCGGGGGCGCCGCCGTGGCTGAGCCCGAGATCGACGTGATCGGTATCGGCAACGCCCTGGTGGACGTGCTGAGCCACGCCGACGAGGATCAGGTCAGGCGGCAGGGCCTGGTGAAGGGCACGATGCACCTGGTGGACGAGGCCCGCGCCCGCACCCTCTACGAGGCGATGGGCACCGGGGTCGAGATGTCGGGCGGCTCGGCGGCGAACACCGTGGTGGGGGTGGCGTCCTTCGGCGGCCGCGCGCACTACGTGGGCAAGGTCCGCGACGACCAGCTCGGGGAGGTCTTCGGTCACGACCTGCGCGCGACCGGCGTCGGCTACGACACCCCGCGCGCCACCAGCGGGCCGCCCACCGGGCGCTGCCTCATCCTGGTGACCCCGGACGCGCAGCGCACCATGAGCACCTTCCTCGGAGCCTCGGTGCGCCTGGGGCCGGCCGACGTGGACCGGCGCCTGATCGCGCGCGGCAAGATCCTCTACCTCGAGGGCTATCTCTTCGACCCCCCCGAGGCCCAGGAGGCCTTCCGCGCCGCGGCCGCCATCGCGCACGAGGCGGGGCGCAAGGTGGCGCTCACCCTCTCGGACCCGTTCTGCGTGGAGCGGCACCGCGCCGCCTTCCTCGACCTCGTCGAGCACCACGTCGACATCCTCTTCGCGAACGAGCTCGAGATCTGCGCGCTCTACCAGGTGCGCGACTTCGACGCGGCGCTGCCGCACGTGCGCGGGCACTGCGAGCTGGCCGCGCTGACCCGGAGCGCCAAGGGCTCCGTGCTGGTGAACGGGGACCGGATGCACGTGGTCCGGGCCCATCCCGTCGAGGCGGTGGTGGACACCACCGGGGCGGGGGACCTCTACGCCTCGGGAGTGCTCTACGGGCTCGCCCAGGGCCTCGACCTGCCGACCTGCGGCCGCCTCGGGTCGCTCGCCGCCGCCGAGGTCATCGCCCACGTGGGCGCCCGCCCGATGGTGCCGCTGGCCGAGCTGGCCGCGCCGGTGCTCGGATAGCCCACGATGGCCGACGCCGCCGCGCTCTCCCCCAAGTACGACCGGCTCGTGGAGCTCCTCCGCGGGATGAGCCGGGTGATCGTGGCCTTCTCCGGGGGGGTGGACTCGACCTTTCTCGCGCGCGCGGCCAAGGACGCGCTCGGAGACGGCGCGCTGCTGGTCACCGCCGACTCGGAGACGTACCCGACCGCCGAGCTCCAGGAGACCCGCCGCCTCGCGGGCCTGCTCGGCATGCGACACGAGGTCATCGAGACCCGCGAGCTGGATCGGCCGGAGTACGCGCGCAACGGGCCCGACCGGTGCTTTCACTGCAAGGAGGAGCTGTTCAGCCGGCTCGAGCCCATCGCCCGGCGGCTCGGCACCGCCCAGCTCGTGTACGGCGCCAACATGGACGACCTCGGCGACCACCGCCCGGGCATGAAGGCGGCGGAGGCGCGCGGCGTGCGCGCGCCCCTGATCGAGGCGGAGCTGTGGAAGGAGGAGATCCGCGTGCTCTCCCGCGAGCTCGGGCTCCCGACCTGGGACAAGCCCTCCTTCGCGTGCCTCTCCTCGCGTTTCCAGTACGGCGACGCGATCACCGCCCAGAAGCTCCGCCAGATCGACGAGGCGGAAGCCTTCGTGCGCAGCCTGGGCTTCCGTCAGTTCCGGGTGCGCCACCACGATCGGCTGGCCCGCCTGGAGCTGCCCGCGGAGGAGATGCCGCGACTCTGGCAGGAGGAGCGCCACGCCGCGATCGTCCGCCGCTTCCGCGAGCTGGGCTACCTCTACGTGACGCTCGACCTGCAGGGCTTCCGCAGCGGCAGCGCCAACGAGGCCCTCAAGTGGATCGGGAAAAAGTAAGGGTCCTGCTGGAAGAGGTCGCGGGGGGCACGCTGACCCCGGAGCAGGCGCTCGCCCGCCTGCGCTCGCTGCCCTACGACGATCTTCGCTTCGCCCGCGTCGATCTGCATCGCTCGCTGCGCCACGGCGTGCCCGAGGCCGTCTTCTGCGCGGGCAAGACCCCGGAGCAGGTCGTGGCCATCGTGGAGCGCCTGGCCGAGCATCACGACAACGTGCTGGCCACCCGCGCGGAGCCTCCGGTGGCGGCGGCACTGCTCGCGAGCGGCCTGCCGTGCCGCGTGCACGAGGCCGCGCGCCTGGTCGTGGTGAAGCCCACCCCGCGCGAGGGGGTGGGGCTGATCGTGGTGGTGAGCGCGGGCACCTCCGACCTGCCGGTGGCGGAGGAGGCGGCGGTGACCGCGGAGGTCATGGGCAACCACGTCGAACGCGTGTTCGACTGCGGGGTGGCCGGGCTCCATCGCCTGGTGCCGCACCTCGACCGCCTCAACGAGGCCAACGCGATCATCGCGGTGGCCGGGATGGACGGCGCGCTGCCGAGCGTGCTGGGCGGCCTCGTGGACCGGCCGGTTATCGCGGTGCCCACCAGCGTGGGCTACGGCGCCTCGTTCGGGGGCGTGGCCGCTCTGCTGACCATGCTCAACTCCTGCGCCCCCGGCGTCTCGGTGGTCAACATCGACAACGGCTACGGCGCGGCCGCCCAGGCCAACCAGATCAACAAGCTCGCCGCCAAGCACCGCTGAGCCATGAGCACGGGCACCGAGAACGGTCGACCGCCAGCGGGGGGAGTGCGGGGGCCATCTCGGGGCCCCCGCAGATGAAACGCATTTCCCGAATCGCCTACTTCGACTGCCCGAGCGGCGCCGCGGGCGACATGATCCTGGGGGCCCTGGTGGACGCCGGCGTACCCTTCGAGACGCTCGAGCGCGAGCTCGCCGGCCTCGCCCTTGCCGGCTACCGGCTGGAGTGCTCCGAGGTCATGAAGGCGGGCTTTCGAGCCACCAAGGTGCACGTCCATCTCGACGGCTACGAGGAGGGTCCGGGCTACTTCCGGAGACTGCCGGACCCGGACGGGCCGCACGAGCACCATCCCGCCGGGCATCGAGGGCTCGGCGAGATCCTGGGCATCCTCGAGCGGAGCCGCCTGGCCCAGGCGGTCCGGGACATGGCCTCGCGGATCTTCCGCCGGCTGGCGGAGGCCGAGGCCCGGGTGCACGGCACCACGCCGGAGCGCGTGCAGTTCCACGACGTGGGCGCGATCGACGCCATCGTCGACGTGACCGGCTCGTGCATCGGTCTGCACCTGCTCGGCGTCGACGCGGTCCATTTCGGGACGCTGCCGGTCGGCGGGGGGTTCGTCCAGGGGCCGCACGGGCGAATCCCGGTCCCGGCCCCCGCGGTGGCGGAGCTGCTCCGGGGCTTCCCCACGCTCGACAACGGGATCCGGCGGGAGCTGGTGACCCCGACCGGGGCCGCGATCCTGACCACGCTGGCGGTCGGGTCGGGCGCGATGCCGGCGATGCGGGTGACCGCGGTGGGCTACGGGGCGGGGACCATGGAGCTCGAGACCCCGAACGTGCTCCGCGTCTTCGTGGGCGAGGCGGCGGTGGCCGCACCCACCGGGACACCGACCCCCACCGAGACCATCATTCAGGTCGAGACCACGGTCGACGACATGTCCCCCCAGCTCTACGAGCCGCTCCTCGAGCGCCTCCTCGAGGGCGGCGCCCTGGACGCCTGGCTCACCCCGGTCATCATGAAGCGCAGTCGGCCCGGCGTGGTCCTGACCGCCCTCTGCGAGCCGGGGCGGGTCGCCGACCTCTCCCGCCTGCTCTTCGAGGAATCCTCGACCATCGGGGTGCGCTGGACCGCCTACCAGCGGGCGCGGCTCGCTCGGGAGATGGTCCGGCTCGACACCGCATACGGACCGGTGACCTTCAAGGTGTCCCGGCTCGACGGGCGGGTGATCACGGTGACCCCCGAGTTCGAGGAGATCCGGCGCATCGCGCGCGACCGCGGGCTCGCGGTCCGCGAGGTCCTCGAGGAGGCGCGCACCGAGGGCCGACGGCTCCTCACCTCCTCTTGACAGAACTGCCGCCCGGGACTAGGGTTGGGGGCGCTTTCCCGGCCTCGGACCCTTCACTCAGGAGGTAGCGCGGTGAAAAAGACCGTGTCGATGACGATCAACGGTGCCCCCCAATCGCACGAGGTGGAGCCCCGGCTGCTGCTCGTGCACTACATCCGCGAGCAGGCCGGCCTGACCGGCACCCACGTCGGCTGCGACACGAGCCAGTGCGGCGCCTGCACCGTGCACGTCAACGGCGTGGCCGTGAAGTCGTGCACGCTCCTCGCGGTGCAGTGCGACGGCGCGCAGGTGCTGACCATCGAGGGCCTGGCCAAGGACGGCAAGTTGCACCCGATCCAGGAAGGCTTCTGGGAGAAGCACGGGCTGCAGTGCGGCTTCTGCACGCCGGGCATGATCATGTCGGCCCACCAGATGCTGCAGCGCAACCCGCGGCCGACCGAGGCCCAGATCCGCCACGATCTCGAAGGCAACCTGTGCCGCTGCACGGGCTACCACAACATCGTCAAGGCCATCCAGTACGCCGCCGAGAAGATGGCGGGGAAGTAGGAGGCGACCATGGCCACCGCCCGTGTGCTCGGCGCGAGCATCAAGCGGCGTGAAGATCCCCGGTTCATCACCGGCAAGGGCAACTACACCGACGACCTGAAGCTCGCCGGCATGACCCACGCGGTCTTCGTGCGCAGCCCGCACGCGAACGCCAAGATCCGCAAGATCGATACGTCGAAGGCGGCGAAATCGCCGGGTGTGGTCGCGATCTTCACCGGCAAGGACATGACCGGGGTCAACTCGCTGCCCTGTGGCTGGCTCCTGCCCGAGCTGAAGATCCCGCCCCACATGCCGCTCGCCTCCGACGCGGCCCGCTACGTGGGCGACCCGGTGGCCATCGTCATCGCGGAGAGCCAGTCGGCCGCGAGCGACGCGGCGGAGATGGTGGCGGTCGACTGGGACGTCCAGCCCTCGGTGACCAATACCGAGAGGGCGGCGGCCAAGGGCTCGGCCCAGGTCCACGAGGTCGCGCCGGACAACGTGGCGTTCCGGTGGCAGATCGGCGACGGCGCCGCCACCGACGCCGCGTTCAAGTCGGCCGCGGTGACCGTGAAGAAGCGGATCGTCAACCAGCGCCTGGTGGCCAACCCCATGGAACCGCGCGCCTGCGTGGCGCGGTACGACGATTCGACCGGAGACTGGACGCTCTGGGTCACCTCGCAGAACCCCCACGTGCACCGGCTCCTCATGACCGCCTTCGTGCTCGGCATCCCGGAGCACAAGGTGCGGGTCATCGCGCCGGACGTGGGCGGCGGCTTCGGCTCCAAGATCTTCCTCTACAACGAGGAGACGGTCTGCACCTGGGCCACCAAGCAGATCAAGCGCCCGATCCGCTGGACCTCCTCGCGCCGCGAGGCCTTCCAGACCGACGCCCACGGGCGGGACCACGTGACCGACGCCGAGGTCGCGCTCGCGAAGGACGGCAAGTTCCTGGGCCTGCGGGTGAAGACCACCGCGAACCTGGGCGCCTATCTCTCCACGTTCGCGCCGGCGGTGCCGACGTATCTGTACGCGACCCTGCTCAACGGGGTGTACGAGTGGCCCGCCATCCACGCGGAGGTCACCGGCGTCTTCACCAACACCACGCCGGTGGACGCCTACCGCGGGGCCGGCCGGCCCGAGGCCTGCTATCTCCTCGAGCGCATGGTGGACGCGGCGGCGGCCGCGCTCAAGATGGACCCGGCCGACATCCGGAAGAAGAACTTCATCCCCAAGTTCGACAACGGCTACCAGACCAAGGTGGCCCTTTCCTATGACAGCGGCAACTACGGAGCGGCGTTCGACAAGCTGCTGGGGATGCTCGACTACAAGAAGTTCCGGGCCGACCAGGCCGCCGCGCGGACCCAGGGTCGGCTGATGGGCATCGGCTTCTCGACCTACATCGAGGCCTGCAGCATCGCGCCCTCCAAGGTGGTGGGCTCGCTCGGAGCCCAGGCCGGCCTCTGGGAATCGGGCAAGGTGCAGGTGCACCCGACCGGCAAGGTCAGCGTGTTCACCGGCTCGCACTCCCACGGGCAGGGCCACGAGACGACCATGGCCCAGATCGTGGCCGACAGCCTCGGCATCCCGATGGACGACATCGAGATCGTGCACGGCGACACCGGCCGGGTGCCGTTCGGCATGGGCACCTACGGCAGCCGCTCGGCCTCGGTGGGCGGCACCGCGATCGTGATGTCGCTCGACAAGATCAAGGAGAAGGGCAAGAAGATCGCGGCCCATCTCCTCGAGGCGAATCCGAAGGACATGGAGTACGTGGGCGGCAACTTCGTCGTCAAGGGGTCGCCCCAGAAGGCGATCCCGTTCGGCCAGGTCGCGCTCACCGCCTACGTCCCGCACAACTACCCGGAGGGCGTGGAACCCGGGCTCGAGGAGACGAGCTTCTACGATCCGTCCAACTTCTGCTTCCCCTTCGGCGCGCACGCGTGCGTGGTCGAGGTGGACCCGGACACCGGGCACGTGAAGATCCTCCGGTACCTCGCGGTGGACGATGTCGGCAACGTCATCAATCCGATGATCGTCGACGGCATGTTTCACGGCGGGATCGCCCAGGGCGTCGCGCAGGCGCTGTGGGAGGAGGCGGTCTACGACCGGGATTCGGGCCAGCTCGTCAGCGGCAGCCTGATGGACTACACGCTGCCCAAGGCCGACATGCTGCCGTTCTACGAGACCGATCGCACCGAGACGCCCACGCCCGTCAATCCGCTGGGCGTGAAGGGCGCGGGAGAGACCGGCACCATCGCCTCGACGCCGGCGGTGGTCAACGCGGTGGTGGACGCCCTGTCCGGGCTCGGCGTGGACCATTTCGACGCCATGCCGCTGACGCCCGAGCGGGTCTGGAAGACCGCCCAGGCCGCCAAATCGAAGAAGTAAGGGAGACGCCGACAATGTACCCAGCCCAGTTCGAGTACCACACGCCGGGGACGGTGAGGGAGGCGCTGGATCTGCTCGGGCGTCACAAGGACGACGCCAAACTACTGGCGGGCGGCCACAGCCTGTTGCCGGCCATGAAGCTGCGCCTGGCTCAGCCCAAGCATCTAGTGGATCTCCGGAAGGTCCCCGGGCTCTCCGGGATCAAGGAAGAGGGCGGCACCCTCGTCATCGGGGCGATGACGACCCACTACCAGGTCGAGACCTCGTCGGTGGTGAAGGCGAAGTGCCCGGTCCTAGCCGCGGTGGCGGGCCAAATCGGCGACCCGATGGTGCGCAACATGGGCACGATCGGCGGCAGCCTCGCCCACGCCGATCCCGCCGCCGACTACCCGGCCGCGATCATCGCGCTCGGGGCGGAGATGGTGGCGGAGGGACCCAAGGGCAAGCGCACGATCAAGGCGGACGACTTCTTCAAGGGCCTGCTCACCACCGCGCTCGCGGAGGACGAGATCCTAACCGAGGTGCGCGTGCCCGCACTCGCGGCGAAGACCGGCGCGGCCTACATGAAGTTCCCGCACCCGGCCTCGCGCTTCGCGGTGGTGGGGGTGGCGGCGGTGCTGAGCGTGGACGGCGGCAAGGTGGGCAAGGCCAGCGTGGGCGTCACCGGCGCCGGCACCAAGGCGGTGCGGGCCAAGGGCGTCGAGGCCGCGATCACCGGCAAGGGGACCGACGCCGCGTCCATCCAGGCGGCGGCCGAGAAGGCGGCCGAGGGCGTGGACGTGCAGGCCGACCTGCAGGGCTCGGTCGAGTACAAGAGCCACCTGCTGCGCGTGTTCGCCAAGCGCGCGATGGAGGCGGCCGCCGCGGCCGTGAAGTAGCGCGTCGCCGCCCGGTGAGAGGATCGACTGACCCAGAGCCCCGCGGGAGACCTCCCGCGGGGTTCTTCTTTGGGGCGCGGCGGTGACCGCGGCGGTGGTGCTGGCCGCCGGGCTCTCGCGCCGGATGGGGCAGGCGAAGCTGCTGCTCCCGTTAGAGGGGCGGCCCATCGTCCGGCACGCGGTCGAGGGCGTGCGGGCGGCCGGCCTCGATCCGGTGCTGGTCGTCACGGGACCGGACCCCGCCGCGATCGAGGCGGCGCTCACCGGCCTCGACGTGCGCATCGTGATCAACCCGGCGCCCGAGGCGGGCCAGGCGGGCTCGGTGCGGGCCGGCGTCGCCGCGCTGCCCGCGGTGGTGGACACGGTGCTGATCGCCCTGGGCGACCAGCCGGGGCTGGCCCCGGACGTCATCCCGGCCCTGCTGGCGGCCCACCGCGCGAGCGGCCGACCCATCGTCGCGCCCCGCTACCAGGACGGGCCGGGGAACCCGGTCCTGTTCGATCGCGCGATCTTCCCCGAGCTCCTGGCCCTCGAGGGCGACCGGGGCGCGCGTCCCGTCGTCGCCCGGGACCCGGCGCGTGTCGAGTGGGTGGCCCTGGACTGGCCCATGCCGCCCGACGTCGATACCCCGGCCGACTATGAGAAGATCCGAAGCGCACTTCGACCCGACAACCCGCCGGAGTAGCCGACCGGGGAGCAGGGAATGCCGCAATCACGCGGTGTAGACTGAGAGGGCCATGAGAGCCGAGATCGAGAAGATCCAGCAGATGATGGAAGGCGCCGACTACGTCACCGACCCCGCCATCGCCACGTCGGTGCACCTGGCGATGACGCTCAAGAAGCCGCTCCTCATCGAGGGGCACGCGGGCGTGGGCAAGACCGAGATCGCCAAGGTGATGTCGCGGATGCTCCACACGAACCTCATCCGGCTGCAGTGCTACGAGGGGCTCGACGCGGCCCAGGCCCTCTACGAGTGGAACTATCCCAAGCAGCTGCTGCACATCAAGCTCGAGGAGAGCACCACCCACAGCCTGCGGGAGAAGGAGGCCACCATCTTCTCCGAGCCCTTCCTGATCCGCCGGCCGCTGCTGCAGGCGATCGGGCAGGACGGCAAGCCCCCGGTGCTGCTCATCGACGAGGTCGACCGGGCCGACGAGGAGTTCGAGGCGTTCCTCCTGGAGGTCCTCTCCGAGTTCCAGGTGACGATCCCGGAGATCGGGACCATCAAGGCGACGCACCCGCCCTACGTGATCCTCACCTCCAACCGGGTGCGCGAGCTCTCTGACGCGCTCCGGCGCCGCTGCCTCTATCTCTGGGTGGACTTCCCCGGCTTCGACAAGGAGGTCCGGATCGTGATGCGCAAGGTGCCCGGGGTCAACGAGGCCCTGGCCCGCCAGATCTCGCGCTTCATGGAGAGCCTGCGCACCATCCGGCTCGCCAAGGTGCCGGGGGTGGCCGAGACCCTCGACTGGGCCCAGGCCTTGGCCTCGCTGCACGCCGACCACGTCGACGAGGAGCTGGTCCTCGAGACCCTGGGCTGCGTGCTCAAGGACGCCGACGACGTCAAGCGCTTCAAGCGCGAGCTTCACGCGAGCGGGCTCAAGCGCTTCGTGGCCGCCGAGGGATAGCGTGGCTGGCCCCCGGGACCTCACCACCGCGGTGCTGCGCTTCGGGCAGATACTGCGGGCCTCCGGCATGCCGCTGACCATCACCGAGATGATGGACGGGGTGCGTGCGCTGGACGCGGTGGACCTCCTCGACCGGCAGGACGTCTACCTGGCGCTGCGAACCACGTTGGTGGCGCGGCACGAGGAGTTCCCCATCTTCGACCGCTGCTTCGAGACCTTCTGGCGGTTCCAGTCCGAGGAGGGACAGGAGCTCGAGGGGCTCACCGGACCCGCCAACGCGGCCATCCCCGAGGAGCACGCGGGCGACACCGGGGCCGAGGCGGCCCAGAAGAAGGTCTCGGTCGCGCTGGAGGGCTGGGAGGAGCAGGGGGACGACGACGGGGAGCCGCTCGAGGTCCCCGGGGTGAGCGAGAAGGAAATCCTCATGGATCAGGACTTTTCGTCCTTTCCGGTTGAGGACCTGGACGAGGTCGCACGCCTGACCATCCTGATCGCCAAGCGCCTCGCCCGGCGGATCAGCCGGCGCAAGCGCCCGACCCGGCGGGGCGGCGTCATCGACATGCGCCGGAGCATCCGGGCCAACCTCATGAAGGGCGAGATCATCGAGCTGCGTAGGCGGGAGCGCCGGAGGCGCAAGGTCCGGCTGGTCCTCCTGTGCGACGTCTCCGGCTCCATGGACCTCTACAGCCGGTTCCTCCTCCAGTTCCTCTACGCGCTCCAGAACGTCTTCGGCCGGGTCGAGACCTTCACCTTCTCCACGCGACTGACGCGGGTCACCGAGCATCTCAAGGGCGCGTCGTATCGCACGGCCCTGGCCCGGCTGACGGAGGTGCGGGACTTCTCCGGCGGCACCCGGATCGGCGAGTCGCTGCAGGAGTTCAACGCCCGGTGGGGGAACCTGGTGGACCGCCACACCATCGTGCTCCTGCTCTCGGACGGCTGGGACACCGGGGAGCCGGAGGTGCTGGCCAACGAGATGCTCACGATCAAGCGCAAGGCGGGCCGCCTCATCTGGCTCAACCCGCTGCTCGGCAACCCGTCGTACGAGCCCCTGACGCGCGGCATGGCGGCGGCGCTCCCGCTCGTGGACCACTTCGCGGCGGCGCACAACCTCGCGAGCCTGCGCGACCTCGCCGGGCATCTCAACCTGAGGTGAGACCAATGGGCGACGAGCTCTTCGACCATCTGAACCAGCTCAAGCAGAACGAGTCCAAGGTGGCGGTGGCCACCCTCGTGAACACCCGCGGCACCACGCCTCGCAAGGAAGGCGCCAAGATGCTGGTGGGCGAGGGCGGCCGCGTCCTCGGCTCGGTGACCATCGGCGGGTGCGTGGACGCGCAGGTGATCGAGGAGTCCGCCGACGTGCTGGGCACGAACGCGCCGCGGCTGCTCGAGCTGAACCTGGGCGACGAGGAGGCGTGGGAGATCGGGCTCACCTGCGGCGGCACCATCGAGGTCTTCGTGGAGCCGCTGACCCTCGGCCGGGCCGACGACGCCACCCTGGCCTTCTACGAGCGGGCGCGGACCCACGCCGAAACCGGCGGGCGCGCCGCCATCGTCACCCGGCTCGATCCGCCCCACAACGGGGCCAAGCTCCTGCTCCTGGATGACGGGGGCCGCGAGGGCAGCCTGGGGGATGCCTTCCTCGACGAGCGCTTCGCGGCCGAGGCGCGCCAGGCGCTGGACGCGGGCAAGTCGCGCACCCTGTTCCTCGAGAACGTGCGGGCCTTCGCGGAGGTCTTCACCCCGCCCGCCATCCTGCTGGTGGTGGGGGCCAGCCACGTGGCGATGCCGTTGACGTCCATGGCCAAGGAGCTGGGCTTCCGCACCGTGGTGGTGGACGGGCGACCGCGCTTCGCGACCCGCGAGCGCTTCCCCCACGTGGACGACCTGCGGATCGGGGTGCCCTCCGAGCTGGTGCAGCAGGTCCCGCTGATCCCCACCACCGCGCTGGTGCTGGTGGCCCACGACTACAAGTACGACCTGCCGGTGCTGCGGCACGCGCTCGGCACGCCGGCCGGCTACATCGGCCTGCTCGGCAGCACCCGCCGCGGGGCCGCCATCCTGAACCTGCTGCGCGAGGACGGGGTGAGCGAGGAGGCCCTCGCGCGGGTGCGGGTGCCCATCGGCCTCGACCTCGGCGCCCAGTCCGCGCCCGAGATCGCGCTCAGCATCCTGGCCGAGGCCCTGGCCGCCCAGCGACACGCCACCGGCATGCCCATCTCCGAGAAAGTCCGCCGGGGGCTCAAGTAGCCGGGTCATGAAAGCCATCGCCATCAAGCACGGGGCGGCCAGCGCCGCGGCCCTCGAGGGCCGCATCGCCTGCCACGACGTGCGCGACGAGTCGCGGCGGGTCGCCATCGCCAAGGGTCAGATGCTCGACGCGGCCGCGGCGGCCCTCCTGCTCGCGCTGCCGTGGTCGGAGGTACACGTGCTCGAGCTCGAGCCGGGCGACGTGCACGAGGAGCCGGCCGGCTCGCGCCTCGCCGTCGCGGCGTGCGGCCCCCACGTCGAGGTCAAGGGCTACACCGGCGGGCAGTGGACGCTCACGGCCGAGCGCCGGGGCCTGGTCCGGGTGAACGCGGCCGCGCTCGCGGCGGTGAACGGCCTCGAGGGCATGTCGGTCTTCACCCTGTACGACCTGCAGCCGGTGGAGGCGGGCGAGGCGGTGGCCAAAGCCAAGATCACGCCGCTGGCCATCCCGGAGCGGCTCGTGAAGGACGCCGAGTCGCGCGCCTGGAGCGCGGGGGGCCTGGTGTCGGTGAAGCCCTTCCAGCCGCGGGTGCTGGCCGCGCTGAGCCGCGAGAGCCTGGCTCCGCCCCAGCGCCAGCGCTTCGAGTCCTCGCTCGCCGAGAAGGTGGACTGGTTCGGGTCGCGGCTCCTGCCGGTCCGTTACGCGGCGGGCGACGCCGCCGCGGTCGCGGAGGAGATGGAGTCCCTGCTCGCGGAGGGCGCCGACATCCTGATCGCGGCCGGCGCGGGCTCCCTCGATCCGCTCGATGCGGTCTTCGCCGGACTCGAGCGCCTGGGCGGCCGGATGATCCGTCACGGCGCGCCGGCCCATCCGGGCAGCCTGCTCTGGATCGCGGACCTGCACGGCCATCCGGTGCTCGGCATGCCGGCCTGCGGGATGTTCTCGCAGGCCACCACGTTCGACCTGGTCCTGCCGCGGATCCTGGCCGGCGAGCCGGCGGGAGCGCTCGAGGTGGCCGCCCTCGGCCACGGCGGGCTCCTGTCGCACGACAGCGCCTACCGCTTCCCTCCCTATCGCAAGAGCGGCGCGCGCGGGGAGCTGTCCGAGTGACATGGCGCTCTACAGCACGGTCATTCGCGACCGGTTCCGCCGGCCCCGGTACCGCGGCGTCATCGAGCGCCCGGACGTCTCCGGCGAGGACGTGAACCCGCTCTGCGGAGACCGGGTACGGGTCCAGGCGCGCCTGGCCGACGGGCGGCTGGTGGAGGGGCGGTGGACCGGCGATTGCTGCGCGATCTCGGCCGCGTCGGCGGACGTGCTGCTCGAGATGGTGACCGGTCAGCCGGCCGCGCGGGTGCGGGAGCTGACCCCGGAGAGCATCCTCGAGCGTCTCGATTCCGACATCCGCCCGTCGCGGATGAAGTGCGTGGCGCTGCCGCTCACGGTGCTGCAGGGCGCGCTCGCGAAGGAGGCGACACCATGAGCCTGGGCGAGCGCTGCCGGCCGGACTTCCCCATCCTCTCGCGGATCGTGAACGGGCACCCGCTCGTGTATCTCGACTCGGCCGCGTCGAGCCAGAAGCCGGCCGCGGTGATCGAGGCCGTCCAGCGGTACTACGAGACGAGCCACGCGAACGTGCACCGATCGATCCACACGCTGGGCGAGGAGGCGACCGAGCTCTACGAGGGCGCGCGCGACGCGGTCCGGGCGTTCATCGGGGCCCGAGGCCGCGAGGAGATCGTCTTCACGCGCGGGACCACCGAGTCGATCAACCTGGTGGCCCAGGCGGTGGGGCGCACGCTGGCCCCGGGCGACGAGATCCTCGTCACCGAGCTCGAGCACCATTCCAACCTGATCCCGTGGCAGATGGTGTGCCGCGACCGTGGCACCGTGCTGCGCGCGGTCCCGGTGCTCTCGGACGGCTATCTCGACCTCGACGCCTACACCCGGCTCCTGTCGCCGCGCACGCGCGTGGTGGCGCTGGCCCACGTGTCGAACGTGCTCGGGACCATCAACCCGGTGGCCCGCATGGTCGAGCAGGCCCACCGGGGGGGGGCGCTGGTGCTCCTCGATGGCGCCCAGGCGGTGCCGCACCTGCCGGTCGACGTGACCGCGCTCGGGGCGGACTTCTATGCGTTCTCCGGCCACAAGATGCTCGGCCCCACCGGCATCGGCATCCTCCACGGGCGCCGCGACGTGCTCGAGCGGCTCGAGCCCGCGTGGGGCGGCGGCGAGATGATCAAGGAGGTCTGGATCGACCACGCGCAGTGGAACGACCTGCCGTGGCGCTTCGAGCCCGGCACGCCGCCGATCGCGGGCGCGGTTGGCCTGCGCGCCGCGGTCGAGTACCTGGGCAAGGTCGGCATGGCCCAGGTGAGCGCCCACGAGCAGGCGCTGACCGCGCTGGCCATGGAGGCGCTGGCTCGCATTCCGGGCGTCACGCTCTACGGGCCCGCCAACCCCGAGATGAAGGGCGCGGTCGTCGCGTTCAACGTCGAGGGCATCCATCCCCACGACGGCGCGGCCGCGCTCGACCTGCACGGCATCGCGGTGCGGGCCGGGCACCACTGCGCCCAGCCGCTCATGAAGCGGCTCGGCATCGTGGGCACGCTGCGCGCGAGCTTCTCGGTCTACAGCACCGCCCTGGACGTGCAGCGTCTGGCCGACGGGGTGGCGGGGATCCTCGGGGAGCTCCAGTCGGGATGACCGACTGGCCGCGGCCGCGCGACGGCTTCGCATCCCCCCGATTCGCCCAGCCAGCCACCTTCATGCGGCTGCCTCACGTGGAGTCGCCCGCCGGGCTTGACGTGGCCCTCTGCGGGATCCCGTTCGACGGTGGCTGCTCGTATCGCTCGGGCGCCCGGATGGGGCCCCGGCACGTGCGCGAGCAGTCCTCGCTGATCCGGCCGTGGAACTCGGCGCTGCGGGTGCATCCCTTCGAGCGGCTCCGGGTCGCCGACTGCGGCGACGTCGACGTGGTGCCGGTCTCGATCGAGGGCACCTTCGCCGCCATCGAGCGGACGCTCGCCCCGGTGGTGGACGCGCGCGCGGTGCCGCTGTGCGTGGGAGGCGATCACACCGTGACGCTCGCGGTGCTGCGCGCGCTCGCCCGGCGGCACGGGCGGCTCGGGCTCGTGCACTTCGACGCGCACCCCGATACCTGGGATCGCTACTTCGGGCTGCCGTACTACCACGGCAGCACCTTCCGCCGCGCGATCGAGGAGGGCCTGATCGACGGCCGGCGCTCGATCCAGGTGGGCATCCGCGGCCCGCTCTACGGACCCGAGGACTTCGACTTCCACCGGGAGCACGGGTTCGAGGTGATCCGGATCGAGGACGTGAAGGAGCGAGGCGTGGCTCCGGTGGTGGAGCGCCTCCGCCGTCTGGCCGGGGGGCCGGTCTACTGCTCCTTCGACGTGGACGCGGCGGATCCGGCGTACGCGCCCGGCACCGGCACGCCGGAGGCGGGAGGCCTCACCTCCTACGAGGCGCTGGGGCTCGTGCGCGGCCTCCGCGGGCTCGAGCTGGCCGGAGGCGACATCGTCGAGGTCTCGCCGCCCTACGACGGGCCGGGCGCCATCACCGGCGTCCTCGCCGCGAACCTGCTCTTCGAGCTGCTCTCGGTGGTTGCCCTCGGCCGGTAGTGCAGCGGTGGGAAGCCCGCCGCTAGTGCTAAGATGACGCCGTGAGATCGGCCCCACGTCGGCCTCTCCTCGGCCTGCTCGTCGCCCTGCCGAGCATCATCGCGCTCCTCTCGGCCGCCGGTCCGGCCCGCGCCGCCCAGGCCGTCGCCTCGATCGAGATGGACTCGGCCATCACCCCGGTGACGGTGCGGCTGCTCATCACCGCCATCGACCGCGCCCAGAGCGACGGGGCTCAGGCCCTGATCGTCCAGCTCAACACCCCGGGCGGGCTCGAGCGGTCGATGCGCTCGATGGTGCAGATCATCCTCGGCTCGCCGATCCCGGTGATCGTCTACGTGGCACCCACCGGCGCCCGCGCGGCTTCGGCGGGCGTGTTCATCACGATGGCGGCCCACGTGGCGGCCATGGCCCCGGCGACCAACATCGGCGCGGCTCATCCGGTGGCGGTGGGCGGGGGCATGGACAAGGAGATGAGCAAGAAGGTGGAGAACGACGCGGCCGCCTTCGCCCGCACCATCGCGACCGAGCGGGGGCGCAACGCGGAGTGGGCCGAGAAGGCGGTGCGCGCCTCGGTCTCGGCCACCGAGCGCGAGGCGGTGAAGCTCAAGGTGGTGGACCTGGTCGCGGACAACGTGCCCGACCTCCTGGCCAAGATCGACGGCCGGACGGTGAAGACCTCAAAGGGGCCGGTGACCCTGGCCACCCGGGACGCCCCGGTGAAGGTCATCGAGGTACGCTTCCGCGACAAGTTCCTCGCGCTGATCTCGGACCCGAACATCGCCTACCTCCTGATGATGGGGGGCATGCTCGGCATCTTCTTCGAGCTGTCGAACCCCGGGTCCATCCTGCCGGGGATCATCGGCGGCATCTGCCTGATCCTCGCGTTCTTCGCGTTCCAGACCCTGCCGGTCAACTGGGCGGGCCTGCTCCTGCTCCTGTTCGGGGTGGTGCTCCTGATCGTGGAGATCAAGGTGGTGAGCCACGGCGTCCTCGCGATCGGCGGCGTGATCTCGATGCTCCTCGGCTCGATCATGCTCTACGACTCCCCCGACGTCACCGGCATCCGGCTCTCGTGGTACGTGATCGTTCCCACCGTGGGCACCACCGCGGGCCTCGTGTTCTTCGCGGTGTCCATGGGCATCCGCGCCCTCTATCGCCCCTCGGTGAGTGGGTCGTCCGCGATGGTGGGGCGGCTCGGGGTGACCCGCGGCCCGCTCCAGCCGGACGGGCAGGTGCTCATCGACGGCGAGCTCTGGCGGGCGGTGAGCCCGGAGCCCGGAGTGGGGGCGGGGGAGTCGGTCCAGGTCATCGCCATCGACGGCCTCACCCTCACCGTCACCCGTTCCCCTCGACGACCCTAGGACCCCAGGAGATTGCCCATGGAAGGCTTCCAGCTCCTCTTCGGCATCATCCCGGTGGTGGTGATCCTGCTCTACATTTTCTTCTCCTCGTTCCGGATCCTGCGCGAGTACGAGCGGGCCGTCATCTTCCGCTTCGGCCGCCGGACCAACGCCATCTTCAACCCGGGCGGGGAAGGCTCGGGCCCCGGCCTGGTACTCCTCATCCCGTTCATCGACAAGATGGTCAAGGTGAGCCTGCGCACGATCACCATGGACGTGCCACCCCAGGACGTGATCACGCGCGACAACGTCTCGGTGAAGGTGAACGCGGTGATCTTTTTCCGCGTGCTCGACGCGGCCAAGGCGGTCATCAGCGTGGAGGACTATCTCTACGCGACCTCCCAGATGGCCCAGACCACGCTCCGCAGCGTGCTGGGCCAGCAGGAGATGGACGACCTCCTGGCGAGCCGCGAGAAGATCAACGAGGAGCTGACCCGGATCATCGACCAGCACACCAATCCCTGGGGCGTGAAGGTGGCCGCGGTGGAGGTGAAGAACGTGGACCTGCCCCAGGACATGCAGCGCGCCATGTCGAAGCAGGCCGAGGCCGAGCGCGAGCGGCGCGCCAAGGTGATCAACGCCGAGGGCGAGTTCCAGGCCGCAGCCAAGCTGGGCGAGGCCGCCGAGGTGCTCATGCGCTTCCCGATCGCGGTGCAGCTCCGCTACCTGCAGACCATGCGGGAGGTGGCGTCGGAGCGGAACACGACGACCTTCTTCCCGCTGCCGCTCGATCTCTTCACGCCGCTTCTGCGGGCATTCGGGGGAGAGGCGCCTCCGCCCAAGAGCTGAGGGCCGGCCGGGCCGTCGTGCGGCTTGTCGGCCGCAGCCCGGCCGAGTACAATGGACCGGTCCAGCGGGGGGTTAGCTCAGTTGGGAGAGCGCGGCGTTCGCAACGCCGAGGTCGAGGGTTCGAATCCCTTACCCTCCACCATGAATTCCTCACGCGCGACGATCTCGCGTCGTCGATTGCCGGGGCAGGGTCCGAAAAGTAAAACGGCCGGGGCTCGATGCCCCGGCCGTTGGTCTTAGCAGCGTCGCGTTACGGTACGCTGACGCTGGTGCTGTCACCCGTGTTGGTAATCGTGAAGGTGCCGGCCGTCGCCACCGGAGTGTAGACGTAGGTACCCCAGCCGGCCGGGCCCCCCGGAATGCTGGCCATGAACGGACCGCCCGGCTGACCCAGCGCGTTGGTCACCGTCGACGTGAGATCGACGAGGGCGGTGGGAAGCGTGCCAGTGTGCGCCGAGTAGATGCTGACGGCGGACGCGAGCGCCCGCGCGTCGGCCTGGGCCTTCGCGAGACGCGCGCGCGCCTGCACGTTGGCGTACAGCGGGATGGCGATCGCGGCGAGAATGCCGATGATGGCCACCACGATCATCAACTCGATGAGCGTGAAGCCGCGCTGGCGGCGCCGAGCGCGCTGTGCTTGAACCTCGGTTGAGTTGTGCATGAGCCTTCGCTCCTCCTACAAGAGAGAATAGGACGTTCTTACAGACTTAGGCTTCGGACTTACAAGACTCGGGCCACTCTCGGATGGGCCAAAGCGACCCCGGACTAGGCTCTGGAACGTCGCGTCAAGTTCGTGCAGTCAAGCATTTACGGTCCGATGCCCAGGTTTCGGTCAGGGTCGACCCCGGCGCAGGTGACAGATTCGGGCATGGTTCCGTGACGAGGGCGGGCGTCATCGGCAACATCGCCGGCGTCGGCGACCGATCAGCCGAGGCCGGCCCTCACCAGGCGCGCTGGATCGGCTGCGGATCCGGCGACCGACGAACGTGGGTGGAGAAGCGGGGGCGGGAGAGTCTAGGCGCGCTTCGCGGCGGCAGCGGGCTTGGGCGGGCACATCTTGTGGACCCACACGGACCCCAG
>DATJIR010000351.1:0-2466 GCA_035493135.1 Verrucomicrobiia bacterium
GACGGCGAGCGCCCCGATCACCCGGGCCGCCATTGACGGGCTCCTTTCGGTGTCCACGTGAACGGTCTTTTCGCGGTGCGACACGCGCCAGCTGAGGTCGGCCGCCATCCCCAGGAAGAGGCGGAGCAGGATCTCGCCGGCGAGCGAGCGAGGGGAGCGCCCGAGGGCATCGGCCTCCTCGTGCTGGCACCAGAGGTCGTCGTCGACCTCGTCGCGGCGCGCCGCACGGAGCGCTGCTGGCAGGCCGCGGGTGTACAGATCCACCCAGCCGCGCACCAGCGCCGTCACCCCCCGACCGTTCACGTCACCGTCACCGCCGCCGAGCGGGGGAGCGCCGTCTCGGAGTCCTCGGTCGCATGCACCAGGGCGCCCTCGCCGGCAAGTGTCAGGCGGTAGAAGCGGCGCCGCGGGCGGCCCTCATCGGCGCCGATGCTGGGATCCTCCCAACGGCTTTCCAGGAGCCCCGCACGCTCGAGCCGATCGAGGGCCTTGTAGAGGGTGCCGTACGCGGTCAGCCGCCGTGCATGGCGCTCCTCGCGCAGCTCCTTTGCGAGCAGGAAGCCATGCGCCTCCGGCACGCCCCGTCGCCGAAGGTCGATGGCTGCCTCGAGAATCGAGACCTCCAGGGGGATGAGCGCCCCTTCCTTGCGTCGCATTCCGGAACAATAGGAAGATATCGTCCTATTGTCAAGGGGATGCCGGGAACCACCAATGGGGGCCTGGGCCGGCGGACCGGTTGGGCCATGACCATCGTCTGGTTGAGACCAAGGCGCCACCGTCGGATCGTGTCCCGCATGGATGCGGACACCCTCACCCTCGCGAGGCTCCTTGTGACCGCCGCGCTCCTCGCGGCGACCACGGAGTACATCGAGCTGATCAAGCGTCGCGCGGTCCGAACCGCCCGCGCCCGGGAGCGCGCCATGTTCGAGCAGCAGGGTTTGAACGGGCTCGTCCGCGTGTTCCTCACCGGCACGGGAAAGCCAGGCAGGTGGTCCAACGGCGAGTGGGGCACCGGCGCCGAGCCGGACCTCCGCTGGTTCCGCAACCCGGTCCCCGAACGAACGTCATCGGCTGGTGGCGGCCGCGAACTGGGATGAGGCGCGATCGCCCGTTGCGCCCAGCGGGACTAACGCCCGACTTGCGACCGCCTGTCCCCGAAACCCGCAGCTTCTTGGCTGCCAGACCCGCCCCAGGCCAGCACCGGCCAATTTCGCCCTTCGTGGCCCGCGAACTCGGGCGTTAGACCCGCTGAGCGGGAATCCCCGGTAACCGCGCGGTAAGTGCCGCGCCGCATCATCGGTGCATGCCAGGTCGCGTCAATGACCTCGACGATGCCCAGCTCGCCGGCCGGCGCCTCCACGCCGAGCTCGGGACCGTGTTGCGCAACGCACGTCTCGAACGGGGACTGCGCCAGACCGATGTCGCCCGCGCGACTCGCACTTCGGGTTCCCACGTGAGTCGGCTCGAGCGTGGCGAGATCGGCTCTGTGGGGGTCGTCGACCTCCTCCGCCACGGAGCCGTCCTCGGCCTCCGCCTTCGTGCGCAGTTCTACCCGATCGGCGGCGGCCTCCGCGACGAGGGCCAGCTCGCGCTGCTGCGTCAGCTCCGCCTCCGCATCGGGGAGACCTTTCAATGGCAGCTCGAGGCGCCCCTCAACATTCCCGGCGACCTGCGCGCGTTCGATGCGCTCCTCACCAGTCGGCGGGCAACGATCGCGGTCGAGGCCATCACCCGGTTGCACGATGCGCAGGCTCAGCTCCGAGCCGTGTCGCTCAAGGAGCGCGATGGCCAGGTCGGCCGCCTCGTCCTCGTCGTGAAGGCCAGCCATGCCAACCGCCGGGCACTGTCCGCGGCCAAGGATGTCCTGTCGATGTCCTTTCCGGTCGGCACGAAGGCTGCTCTGGCGGCGCTCGCGGCCGGCGACGACCCCGGTCAGAACGCGCTGATCCTGCTCTGACCCGGACTCTCGCGGCGCCTCCGTTTGCGCCGGGCGGGCCTAACGACCAACTTCCCCTCCCGCATCCGCTCCCTGGGCCCCCTACCTGGCCTCGCTGCCCGCTGGGCGCATACCGCGCCAAAGCAGCCTCTCTGCGACGCGGCAACTCGGGCGTTAGACCCGCTGGGCGGGAATCGCGCGTATGACATCAGGGCCAAACCTCCCAGCTCGTGGCAGCGCCGGCGGCCGGGGCCCCCACATCAGGCCCAGGCCGTGCGGCGCGTGCTCAGGAGGGACCGAATGAGCTGAACCGAGCCGTCGCGAGCCCTGACGCTCCCTGGCCGCCGCAACAGCCCCGAAAACATGTCCACAGAGCGTCCACAGACCGTCCACCGCGACGACCGGGTACTACACAATAGGTAGGGGCCTCCGACCGCCGAACCCACCATATCTTGTGGTTTTTGGCTTGACGAGGCATATGCGCGGACGTACACTTAGCGTCCGAAAAACCCGGCGTCTTGCCAGCTTTC
>DATJIR010000352.1:0-2956 GCA_035493135.1 Verrucomicrobiia bacterium
CGAGCTACCAGACTGCTCCACCCCGCGACGTTGTCACTGCGTTACTGCATCCGTGCGCTCGACGACTCGGCGCCTGGAGAGCGGGAAACGGGACTCGAACCCGCGACCCCAACCTTGGCAAGGTTGTGCTCTACCAACTGAGCTATTCCCGCGAAGGCCGGCTAATCTAACTGATCTGGCGCTAGACTTCTAGCCAGAGCCCGCTGCAGCAAATGGAGGCGAGGGGGATCGAACCCCTGACCTCGTGAATGCCATTCACGCGCTCTCCCAACTGAGCTACGCCCCCATTATATATTGTCGCGCCCGGTGGGCCAGACGGGGGCGCGGCAGCACGGAAACCTAGCCAGCACTACACTTAGCGTCAAGCTGACGGATATGTCGCAGCCATGAAGAAGAAGAACGCCGCCGCCTCCGACAAGGACGCACCCAAGCGGGCCTCCCAACGCCCGGCCGACACCTCGGCGGTCCCGCTGCCGGACGACCTCACCACCGCCCAAATCCTGGCCTACGGCGCGCCGACCAAGCCCCGCAAACCCCGCAAGCGCGATACCGCCAAGAGCCTCGGCGTCTACGACGCCGACAAGGACATCCTCGACCAGTACCTCTACGAGGTCAGCCAGACCCCCCTCCTGACCGCGCAACAGGAGGTGGCGATCGCCCGGAAAGTGCGCCAGGGCGACGCCGAGGCGATGCAGGAGCTGGTCAAGCGGAACCTTCGCTTCGTGATCTCGGTGGCCAAGAAGTACCAGAACCGCGGCATGGCGCTCACCGATTTGATCGGCGAGGGGAACGTCGGGCTCCTCACCGCGGCGCGGAAGTTCGATCCCGACCAGGGCGTCAAGTTCATCTCGTACGCCGTGTGGTGGATCCGCCAGGCCATTCTCGCGGCGCTGGCCCGCCACGGTCGCACCGTGCGGGTGCCGCTCAACCGCACCGCCGATCTCTCCCGCATCATCCGGACCGCCGAGACGCTCCGGCAGGAGCTCCGCCGCGAGCCCACGCCCGAGGAGATCGCCGAGTCCACCGGACTCGCCCTCGACGTGGTGCAGTCGCTGGCGGCGCTCAACACCGCGGACGTCCGGCTGGATGCCCCGCTCGACCCCGAGGGCGACCGCAGCCTGATCGACCGGTTCATCGCCGACGAGCAGGGCGACGCGGAAGAGCAGGCGATGGACCGGTTCCTCTCCGAGGAGATCGAGTCCGCCCTCCGTACGCTGCCTCCGCGCGACGCCAAGGTGCTGCGCCTCTACTTCGGTCTCGACGGCGGCCGGGAGCACACCCTCGAGGAGATTGGCGGCATGCTCGGCGTCACCCGCGAGCGGGTCCGCCAGCTCCGCGATCGCGCGCTCAAGCGGCTGCGCGAAGGCGACGTCGGCCGCGCGCTGGCGAGCTTCGCGGCCTAAGCGTACTTTCTCAAACGTGCAGCCCTCTGTGGCATCCCGCGTCACCGCCCGGGACGGCTTCGTCGCGCACGTCGGGCGGCGGACCCTCGAGACCAGCCGCGCCCTTGCCGACGTCCGGACCTGGGCCCCGCTCCTCGTCGTCCAGATGCGGCGGCTCGGGGTGGATTCGGTGCCGATCGCCCTCTTCATCGCCGTCTTCACCGGTATCGTCCTCTCTCTCCTCTCCTCCTACATCTTCACCAACACCGTCCCGCTCTATTTCGTGGGCGCGCTGGTGGGCAAGACCGTGATGATGGAGCTGGGGCCGGTGCTGACCGGCATGGCGCTCGCCGGCCGGGTCGGGGCCAGCATCGCGGCCGAGATCGGCACCATGAAGGTCACCGAGCAGGTGGACGCGCTGGAGACGCTGGCCTACGACCGGTACAGCTACCTGGTCGTGCCCCGGGTGCTCGCCGCCGCCCTCATGTTCCCGGTGGTCACCGCCTTCGCGATGGCCGTGGGAGTGGCCTCGGGCTGGATCACCTCGATCAACCTGCTCGATCTCTCGACTCCGGAGTTTCTCAAGGGGCTCAAGCAGTTCTACCGGTTCAAGGACGTCTGGTTCGGGCTGGTGAAGAGCGCGAGCTTCGGGGCCGCGGTGGCGCTCATGGGCTGCCTGCGGGGCCTCGACGCGACGGCGGGCGCGGAAGGCGTCGGGCTTTCGACCACCCGCGCGGTGGTGCTCGGCTGCGAGGCGATCCTGGTGCTCGACGCCTTCTGGGCCCTGGTGCTGCTCTAGTGATGGCGCGGGCCCGGCGGCGCCGCGGATGATCCGGCTCGAGCATCTCGCGAAGGCATTCGGCGCCAAGCCCGTCCTCCGCGACCTGACGCTGGAGGTCCCCGATGGGCGCAACACCGTCATCATCGGCGGCTCCGGCACCGGCAAGAGCGTCACCCTCAAGCTCATCGTGGGCCTGCTCGAGCCCGACGCCGGCCGGGTCGAGGTGGATGGCCAGGTGGTGCACGAGCTGGACCGCGAGCGGCTGGCCGCGCTCCGGGGCCAGATCGGCTACGTGTTCCAGTTCGCCGCGCTGTTCGACTCGATGACCGTCGCCGAGAACATCCGCATGGGGCTCGCCCGGCGCGGCCACGGCGAGCAGGAGATCCGCGAGCGGATCGCCGAGAGCCTGGCGGTGGTGGAGCTGGCGGGCACCGAGGCCAAGATGCCGGCCGAGCTGAGCGGCGGCATGCGCAAGCGGGTGGGCATCGCGCGGGCGATCGCCCTGCGTCCGCGCTACATTCTGTATGACGAGCCCACCACCGGGCTGGACCCGGTCACCTCCGCCGTGATGGATCAGCTCATGATCCGGACCCGCGACCTCGGCGTCACCGGGCTCGTCGTCACGCACGACATGCGCAGCGCGTTCACGGTCGGCGACCGGATCGCGATGCTCTACGAAGGCGCCATCCGCCAGGTCGGAAGCGTCGAGGAGATCCGGGCGACCGGTGATCCCGTGGTGCGCCAGTTCATCGAGGGTCGCCCGGGCGACCCGGCCGCGGCGGGGAGGACCCTA
>DATJIR010000353.1:0-7115 GCA_035493135.1 Verrucomicrobiia bacterium
GCTCGTGACGATCCCGGGGGTCGCGATTCCGTGGCCCTTCGGCGGCAAGCAGCGCCAGGTCATGGTCGATCTCAACACCCGGATGCTGCAGGCCAAGGGCCTGGCCCCCGCCGACGTGCTCAACACCATCAATCTACAAAACCTGATCCTGCCCTCCGGGACGGCCAAGATCGGACAGTTCGAGTACTACGTGAACCTCAACGCCTCGCCCCGCACGGTGCCGGAGCTGGCCGACCTGCCGATCAAGGTGATGGGCAACTCGACCATCTACCTCCGCGACGTCGCCAACGTGCGGGACGGGTTCAGCGTCCAGACCAACATCGTGCGGCGCGACGGCCGGCGCGGCACCCTGCTCACCGTGCTCAAGGCGGGCGAGGCCTCCACCCTCGACGTGGTCGACAACATCCGGGCCGCGATCCCGCGGGTGGCCACCACCCTGCCGCCCGAGCTCCGGATCGACCTGCTCGCCGACCAGTCCATCTTCGTGCGCGGGGCGATCTCGGGGGTCATCCACGAGGCGATCATCGCGGCCTGCCTCACCGCGCTGATGATCCTGCTCTTCCTCGGGAGCTGGCGGAGCACCCTGATCATCGCGGTCTCGATCCCGCTGTCGATCCTGACCTCGGTGATCATGCTGAGCTTCCTGCGCGAGACCATCAACATCATGACCCTGGGCGGCCTCGCCCTCGCGGTCGGCATCCTGGTCGACGACGCCACCGTGACCATCGAGAACATCGAGCGCCTCCTCGAGGAGGGGCGCGACCTGCGGGAGGCCATCTTCGACGGCGCGGCCCAGATCGCGGTGCCCGCGCTGGTCTCCACCCTCTGCATCTGCATCGTGTTCCTGCCGATGTTCTTCCTGAGCGGGGTGGCCCGCTACCTGTTCGTGCCGCTGGCCGAGGCGGTGGTCTTCGCGATGCTCGCGTCCTACGTGCTGTCGCGCACGCTCGTGCCCACCCTGGCCATGTACCTGCTGCGCCCGCACGACCACCAGCCCGCCCCCACCCGCAACCCGCTCGCGCGGCTGCAGCGCGCGTTCGAGCGCGGCTTCGAGCGGCTGCGGACGGCGTACCGGGACCTGCTCACCCGGCTCATCTCGCGACAGGGCGTCTTCGTGGTCGGCTTCTTCGCGGCCTGCCTGCTCGCCTGGCTGCTCCTGCCCTGGCTCGGCGAGAACTTCTTCCCGACCAGCGACAACGGGCAGTTCATCCTGCACCTGCGGGCGAAGACCGGCACGCGCATCGAGGAGACCGCCCGGCTGGCCGACCTGGTGGAGGCGTCGATCCGGCGCGAGATCCCGGCCGGAGAGCTCGACAACATCATCGACAACATCGGGCTGCCCTACTCGACCATCAACTACATGTACAGCCGCTCCGGCTTCATCGGCACCGCCGACGCGGACATCCTGGTGACGCTCAAGGCCGGGCACCGGCCCACCGCGGATCACATGCGGACCCTCCGGGCCCGCCTGCCCCAGGAGTTCCCGGGCGTCGCCTTCTACTTCGTGCCCGCCGACATCGTGACCCAGATCCTGAACTTCGGCCTGCCCGCCCCGATCGACGTCCAGATCGAGGGCAACGACCTCGAGGCCAATCGCCAGGTGGCGAACCGGATCCTCGCCGACCTGCGCCAGGTGTCCGGGCTCACCGACCTGCGCATCCAGCAGAACTTCGACTACCCGAACTTCCAGGTGAGCGTGGACCGCACCAAGGCGGCGGGGGCCGGATTCACGCCCCGTGACGTGGCCAACAGCGTGCTGCTCACCCTGAGCGGGAGCGGCCAGACCAATCCGATCCAGTTCATGAACTGGCAGAACGGGGTGACCTACAACCTGATCACCCAGGCTCCGCAGTACTCGATCCAGTCGCTCCAGGATCTGCAGAACGTGCCGATCAGCGGCGCGACCACCGCGCGCCCGCAGATCCTGGGCGACGTGGCCTCGATCTCCCGGTCCAGCGGCATGGCGGTGATCTCGCACTACAACACCCGCCGGGTGGTGGACATCTACGGCTCGGTGCAGGATCGGGACCTCGGGGCGGTCGGCCGCGACATCACCCGGATCGTCGACGCGCACCGCCCGAACCTCCCCCGCGGGAGCTTCGTGGCCCTGCGCGGGCAGGTGGAGACGATGCGGGCCTCCTACGTGGGCCTGCTCGGTGGGCTCGCGTTCGCGATCGTCCTCGTCTATCTTCTGATCGTCGTGAACTTCCAGTCCTGGCTCGATCCCTTCATCATCATCACCGCGCTGCCCGCCGCCCTGGCCGGCATCATCGTGTTCCTGTTCCTCACCGGGACCACCCTCAGCGTGCCGGCCCTGATGGGCGCGATCATGTGCATGGGGGTGGGCACCGCCAACAGCATCCTGGTGGTGTCGTTCGCCAAGGAGCGCCTCGGCGCGCACGGCGACGCGCGTGAGGCCGCGATCGAGGCGGGCGTCACCCGGTTCCGGCCGGTGCTCATGACCGCGCTCGCCATGATCATCGGCATGATTCCGATGGCGCTGGGCTGGGGCGAGGGCGGCGAGCAGAACGCGCCGCTGGGCCGGGCGGTGATCGGGGGCCTCGTCTGCGCCACCATCGCCACCCTCGTCTTCGTGCCCGCGGTGTTCAGCCTGCTGCACGGGCGCCGCCGGCCCGCCGGGGCCGCCGCGCCGGAGCCCGCCGCGTGAGGAGCTCGCGCGGGGTCTGGGTCCTCCTGCTCGCCGTCGTCGCGCTCGCGGTCGCGATCTACGCGGGCCTCCACGACCGGCGGGGCGCCGACGCGGCGCTGAAGCGGGCGACCCAGGAGGCCGCGGTCCCGACGGTGGCGGTCACCTATCCCGCCGCCTCCTCGCCCAGCGACGAGCTGGTGCTGCCGGGCACCGCGCGCGCCTTCACCGACGCGCCGATCTACGCGCGGGCCAGCGGCTACCTCAAGAAGTGGTACGCCGACATCGGGGCGCGGGTGACCCAGGGCCAGATCCTGGCCGAGCTCGAGACCCCCGAGCTGGACCAGCAGCTGCGCCAGGCCCGCGCGGACCTGGAGAACGCCCGGGCCACCATGGACATGGCCCGCACCACCGCGGACCGCTGGCAGACCCTGCTCAAGCGCGACGCGGTCTCGCGCCAGGAGACCGACGAGAAGGTCAGCGACTACAACGCCAAGCGGGCCGTCGTCGACTCGAACAGCGCCAACGTGAAGCGGCTGGAGGACCTGCAGTCCTTCCAGCGGATCACCGCGCCCTTCGACGGCGTCATCACCGCGCGGAACACCGACGTCGGCGCGCTGATCGACGCGGGCGCGGGCGGCCAGGCCCGCGAGCTGTTCCGGCTCGCCTCGACCAGCAAGCTCCGGGTGTTCGTCTCGGTGCCGCAGGCCTACGCCCAGGCCGCGCGGCCCGGCACCCCGACCACGATCACCCTCGAGGAGAATCCGGGCAAGGTCTACCGGGGCACGCTGGCGCGAACGTCGACCGCGCTGGACCCCAACGCCCGCACCATGCTGAGCGAGGTGGAGATGGACAACCCGAGCGGGGAGGTCCTGCCCGGCGCCTACGTGGTGGTCCGCCTGCGGGTCGGGCGCGAGACGCGGGGCATGACCATCCCGGCCAACACCCTGCTCTTCCGCTCCGAGGGCCTGCGCGTCGCGGTGGTGCGGAACGGCCGCGCCGAGCTGGTGGAGGTGACCCTCGGGCGCGACTACGGTAAGAGCGTCGAGGTGGTGGCGGGGCTCCAGGCCACCGACGCGGTGATCCTGGATCCCGCCGACTCGCTGGTCAGCGGCGCGCCCGTGCGCGTGCGGGCCGCCGAGCCCCCGCCGTCCGTGAAGCCGCCCGCCGCGAAGGCGCCGGGCGGGTAGCCGTCGCGCCCTCGGCCGGCGCGGCCGCGTGCCAGCGTGCCACCTCCTCGCAGGTGGAGAACCACACCCCCCGCGACCGGCGCATGTAGGTCACCAGATCCTCCAGCAGGGTGATGCGCGAGGCGCGCCCACTCACGAACGGGTGGCAGGTGAGCACGAAGCAGCCGTTCTCGCGGTGCATCGCCGAGAACTCCTTGCTCCACATCTGCAGCACCCGCCCCGGGTCCGCGATCGCGTTGGTCGCTCCGTACACGTGGCGGAAGAGGGGAGCGTCGTCGAGCAGCCACTGCACCGGCACCTCGATCAGCGGCCCCTGGCCGGTCTCGACCTCGTAGGGCACGTCGTTGCCCATCAGCGAGCTGTCGTAGAGGAAGCCGTGGCGCTTGAGGAGCGTGGGCGTCCACACGTTGACGTCCCACGACGGCGAGCGGTAGCCGGTCGGGCGGACGCCGAGCTGCGAGTCCAGGATCGCGAGCTGCTCGCGCATCACCCGGTCTTCCTGCTCCTCGTCGAGGAAGCCGAGCGCCTCGTGCATGTTGCCGTGCGCGCCGATCTCGTGACCGGCGTCGCGGATGCGCGCGGCCGGGGCCGGGTGATGCTCCACCGTCCATCCCGGGATGAAGAAGGTCGCCCGGAGCTTCAGGCGATCGAGCAGCCGCAGGATCCGGTCGACGCCGACGCGCGGACCGAAGCGGCGCTCCTCGAGATCGCCGAGGCTCCGCCGGGCCTTCTCGGGCTCGCGGAAGAGGAAGCCCGACTCGGCGTCGAAGTCGAAGGACAGGACCGCGGCGGACTGCTTGCCCTCGGGCCACCGATAGCGCATGCGATGCTCCTCAGCCCGACACCCAGCCGCCGCTCGGGTGGAGGATCTGTCCGGTGAGATAGCCGGCGTCGTCGGCGGCCAGGACGAGCGCGCAGTAGGCCACGTCCTCCACGCGGCCGAAGCGGCGGAGCGGCAGCTCGGCCAGACGGCGCGCGCGGTACTCGTCGGTCATCACGTCGCGGCTCATGTCGGTCTCGATGCCGCCCGGCGCGATCGCGTTCACCGTGATGCCGTGCGCGCCGACCTCGGAGGCCAGCGCGCGCGTGAGCGACTCGATGGCGCCCTTGGTGGCCGCGTAGGCCGCGAAGCCGCCGCCCCCCACCGCGCGCTGGGCGAGCTGGGAGGACAGGTTGATGATGCGCCCGCCCTTCTGCTCGATCATCGGCGGCAGGGCGTGCCGGCTGCAGAGCAGGGTACCCATCACGTTGATGTCGAGCATGCGCCGGCACTGGTCCTCCGGGACCTGCAGCAGCGGGCCGCGCACCATGACCCCCGCGTTGTTGACGAGGATGTCGACCCGGCCGAAGCGCTCGAGGGTCGCCTCGATCAGTCGCTGGACGTCGTCGTCGCGCGCCACGTCGCCGCGCAGGGCGATTGCCTCCGTCCCGAGCCGGCCCGCCTCCGCGACGACCTCCTTCGCGCCGGCCTCGCTGCCGAGGTAGTTGACGGCCACGCGCGCGCCCTCACGGGCGAAGGCGAGCGCGATGGCCCGGCCGAAGCCGCGGCCGGCCCCGGTGATCAGCGCGATCTTGCCGGCCAGCCGACCGGCGGAGGAGCCCACCGACCGCGCCTCAGGCGCGCCCGGCCGCGGCGCTCTTCTGCAGCCAGAAGCGCGCCAGGTCGATGGGCCGGGGCCACCACACGCGGCCCTTGCCGAGGATCAGCTGGATCAGCCGCTCGACCATGCGCATCCGGGACGTGCGCCCGATGATCTGCGGGTGGGCGAGCCAGTTGAAGAAGCCGCCTTCGGCGTAGAGGCCCTCGAACTCCTCGGACCAGATCTCCCACACGTCCTGCTGGCTCCAGATGCCGTTGCCGACCGGCGGCACCGAGCTCCACATGAAGAACGGCGCGTCGTTGTTGCACCACGCGGTGGGGAACTCCACCAGCGGGCCGTGCTTGGTCTGGACCGCGTACGGGAGATCGGTGTCGAGCGCGTTGCTGTGGTAGACGAAGCCGTGGTGGGCGAGCAGGTCCATGGTGTGGCGGCTCGGGTCGGCCGACGGAGTGCGCGAGCCGAGCGGCTTCACCCCCAGGATCTTCTTGAAGATGTCGAGGCTCCGGACCAGCAGTTCCTCCTCTTCCTCCCGGCTCTTCATGAAGAAGGGCTTCTCGTGGAGATAGCCGTGGTGGCCCACCTCGTGCCCGCGGCGGACGATGTCCTCGCAGAGCGCGGGGTAGCGCTCCACGATCCAGCCCGGGATGAAGATGCAGGTCTTGATCCCGTAGCGGTCGAGCAGGTCGAGGATGCGCGGCATGCCGGTCCGCGGGCCGTAGGCGCCCATCGACATGTGCAGCGGCCGATCCGCCAGCGCCGGGTCCCGGTGGATCCACGGGCTCTCGCCATCGAGGTCGAACGTCATCATGATGGCGCACCGGGCGCCGTCGGGCCAAGCCACCGTCTCTGCCATCGTGTCCTCCGGGGATGCCGGGAAGAGCGAGCGCGACCGCCGTCGAGGCAGCAGCATAGACCACCGTTCCGGGCGTTCGCAACGCCGGCCCGCCCGGGACCAGCGTGACTCCTCGCGTCAGCCGCCGATGCTTGCGGGAACCATCGCGCGGGCTCGGCGGTTGACGCTCCGGGAGGGCTTGCTCATGGTCACATTGCTCCGTCGATTCGCGCTCCGCGGCTCGCTCGTGGTCGGGTTTCTCACGCTCGGGCTGTCCGGTGTGGCCGGCGCGGCGGGAGGCGGAGGCGGCGAGGGGACCAGTACCCCCGCCAAGCCGGAGGATCCCCAGTACACCGCGGCGGTGAAGGCCATCAAGGCGGGCGAGTACGCGAAGGCGATCCCGCTGCTCGAGGGCGTGACCTCGCGCGACGCCAGGAACGCCGACGCCTACAACTGGCTCGCCTACGCCACCCGCAAGAACGGCAACCCCACCGCGGCCATCCCGATCTACGAGAAGGCACTCGCCATCGATCCCAAGCACAAGGGGGCCCACGAGTACATCGGCGAGGCCTACCTCATGCTCGGCGACCTGCCACACGCCAAGGAGCACCTGAAGACCCTCGACTCGCTCTGCTTCATCACGTGCTCCGAGTACCGCGACCTGAAGCGCGCGGTCGAGGCCTACGAGAAGTCCGGCGGGAAGTCGAAGCCGACTGCGTCTCAGTAGATTCGGCGGGATGGGCGGGGGCGGTGGCGAGGGGAGGGGGCCGCTGACCACGGCCCTCTGAGGCCTCCCGCTCGGCGGCCAGGATTTCCCAACCTCGGCGGTTGCCGGCGTCATGTCG
>DATJIR010000354.1:0-7754 GCA_035493135.1 Verrucomicrobiia bacterium
TCGACGCCGGCCACCCCGTCGAAGTTCCCCGACTCGAGGTTGCGGATGCCCGCCGGGCCCAGGTCCGCGGCCAGGTTGGTCCCGGTGCCGAGGATCAGACCGATGGCGGCCGGGCTCGCCTCCGCCTCTCGGCCGCGCACCTGGTAGCTCCGGAGGACCAGCGCCGCCACCGTGTCGTTGGCCACCGCCGCGAGCCGGATCCGGGCGAGCCCGGCGCGCTCGAGCGCCGCGGTCAGCATCTCCGCCACGTCGCGGCCCACCAGCCCCTGGAGCCGCCAGCCCTTGGTCGAGGCCAGCGCGACCGCCCGGTCGAGGCGCTCGAGCCGCGCCGGATAGGAGTAGACGAACGCGAGCGGGGCGGCCCCGAGGCCCTCCGCCCGGGCCACCCGCCCCACCACGCGCGCGATCAGGTCGAACACCGGCTCCGGCGCGCCCCGCTTCATGGCGTCCGGGAAGGTCAGCGCCTCCTCGGCCACGATGCGAGCCGAGCCCCCGCCGCCGAGCTCGACCAGGCCGGCCCGCGCCTTGGTGCCCCCCCAGTCCACCACCACCACGCGCCCGCGCTCCCGGCCGGAGGGCTGCCGCGTAAACGTGCGCAGCATCTTGAGAGAGCCGCCCTCGCCGACCAGGCCCCGCGCGATCTGGACCGCGAAATCACCGGCAATCGCGTCGAGAACCGCCGTCCCCACCTCGAACGAGGCCGCCGTGCGCGTCACGGCGGCCTCGGCGGAGGTGGACATGGCCGTCATGATACTCCGTGGGGTGGGATGGTATTATTGGCAACGCGCCAATGAGCACACCCGAGCGGCGGAAGACGGTGGCGGTGGACGTGGGCGGGGTCAAGGTGGGCGGCAGGCGGCCCATCGTGGTGCAGTCCATGACCAATACCGACACCGCCGACGTGGCCGGCACGGTGGCGCAGGTCAACGCGCTCCACGCCGCGGGCAGCGAGCTGGTGCGCGTGACCGTGAACACCGAGGCCGCCGCGCGCGCCGTCCCCGAGATCGTCAAGCAGGTCACGGTCCCGGTCATCGGCGATTTCCACTACAACGGCCACGTGCTGCTGACCAAGTACCCCGACTGCGCCCGCGCCCTCGCCAAGTACCGCATCAACCCGGGCAACGTGGGCGGCAAGCACCACGACGACAACTTCCGCGCCATCGTCCAGGTCGCGGTCGACAACGGCAAGCCGGTGCGCATCGGCGTCAACTGGGGCAGCCTCGACCAGAACCTGCTCACCCAGATGATGGACGCCAACGCCAAGAGCAAGGATCCGCTCACCGCGCGCGACGTCACCATGAACGCGATGGTGGAGAGCGCGATCCAGTCCGCGGAGCTGGCCGAGCAGACCGGCCTCGGCCACGATCGTATCATCCTCTCGGCCAAGGTCTCGGGCGTGCAGGACCTGGTGGACGTCTACCGCAAGCTCGCCCCGCGCTCGGACTATCCGCTGCACCTCGGCCTCACCGAGGCGGGCATGGGCGCCAAGGGCATCGTGGCGAGCACCGCCGGGCTCGCGATCCTGCTGCAGGAGGGCATCGGCGACACGATCCGCGTCTCGCTCACGCCCAAGCCCAACGGCGATCGCACCGAGGAGGTGCAGGTCGCCCAGCTCATTCTCCAGTCGCTCGGACTTCGGAGCTTTCTGCCCCTGGTGACCGCCTGCCCCGGCTGCGGCCGCACCACGTCGACCTTCTTCCAGGAGATGGCGGAGGAGATCCAGACCTACCTGCGCGATCAGATGCCGGTGTGGAAGAGCCGCTACGCGGGCGTGGAGGAGCTGAAGGTCGCGGTGATGGGCTGCGTGGTCAACGGCCCCGGCGAGTCCAAGCACGCCGACATCGGCATCTCGCTGCCCGGCACCTTCGAGGAGCCCAAGGCCCCGGTCTTCGTGGACGGCGCGCTCAAGCTCACCCTCAAGGGCGACTCCATCGTCGCCGACTTCCTGAAGATCCTCGACGACTACGTCGAGAAGCGGTACGCCTCGAGCCGCACCTAGCGGCTTGGGCATCTCCGACTACCTCTCCACGCTCCGGGCCAAGATCGGCCACGACCTCCTGCTGACCCCCGGGGTGGCCGCGGTCATCTTCAACGACGCCGGCCACGTGCTGCTCCAGCGCCGCAGCGACGACGGCCAGTGGGGGCTGCCCGGCGGGGCCATGGAGCCGGGCGAGGAGCCCGCCGAGAGCCTGGTGCGCGAGGTGCGCGAGGAGACCGCGCTCGAGGTGGTGCCGGAGCGGATCGTGGGCGTCTACAGCGGGCCCGACTTCCTGGTCCGCTACGGCAACGGCGACGAGGCGATGATCGTCAGCATCACGTTCGCGTGCCGGTCGCTGGGGGGCGAGCCGCGGATCAACGACGACGAGTCGCTCGAGCTGCGCTACTTCCCGCCCGACGCCCTGCCCGAGATGGAGTCGCGCCACCGGATGCGCATCGCCGACGCCCTCCGCAACGAGCCGCGCGCCCACTTCCGGCGGTAGCGTCCCGACGGCTCAGCCCTTCAGCAGCTCCTCGGCGACGCGCTTGACGTCGCCCGCCTCGACCTGGCCCTTGTGGGTCTTCATGATGTCGCCGACCAGGCGGCCGACCTGCTTGGCGTCGGCGATGCCGAGCGCGGCGATGCGCTCTCGCACCAGCGCCCGCACCGCGGCGTCGTCCATGGTCTTGGGCAGGTAGCGCTCGCAGAACTCGATCTCGAAGCGCAGCGCGGCGGCCTGGGCCGCCCCGCGCTCGCCCACCTTGTCGAACTCGGCCACCGCCTTCTGCATCTGCTTGCGGTAGGCGCCGATCACGTCGAGCACGAGCGCGTCGTCCACCTGGCCGGTGGAGCCCTTGGCGGTGCGCCGCTCCTGGATCTTGGTCTTGAGCATGCGCACCACCGCGGCGGTCGGCGCGTCGTGGGCCTTGATGGCCTGGGTGAGGGTGTCGTTGAGCGTCTGCTCGAGTGCCATCGATCTCCCCTAGGCGAGCCAGTCGGCCAGCTCGGTGAGCGAGTGGAGCTCGCGATCCGGCCGCGGCTCCCCGCGGACCAGGCGCTTGCGGTTGATCCACGCCGACGCGATCCCGTGCCGCCGGGCCGGGGTCACGTCGTGGAAGTGACTCTGGGCGGCGTGCAGCCAGCGCGCGGGCCCGATCCGCTCGCGCGCGGTCAGGAAGTGGCCGTCGGCCGGCTTGTAGGAGCCCACCTGCTGGGCGGTGACGATCAGGTCGAACGGCACCGTGAAGTGCTTGCGGGTGCCCGCGAGCAGGTCGTCGTCCACGTTCGAGAGGATGCCGAGCCGGTAGCCGGCCTTGAAGAGCCGCTCGAGCGAGGGGTTGGTGTCGGGAAACGGGATCCACCGCGGCAGGCTCTCGGCCAGGAAGCCGGCCCGCGCCTCGGGCAGGGCCCAGCCGAGTCGTCGGGCGATCCGGCGCGTGCTCTCGGTGAGCACCTCGCGGTAGCTCCGGTAGCGCTCGGCCTCCACCTGGGCCTCGATCTCCTCGTAGATTTCCAGCACGTGCCGCGGATCGAGCCCCCCGCCGCTCTCCGCCACCGCCCGGGCGAACGCGCCCGCGATGCCGCCGTCCCAGTCGATCAGGGTGCCGTAGCAGTCGAACGTGATGATGTCGTACGGCCGAGGGGCGCTCATCAAATGTCCGGCGACGGACCCTCGCTCAGCCGAGCGCCGGGCGCTTCGCCGCCCACGGCCGCGCCTCCTCGAACGCCGCCGAGGCCTGCAGCACCTGGAGGTCGGCCAGGCGGCGCCCGACGATCTGCAGGCCCACCGGCATGCCCGAGGCGGTGAACCCGGCCGGCACGGTGGCGGCGGGCTGGCCGGTGAAGTTGAATGGGTAGCTGAAGCCGGCCCACGGGAACCAGTCCCACGCGTGCTGTGGGAAGTGCGCGGGATTCAGGCGCCCGACCTCGAAGGCGGCCACCGACACGGTGGGCGTGAGCAGCAGGTCGTAGGTGTCGAAGAGCGTCCGCACGGCGTCGCAGTAGGCGTGCTTGCGCCCCCTCATGTCGACGTAGGCCTCCGCGCTGTAGCGCCGACCGTCCTCGAGGGCCGCGACCAGGCCCGGGTCCATCCGGGCGCGGAACTTCTCGAGGTGCGCGCCGTAGTTGCCCGCGTAGTGCGCGTTCCACATGAGGTGGATCATCTCTCGTGTGTCCGGCAGGGCCACCTTCGCCTCCTCGACGGCGGCGCCCAGCTCCTGGAAGGCCTCCGCGGCGCGCCGCGCCACCTGGCCGATCTCGGGATCGACACGGCAGCCGCCGAGGTCGAGGCTCCACCCGACGCGCAGGCCCCGGACGCCGTCGCGCAGGCGGCCCACGTAGTCGGCGGGCGGCGCGTCGAGCGACTGGCGGTCCCAGTCGTCCGGACCCGCCATCACCGCCAGCATGAGCGCGGCGTCGGCCACCGTGCGCGTCATCGGGCCCACGTGCGAGGCGCTGTCGGTGTTGGAGACCGGCCACATCGGCACGCGGCCGAAGGTCGGCTTGAGCCCGTAGATGCCGCAGAAGGCCGAGGGCACCCGCACCGAGCCGGCCCCGTCCGAGCCCTGGTGGAGCGGGCCCAGGCCGGCGGCGGTCGCGGCCCCCGCCCCCGCACTCGAGCCGCCCGATGTCATCGCGGTGTTCCACGGATTGCGGGTGATGCCGGTGAGCGGGCTGTCGCCGAGCGCCTTCCACCCGAACTCGGGAGTGGTGGTCTTACCGGTCAGGATGGCCCCCGCCTCCCACAGGCGGCGCACGAACGGAGCGTCGACCTCCCCGACGCGGCCCGCGAAGATGTGGGAGCCGAACTTGGCGGGCACCCCCTTCACGAGCGCCAGGTCCTTGATCGAGACCGGGACACCGTGGAGCGGGCCGAGCCGCTCGCCCTTCATCACCGCGGCCTCCGCGGCGCGCGCGGCGGCCAGGGCGGTGTCACCGGTCACGGTGCAGAACGCGTTGATCGTCGGGTTCACCCGCTCGATGCGCTCGAGCACCGCGCGCGTGACCTCGACGGGGGAGAGCGCCTTCGAGCGGATCGAGACCAGGAGATCGGTGGCGGAGGTGTAGGCGAGATCGGTCGCGTTCATGGGCCTCTCCGGAGCGAGGTGATCGGATTCCGCGGGCATGGTAGCACGGTCAGCCGCGCCACGGCGGCAGCGCCACCGGGACCCCGCTCATCCGGGCGAAGCGCGCGGCGAGACGCTCGCCGAACGACGAGGCGTCGAACGCGTTCGCGTCGCCGGCCACCCGCGCCTCCGCCGCCCGCACCAGGCCCCGCATGCACGCCCCCGCCTCGTAGTACCGCAGGCGCGACTCGTCGAGGGCGCGCGCCCGGCGGTAGCGCGCGAGATAGCGCGCGGTCATGACCGGGCGCAGCGCGGCCACCAGGACGCGCAGGGCCGCCGGCACCGGAAACAGCTCCACCGGCGTCAGCCGCAGGATGACGAGCGTGGCGGCCACGTCGCACTCCGGCTCCGCGACCAGGGCGTTCGGCCAGTCGAGCACCGCGGTCACGCGCCCGCCTTCGGCGAGGAGGTTCTGGGGATGGAAGTCGCAGTGGCAGATCACGCGCGGCCCGCCGACCGGCCGGCGCTCGAGCAGCCAGCGCAGGCCGGGGCCGAGCCCGGTGAGCCCGGCCGCGCGGACGCGGCGGTCGAGCGCGGCGAGATGCCCCTCGTAGCCGACCGCGCGGCGGTCGAAGCCGCCGCCGGCCGCGCGGCCCTCGTCGTCGAGCGCGCGCAGCAGCGGCTCCGCGTCGAGGGCGTGCAGGCGCACCTGCGCGTCGGCCAGCGTCGCGCTCACGCCGCGGAGACGATCGTCGAGCAGCGGTCGGCCGGAGGCCCGCTCCATCACGAGGAAGCCGGCTCCCAGGGGACCGCGGTCGGCGGAGGCGGCGAGCACGCGCGGAACCGGGTACCCCTGGGCGACCAGCGCGTTCTGGATGGCGCGCTCCCGGAGCGCGCGCGCGGGATCGTGGGCCGGATTCATCACCCGCAGGATCAGCGGGCCCGACCACGGGCCGGGCGCCCCCCGGAGGCCGAGCGCGAAGATGCGGGTGTCGAAGCCGCCGCTGATCGCGGTGGGCGGGGCGGCGTATGCCAGGTCGGGCGCGTGAAGGGCAGCGCGGAGGTGGGCGAGGAAGGCGGAGGCGAGATCGGGTGGGGCGCTCGTGGGCGCGGCTCCCCTCACCCTGCCCTCTCCCCCGGAGGGGGAGAGGAAGAGAGGAACGGGGCGAGACGGGTGAGGATGAAGGCGTAGTCGAAGGCGATCTCGCGCAGGTAGTCGTACCGGCCCGACGCGCCCCCGTGGCCGGCCTCCATGTTCACCTTGAACAGCGGCGGCACGGGGGCGGCGCCGATCGCGCGCATCCGCGCCACGTACTTCGCGGGCTCCCAGTACATGACCTGGCTGTCGTGGAGCGACGTCTTCACCAGCAGCGCGGGATAGCGCCGCGCGTCCAGGTTGGTGTACGGGCAGTAGGTCTTCATGTACTCGTACTGCTCGCGGATCTTGGGATTGCCCCACTCCTCGAACTCGCCCACCGTGAGCGGCAGCGACTCGTCGAGCATGGTGTTGATCACGTCCACGAACGGCACGCGCAGCACCGCGGCCGCCGCGCAGTCCGGCCGCAGGTTGAGCACCGCGCCCATGAGGAGCCCGCCCGCACTGCCCCCCTCGATCACGAGCCGGTCGACCGCGGTGTAGCCGTCCTTCACGAGGTGGTCGGCCGCCGCGATGAAGTCGGTGAACGTGTTGCGCTTGGCCATCATGCGGCCGTCGTCGTGCCACCGCTTGCCGAGCTCGCCGCCACCCCGGATGTGGGCGATGGCCACGCTCACCCCGCGGTCGAGCAGGCTCAGCCGGTTCGAGGAGAAGCCGGCCGGGTACGGGTAGCCGTAGGCGCCGTAGCCGGCGAGCAGCATCGGGGCCGAGCCGTCGCGCGCGGTCTCGGCGCGCCGCACGAGCGAGATCGGCACGCGGGTCCCATCACTCGCGAGCGCATGAATACGCTCCGAACGGTAGCGCGTCGGATCGTAGCCTCCCAGGACCTCGACCTGCTTGAGGAGCCGGAGCCCCCGCCCCGCGATGTCGTAGTCGAACACCGAGGCGGGCGTGATCAGGGACTGGTAGCGGAGCCGGTACGCGTCGGTCTCGAACTCGGCGTTGGCGTCCGCGTCGAGGTCGTACGTCGGCTCCGGGAACTGCACGTGGTGGTGGGCGCCGCTGCCGGCGTCGGTGACGCGCAGACGGATCAGGCCGTCCTCGCGCTCGTGGACGACGTAGTGGCGCGCGAAGACCTCCACGTCCTCCAGCATCACGTCGTCGCGATGAGCCAGGAGCTCCTCCCAGCGCGCCGGCCCCGGGTCGTCCACCGGCGCGGTGACCAGCCGGAAGTTGCGGCGTCCACCGCCGTTGGTGCGGATGTAGAAGAGATCGCCCGCCGGCCCGCGGCCGTGATCGACCTGGTACTCGTGGTCCTTCTCCCGCGGCAGGATCATGCGCCACGCGCCGGTCGGGTCGGCCGCCGGGCAGAAGCGCGTCTCGGTGCTGGTGAAGCTGCCCGAGATCAGGAACAGGTAGGCCAGGCTGCGCGAGCGCCCCACGTGCAGGCGGAAGAGCGCGTCCGTCTCCTCGTAGAGCAGGTCGGCCACCGCCGTCCCGAGGCGCTGCCGGTGCAGCCGGTACGGTCGCTTGGCGTCGTCCTCGGTGACGTAGAAGAGGGTCTGCCCGTCCGCGGCCCACGTGACCGCGCTCACCTTCTCGACCCGCTCCGGGA
>DATJIR010000355.1:0-3418 GCA_035493135.1 Verrucomicrobiia bacterium
GCAGACCGGGTGCCGTTGACGCTGCCCGTCACCGGGGGCTGGCGAGTCTCGGGCGGCAACGGAGCGCTGGGCCGGAAAAACGGCGTGGGCGACAATACGAGGACAGGAGGATCCCCATGCTCGCCTTGCTCGTGGCATTGATCGCGCTCCTGGCCGCGGCCCCCGTCGCGCAGGCGCAGGTGCAGGTGCACGTGGACATCGGCTTCCATCTCCCGGCGCCGCCCCGGCTGGTCGTGGTGCCGCAGGTGCCGGCGGTGCAGTACGTGCCGCAGCCCGCCGCGCCGGGCAACCTCTTCTTCTACACCGGCCAGTACTGGGCCTTCTCCGCGGGCGGCTGGTACGTGAGCGGCGGCTACAACGGCCCCTGGGTCGTCGTCGGCCCCCAGTTCGTGCCGCGGCCGGTCCTGCTCGTGCCGGTGCAGTACTACCACGTGCCTCCCGGCCACTGGAAGCAGTGGGAGCGCGCCCGCGCGCCACACTGGAAGGAAGAGTGGGGCCCGGAGTGGGCCGACAAGCGCGGCTGGAAGGACCGCGATCGCGATCACGACCGCGGCCGGGGTCGCGACGACGACCGCCCGGGCCGCGGAAAAGGCAAGGGGAAGGGGCACGGGCGCGACTAGCCGGCCCGCCTAGTCCTCCAGCAGCACGCAGTGGCGGGGCTCGACGGTGAGGTAGACCGTCTGGCCCTCGTCCACCGGGTCCACCGTCACGCCGCGGACCACGAGCGTCCGGCCGTCCCAGTCGACGTGGTACTGGGTGAAGTCGCCCTGGAAGACGCGCCGGCGCACTGCCACCGGCCACACGTTGACGGACGCGGCCGGGCGCTCGCGGGACAGCCGCACGTGGACGGTGCGCACCGAGAAGCACGCGCGCGCGCCCATCCGCCGGCCGTACGCGGTGCCGTGGACGATCGCGCCTCCCGCGGTCTCGAGGGCCACCAGGTCCGGGCCGGCCAGCTCGGGCCGCGGCCGGCCTTCGATCAGGTTGGCCGACCCCACGAAGTCGGCGACGAACGGGTTGCGGGGCAGGTCGTAGATCTCGGCGGGCGTGCCGGTCTGCTCGATCGCCCCGTCCCGCATGACCACGATGCGGTCGGAGATCGCGAGGGCCTCCTCGAGGTCGTGGGTCACGTACACCGAGGTGATGCCGAGCGCGCGCTGCAGCTCCTTGATCTCGAGCCGCATCTCGGCGCGCAGCTTCGCGTCCAGGTTGCTGAGCGGCTCGTCGAAGAGCAGTACCGCGGGCCCGAAGACGAAGGCGCGGGCCAGGGCCACCCGCTGCTGCTGGCCGCCCGAGAGCTTCGAGGCGCTGCGGGCGGACAGCTCGCTCATCTGCACGAGGTCGAGCGCACGGCCGACCCGCTCCGCGACCTCCGCCGGCGGCAGCCGCCGCACCCGCAGGCCGTAGGCCACGTTGTCGAACACGGTCATGTGGGGCCAGATCGCATAGGACTGGAACACCATCGAGAGCCCGCGCTGCTCCGGCGGCACGCGGACGCGCGGCGTCGACGAGAAGACCGGCTTGCCGTCGATGCGGATCTCGCCCGACTCGGGCTGCTCGAGCCCGGCGATGGCCCGGAGCGTGGTGGTCTTGCCGCAGCCCGACGGCCCGAGGAGGGTCACGTGCTCGCCCGCGGCCACGTGAAAGCTGACCCCGCGCACCGCGGTGACCGCGCCGTAGCGGACGACCAGGTCGCGGACCTCGATGGAGGCGCGGTGCCCCGGGGCGAGCGGACCGGCCACGCTCACTCGCCCGCCGGCTGGGTAGCGCGCCGGGCCACCGTGAAGAGCAGCACCAGGGCCAGCGAGACCGCCAGGGTCTGCAGCAGGGCCAAGGCCGCGGTCAGCTCGCTGCTGGTCGAGAACCACGACTCGACGATGGTGGGCGTGATGACCTTGGCCTTGGGACCCATCAACAAGATGGAGGCGCCCAGCTCGCGCACGCTCGCGATGAAGAGCAGCAGCCAGGCCGCGATCAGGCCGGGGCGCAGCAGCGGCATCGTGACGGTGCGCATGCGGTAGCCCCACGACGCCCCGCACATCTGGGCCGACTCCTCGAGCGAGCGGTCGATCTGCAGCATCACCCCCGCGATGGTGCGGAGGCCCAGGGGCAGGAACACGGTGAGGTAGGCGATGAGGAGCAGCCAGAGCGTGCCGTAGATCGGGATCGGGAAGATCAGCCACGCCCACAGCATGCCGAAGGCGAACACGAGCCGCGGCACCGCCTGGGGGAACATCAGCACGTACTCGATCACGCCCACCCCGGGCAGCCGCGACCGGTAGATCATCCACGCGAGGAAGCCCATCAGCAGCACGCCGATGCTCGCGGTGGCGAGGCCCAGGAGCAGGCTGTCCCACAGCGCGGTCCGCACCGCGTCGAGGGACAGCGCGGTCTCGTAGTTGGCGAGCGTGAAGTTGCCCGCGCGCGGGAACGCGGTGGCGAGCCGCTGGACCGAGGCGTAGAGGAGCGTGACCACCGGCAGCACCACCGCGACGGTCAAGTAGGCGAGACACACCCCGAGGAGGGGCCAGCGCAGGCCGGCCACGTCCATGGCGCGGGCCCGGAAGGCCTTGCCGGTGATCGTCGCGTAGCTGCCCGCCCGTACCACGCGCCGGTAGACGTACACCATCGCGAACATGACCCCGAAGAGGGAGACGCCCATCGCGGCGGCGCGCGGGAACTGCGGCGGGTACTGGGAGACGAGCTGGTACATGGCGGTCGTGACCACGTAGAAGCGGCTCGGCAGCCCGAGCACGAGCGCGGCCGAGAACGAGCCCAGCATCTCCGCGAACACGAAGATGGCCGCGCCCAGCACGCCGGGCAGCACGAGCGGCAGCGTGATGCGCAGCATGGTGCGGAGGCGGCCCGCCCCCAGCACCTGCGAGGCCTCCTCGAGGGCGGGATCCATGGACTTCATCACCGCGCCGATCATCACGAAGGCCACCGAGCCCTCGAAGAGGGCCATCACCCACGCGATGCCGTAGGGGGTGGTCACGTCGATGAGGTGGTCCCGGCCGCCCACCGCCCGCCAGACCTGGTTCAGGAACCCGCCGCTGGGCGAGCCGATGAGGCTCCAGGCCAGCGCGCCCATGAGCGGGGTCACGTAGTAGGGCAGGGCCATCAGCTGCTCGAGCACGCCGCGGCCCGGCACGTTGGTGCGCGAGAGGATCCAGCCCATCCCGAAGCCCACCACGACCGCCAGCACCGTCGCGGCGACCGCGACGGTCACGGTGTTGGCGAAGATGTGGCCGTAGCGCGGCAGGTCCGCGAAGTTGTCGAGCCCGTAGGCCTCGGGCGGGCGGGCCTGCGGGTCGCCCACGCTCAGCGAGGCCTGGATCAGGAACGCGATCGGGTAGAGGACGAGGATCGCGGCGGCGCCGCCCACCAGCGCGCTGACGAGCCGCGGGCCCGGCCGAAA
>DATJIR010000356.1:0-2513 GCA_035493135.1 Verrucomicrobiia bacterium
CGCCGCCGGTCGGCATCACGATGAGGGCGTCGCGTCCGGCAACCGCGGCCTCGACCGCCTGGCGCTGCCCGGCGCGAAACGCAAGGTGCCCAAGGTGGTCCAGGAGGGCGTCGGGGTCCGCCGGCCCGTCGTAGGTGCGCATGGCCGCGTCGTGGGGCCCAGACTCCTCGAGCCCCTCGAGGCCCTGGAGCGCCAGGGTGGCCTGCGCGTGCTCGAGCTCCGCCATCCGGCAAGCGTATGGTCCGGTCCGGCACGAAATCCGGGCCGATGTGACGAATGCCGTACCCGTCCGGCTCGAGCCGGTCAGCTCACGGGAGCTGGGGGCGCCAGGGGAGCGCGTCGTCGCGAGCTCTCGCGTAGGCGCGGCGAAGGAAGCGCCGCTCGCTCCCGGAGCGGTGTCCCCGCTGGGCGCGGGCGAACCGCTCCCACAGGACGACCGCGCGGCCGGCGTCCGGTGATTCGCTTCGCCGGGCCCGCGACAACAGACACGGCTCCTCTTGTCCCCTGGGTGCATTGCAGCCCTGTCCTGGGGGGCAGCATGCCTTCATGCCGAGCATGTACCCGCAGAGCGAGCCCCGACACGGCGAGGTCAGCGATCGAACCGGCACCTGAGTGGCTCGGTGCGGATCATGCGAATGCTCCGCAGCCCGCTGCATAGCGCGACCCCTGGGCGGGTAGGCGCATTCCGGGAGGCACGATGAGCGAAACGGTCGCAATCGATCTGCCCCCGGAGCCTCAGAGCGCCGGGCGGGCCCGCGAGCAGCTCCAGGCCTTCAGGGCGGCGCTGGACGAGACGACCTTCGTCGATCTCTGCCTGCTCGTGGACGAGCTTGTCGTGGATGCGCTCAAGGCAGCCGACGGTAACGGGGTCGGTGCGATCGAGCTGCGGGCCGAACAGGACGGGGACCGCGTTCGGGTCGTCATCGCGGAGGGCGGCGGCGCGTACCGGCTTCCCTCGAGGCGACCGGAGCCCGGCGACCCGGGATTTGGGCTGCATCTGGTGCAGCGGCTGAGCGACCGCTGGGGGATGCGACGCGATCGCGATCGCGCGACCGTCTGGCTCGAGATCCTCGGGACGCCTCGTATACGAGGGACAGCGCGCTGTTAGCGGGACTTGTTGAATCAATGCCTCATCATGCGAGGACGCCCCTGTGAGAGGGGTCGTTCGGCGACGCCTGCGCCGGGTCGTTGTAGAAGGCGCCGGGCGGCGCCGGAATCGGGCCGTCGCGGATCGGATCGTCCGTCTCCTCCATCCAGTCCCCGAGCCGCTCCCTCATCGCCACCAAGGCGTCCGCGTGGTCCGGGTCCTCTGCCAGGTTGCGCTGCTCGTTCGGATCGAAAACGAGGTCGAAGAGCTGTTCCTCGGGGAACGGCTGCTGGGCCCAGCCATGTTCGACCAGCACCTCCTTGGTCGCGCTGTCGTCGCAGTTCGCCAGGACGGGGTGCGGGTAGTCGTAGAAGCGGCGGATGTACTTCCAGCGGTCGGAGCGCACCGCGCGCAGCGGCTGGTAGGCAGCGTGGTAGGTCATCTCGGTGAAGATCAGGTCGTGGATCCGCTGGATGTCGCCGTGGACGAGCGGCATCAGCGACGCACCCTGAAGGAACGACGGCCGCGCGACGCCCGCGACGTCGCAGAGCGTGGGGTAGAGGTCGAGGTGGCTCACCATCGCATCGATCACCCGCCCGCCGTTGAAGCCGCCCGGGCCGCGCATGATCAGCATCACCCCGGTTCCCCCGTCATAGAGAGTGGCCTTAGCGCCGGGGAACGCGAGCCCATGGTCCGTTGTGCAGACGATCAGCGTCCGCTCCGCGAGGCCGGCCTGGTGGAGGCCGTTCAGCACCGCGCCAAGCCCCTGGTCGAGTGAGCGGGCGCTCGCCTTGAACGCGGCCATGTCCTGGCGCGTTCGCGGCGTGTCGGGGAGGTTGGGTGGCGGCAGCGAGTAGAGCGCATCGCGCACCGACGTGGGCGCCGAGAACTGGCGGTGGGTCTCGAAGAACCCGACGGACATGAAGAAGGGCTCGGGAACCAACGCGAGCGCCTCGTTGGCGATCGGCGCGACCTCCGTGGCACGGTGGCTCTCAACCTCGATCACCTCGTCGTAGCCGATCACCTCGGGGTCCTCGGAGATGTGCTGTTCGCCGATCAGCACCGAGTGGTAGCCGCCGGGCCGCAGCGCGTGGATCAGGTGCTCGCCGTAGTCGTTGAGGCACCAGCCTCGGTGGGCGAGACCGAGCATGCCGTTGTTGTGGCAGTACTGCCCGGTGAGCAGGGAGGCGCGGCTCCCGGAGCAGGTGGGCGCCGCGCAGAACGCCTCGCGAAACAGCACCCCCTGGTCCGCCAGGAGCTGGATGTTGGGCGTGGGCACCTGGAATCCGTACGGCTGCACGTAGCGGCCGGTGTCGTGCGAGTGCAGGTAGAGGATGTTCGGGAGGCGGGCGGCGCTCACGCGGTCTCAGGCGCCCCGACCGCCTCCCGGTCCTCGGCGTAGCGCGCGACCCACTCCTCGGAGAGC
>DATJIR010000357.1:0-4314 GCA_035493135.1 Verrucomicrobiia bacterium
CGCGCACCACGCCGCCCTTGCCGACCTGCCCCTTGCCCACCTCGAACTGGGGCTTGACCAGCACCACCGCCTCGCCCTGGGAGGTGAGCACCCCGAAGACCGAGGGCAGCACCTTCTCGAGCGAGATGAAGGAGATGTCGACGGTGGCCAGATCCGGGGACTCCGGGAACGAGTCGACCGGCAGGTTGCGCGCGTTGGTCTTCTCCATCACCACCACGCGTCCGTCGGACCGCAGCTTGGCGTCGAGCTGTCCGTGGCCCACGTCCACCGCGTAGACCTTCACCGCGCCCTGCTCGAGCAGGCAGTGCGTGAACCCGCCGGTCGAGGCCCCCACGTCGATGGCGACCCGCCCCCGCGGCTCGATGGCGAACGTGGCGAGGGCGTGCGCCAGCTTGTCCCCGCCGCGGCTCACGAAGCGGGGTCGCGCGACCAGCTCGAGCTTGGCTCCCGGCGTGACCATGGCTCCCGCCTTGTCGACTCGCTGCCCGTCCACCAGCACGTCGCCGGCGAGGATGACGCGCGCGGCCTTCTCGCGCGACTCGAGCAGACCGCGCTCCACGAGCGCCACGTCGAGCCTGATCTTGGTCTTCGCGCGGCTCTCGCCGGTGCCCCGGTCGGTCACGAGTGCCGCCTTGCCGCGGGCACTTGCGGCCGTCTTGCGCTGAGGCACGGCAGGCTTCGACAGGCCACGCTTCTTGGGGAACCTCTTCACGCCGGCTCCTTTCTAAAGCCCGCGACCGGACCGCGCGCCCGCGCGATCGGCATCTGGGCCCGTTCGGCTTCGATCGCATCCACTACCTCGCCCACCACGGAGCACGCCATCGCGTGCGGACTTTCGACCCGGGGATCATCTCGAAGCGGACAGCCGGGAGAGCGGAGCGGCCGGCCGGGGGGGAGCGGTGACGAGAAATGGGTGGTTGGCGGTGCGATGCGAGTCCCGATTCCCAAAGCCCTGACGACGACGTTCATACGGGCTCCTCGGCCCCCGGGGATCGTGCCGGAAATTTCAACGGTCACAATTATATAGCCGAACCCCCTCCCCCGCCCAATTCAGGCAGTGCGGCTCCCGGCCCGGGGCCTGAGCAGGAAGAGCAGCCCCATCCCGGCCACGAAGCCCCCGATGTGGGCGAAGAAGGCCACGCCGCCGCTGGCTCCGAAGCTGCCGAGGCCGTTCAGCACCTGCAGGACGATCCAGAAGCCCAGCACGACCATCGCCGGGATCTGCACCAGGCGAAAGAAGAAGCCCAGGATGATCAGCGTGGTCACGTGCGCACCCGGGAAGAGCACCAGGTAGGCGCCGAGCACGCCGGAGATCGCCCCGCTGGCGCCCACCATGGGCACCACGGAGCTCGGCCCCACCACGGTCTGGGCCAGGGCCGCGGCGATTCCGGAGAGCAGGTAGAAGATCAGGTAGCGCGTGTGCCCGAGCGTGTCCTCGACGTTGTTGCCGAAGATCCACAGGTAGAGCATGTTGCCGCCGATGTGGAACAGCCCCCCGTGCATGAACATCGACGTGAAGATGGTCACGACGGGCAGCGGCACCTCCGGGCCGACTCGACAGGCTCCGGTCAGACGGCACGGGACGAGGCCGAACTCCTCGATGAAGGCCTGCGCGGCCTGGGCTCCGTCCGGACCTGCGGCCTGGAGCGAGATCTGGTACACGAAGACCAGAGCGTTCAGAACGATGAGCGCCACTGTGACGACGGGAGCGGTGTTGCTCGGGTTGTCGTCCTTGAGGGGGAACACGTCGCGCTAGGGGGCCGGCGGCCCGAGCGTCACGACGGTCGGCGCGCCGAGATAGGTCCGGGCCACGCGCAGCAGATCCTCCGCGGTCACCGCCTCGACCGCCCGCGCGTACCGGTCCGCGAAATCGGGCCCGACCCCGAGCGTCTCGAAGAAGGCGTCATACCAGGCCAGGCGCGCATTCGTACGCCGGTCGAGCGCGAACTGGCCGAGCAGGTACGCCTTGGCGCGGGTGAGCTCGGTGGGGTTCACCGGGTCGAGCCGGATGCGCTCGAGCTCTCCCAGCATCGCGGCCTCGGCCCGGGCCTGATTGGCCGGCGCCGTGCCGAGCTGCATATAGAGGACGCCGGGGCCCAGGCGGGAGGGATAGGCGCCGCCGGTCGAGTACGCGAGGCCCTGCTTGTCGCGCACCTCCGTGAAGAGGCGGCCGGCCATCCCTCCCCCCAGGGTGGTCGTCAGGACCTTCACCGCCGCGTAGTCGGGGTGCGCGGTGGGCGGGGCGAGAAAAGCGACCAGCACCTGCGCCTGGGCGGCCGGCCTCACCAGCACCGTGCGGTCGGCCCGCGCGGTGGCGGCGGGCAGCGAGGGCTCGGGCTCACCCTCGCCCGTCGGCGCGGCGGCGAACAGGCGCCCGACCTCGGCCACGACCCCCCGCGCGGTCACGTCTCCGCTCACGGCCAGCACCATCCGGGGGGCGCGGTAGAAGCGCTGATGATAGGCGAGGAGGCTGGCGCGGTCGATCTGCTGGAGCGAGGCGGGACGGCCCAGGATCGGGCGGCCGTAGGGATGCTCGCCGTAGACCCGGCTCATGACCGTATCCAGCGCGAGCGGAAACGGCTGGTCCTGGCGGCTGCGCAGCGCGGTCAGCATGGCCCGGCGCTCGCCGTCGATCTCGGCCTCGGGCAGCGTGGGCCGCAGCGCGACGTCCGCCATCAGCTCGAGCATCCGCTTCCAGTTCCGCGCGAGCCCGGTGGCGCGGAGCTCCGAGAAGTCCATGTCGGCCGAGCCGCTGATGCCTCCTCCCAGGCCCTCCGCGGTCTCGACGATCTGGAGCGCCGAGCGAGTCGCGGTCCCCTTCAGGAGGACCTGCTGCAGCAGGTAGCCGGTGCCCGCGTCGTTCTCCGTCTCCCACCGCGATCCCGCACGCACGAACAGGGACGCGGCCACGACCGGGGTGGCGGTGTTCTCGCGCACGAGCACGGTGAGCCCGCTCGGTAGCCTGACGGGTCGCGGCTCCTCCGCCGCGGCCCGCGCCACCGGGACGCACGTCGCCGTCGCGGCCAGCAGGACCGCCGCGCTCAGCCGGCGAGCGGTCATGGCGTGCGGGGCCGAGGAACGAAGGTCAGCCGCGCGTACGAGGGGGTCAGGTAGCGGCGCGCCACCTCCTGCACCTCGGCCCGCGTCACCTTGCGCACCCGGTCGACGTAGGCGCGCTCCGCGTCGAGGTCCCAGGTGGTCTCGGCGCGCCCGTACGCCAGCGCGAGGCCTTCCACCGTCTCGCGGGAGAACTCGCGCTCCGCTTCCGCGGCGGTGATCGCTCGCGCGAGCTCCTCGGGGGTCACGCCCTCGGACCGGACGCGCTCGATCTCGGCCATGATCGCCCGCTCCACCACGTCCTGGTCGCGCCCCTCGAGCTGGGCCGTGATCCCGATGGCCCCCGCGCCCTGCAGCGCCCCGTACCAGCCGGCGATGCTGGAGACGAGGCGCGCCCGCTCCCGCAAGGCCTGGTTGAGGCGAGAGCTGCGGGAGCCGCCCAGGATGTGGCCGAGCACGTCGACCGCGGCCATGTCGGGATGGCCGAGCGGCGGGGCGAGCCACGCGAGGCCGAGCTGTGTCTGGCGCTCGGGCCGCTCGACCGTTCGATCGCGCACCCCTTCGAGGCCCGCGGGACGTGGCAGCGGCGGGCGTGTGTAGGTCGCGGCCGGTCGGGACCCGAAGGCCGCAAGCGCGGTGGCCCGCACCTGGGCCGAATCCACCGGGCCCACGACCACGAGCGTCATGTTGTTCGGGACGTAGTAGCGCCGGTAGTACCCGCGCAGGGTTTCCTGCGTCGCGGCCCGCAGGTCGACGGCCTCGCCCAGCACCGGCCGGCCATAGGGATGCCCCTGATAGAGGAGGTTGTAGAGCTGCCGCCCCAGCGAGGACCGGGGATTGTCCTCGTTCAGGCGAACCTCCTCGAAGACCACCTCGCGCTCGCGCGTGAGCTCGGTGGGGTCGAAGACCGAGTCGAGCACCATGTCCGCGATCAGGCTGATGCCGGGAACCACGCGACTCGCGGGCAGCAGGAGATAGTAGAACGTGTAGTCGTTGGACGTGCCCGCGTTGGTACGGCCGCCCACCGACTCGACTTCAATTTCGACGAAACCGCGCGGGCGCGTCTGCGTGCCCTTGAACAGCATGTGCTCGGCGAAGTGCGAGAAGCCACGCTCTCCGGGTGCCTCGTCGCGCCCGCCCACTCCGGTCCAGAGATGGATGGCGACGGTGCTTGCGGCCCGGTGTTCCTGGATGATGAGGCGCATCCCGTTGGGAAGCACTTCCCGGGTCGGGGCGGGCAAGCCGTGCGAAGGGGGA
>DATJIR010000358.1:0-34031 GCA_035493135.1 Verrucomicrobiia bacterium
GAAACTCTCCATGGTCGAGTAGTCGCCCCCTTGACGCGATCACCGTCGCCCATCGGACAGACCCTGTCGCACACTCCGGATGAATCGTCGATCTGATGGGGCTGGGGAGTTTCGGCAAGCTGGAGCCGGTGGTTGTCAAGCGCTGGCCTTCTCGGCCGCTGCTTGAGACCGGTCCCGCGTGCACGATCCTGCGGCCGCCCAGCGCATGGCGCCTGAGGTGCCGCGTCCCCCGCTGCCGTAGGCCAGCTGGTCTCCGACACGGGACCGCAACTCTGAGCGGTGGGCGACAGAGCTAGGATCCGGTCGCGATCGGCCTACTCTTCGATTTCAGCCGCGCGCAACAGTATCGACTGCGGGAGCGCGAGGCCGAGCGCCTTCGTGGTCCGGCCGTTGATGACGAGGTCGAGCTTCGTGGGCTGCTCGACCGGCAGGTCGGCGGGCCGGGCCCCTCTGAGGACTCGGTCGATGTAGATCGCCGCGCGATGATACTGGTCCGGAACGTTCGGCCCGTAGCCGGCCAGCAGCCCCTCCTTGATATATGCGGCGGTGTTCGTGACGGTCGGCAGCCGGTTCTTGACCGCGAACTCGGCGATCCGCTTGATGTCACCCGGCGTGGTGCTCAGCGGGTAGACGGCGACCGCCTCGGCACGTTGCCTCAGTGTTGCCGCGAAACCCGCGTCGAGATCGGTCGCCGCGCGAACCTCGACCCGCTGCAGCCTGACCTTCAGCCGGTCGGCGGTGGCTTCCATCGCGGCAAAGGCCGGCAGGTGGCTGGGATTCGTCGAATCCATCCACACCGCCACGCGCGAGATCCCGGGAGCGATCTCCTTGAGCAGCTCGATGTCCTTGCGGACGATCTCGTTGGCGTCCATCGACACCCCGGTGACGTTTCCCCCCGGCCGCCCCAGGCTGCTGACGAGCCCGCTCGCCACGGGATCTCCCACGTACACCATGACGACCGGGACGAGCCGGGTCGCCTGCTTCGCGGCCAGGCTCGCGGGCGTCCCTTCGGTGACCAGGACGTCCAGGTTGAGGCGCACCAGCTCGGCGGCAAGCTCCGGGAGCTGCTCCCACTTCCCGGGGGCGGCACGGCACTCGATGACGATGTTGCGGCCCTCGGCGTAGCCGAGCTCGCCGAGCCTCTGGCGCAGATCCTTCAGGCCGAACTGGTCCGCACAGGCGAAGTGCCGGAGAAAGCCGAGTCGATGCACCTTCTCGCTCGGTTGCGCGACGGCGGCGAGGGACGACGCCGAGAGATGGAGGATGAGGACCAGCGCGCCAACGCGAGCGCAGCGCCACTTCGCCGCCCGGGCCCCGGTCACCGCAAGCGCTCCAGGCGCTCGAGAAAGCAATGCCTCGGCCGGTGCCGCGAGCACGGTCACGCGCGCCCCGATATCAACGGCGATGCCTCGATCCGAGACGTCGGAGCTCTCGAGGGCCTCTCGCGAGCGCCGTGGGCGCAGGTCCTTCATAGGGCCCGGGCCGGCCGGCGTCGGAGATCAGGATGTGGCAGAGCGGCAGAACGTCCAGGGTGACCCGCCGCAGCACGAGGCGAGCCGACTCCAGCCGTTCGGCGCCGTGGGCCAGGGTCATCGGGAAGGCCCTTTCATGGCGCTCGCATTGTAGCGCCGGTCGCGGTGTTCCTCTTGACGCCGGGTTGTCCGCGGTGTATTGAGGGTGGGCAGTCGTCCTCACCGCGCGCCACACTCCGAAAAGACAGGAGACGCCATGAAGACGCAGCTCCTAGCCGCGTTGCTCGCCCTTTCGATCGCCACGCCGGCGCTGGCCGCCATCAAGGAAGAGCCGGTCACTTACAAGGACGGCGAGACCACCATGAAGGGCGTCGTGGTCTACGACACCGCCACGGCTGGCAAGCGTCCCGGCATCGTCATGGTGCACGAATGGTGGGGCATCACGAAGCACGTGCACAACGAAGCGCGCGGACTCGCCGGCCAGGGCTACACCGTCTTCATCGCCGACATGTACGGCGATGCCAAGACGGCCGACAACCCGAAGGACGCCGGTGCGCTGTCGAGCTCGGTCATGAAGAACCCGCAGACGATGCAATCGCGCTTCAACGCCGCGCGCGAGCAGCTCGCCAAGCAGCCGAGCGTCGACCCCACGCGCATCGGCGCGGTCGGCTACTGCTTCGGCGGCGCGGTGGTGCTCAACATGGCGCGCGCCGGGGCCGATCTGGCGGGCGTCGCCGGCTTCCACGCCTCCCTGGGCCTCAACACGCCCGCGCCCGCGCCCGGGGCGGTGAAGGCGAAGATCCTCGTCCTCAACGGCGCGGACGATCCCTTCGTGAAGAAGGAGCAGTACGTGACGTTCAAGAGCGAGCTGGACGCGGCCAAGGCCGACTACAAGGTGATCGAATATCCCGGCGCGGTTCACGCCTTCACGAACCCCGAGGCGACGGCGCTCGGCGAGAAGTTCAACCTGCCGCTGCGCTATGACGCGAAGGCGAACGAGGAAGCGAAGGCCGAGGCGTCGAAGTTCTTCACCGGGGTCTTCAAGAAGTAGGCCCTACCGCTTCTCGATGGTGCGGATCACCGCGGTGTAGTAGGCCTCGCTCCAGCCCGCGGCGGCGGTGGCTTCGAGCAGCCGCCGCGTGGTGGCCGCCTGCTCGAGCGTGACCCCCGCGGACTCGGCCAGCTGGATGGCGTACGACAGGTCCTTCAGGATGTACCGCGTGGGGAAGGCGCCCTCCGTGGGGTGATGGTCGGGCAGGAGCGACTTCATCCCGTGATTCCGGAGGACGAAGCTGTCGGCGGACCCCTTGGCGAGCGTCTCGAACAGCACGCGCGGCTCCACCGCGCCGGTGGCGCGGGCCACCGCGAGGGCCTCGGCGAGGGCGACCACCGTCTGGGCGACCACCATGTTGTTCATGAGCTTCACCGCCTGACCCGCGCCGACGCCTCCGCAGTGGGTCACCTCCGAGCCCATGCACCCCAGGAGCGGGCGGAGCCGCGCGAACAGCGCCGGCTCCCCGCCCACCATGATGCTGAGCGTGCCGTCGCGGGCAGCCTGGGCGGTGCGCGCGATGGGCGCGTCGGCGAAGGCGGCGCCGCGCGCGCCGAAGGCCTGGTGGAGCTCGCGCGCGAGGGCGACCGGACAGGTGCTCATGTCGACCACCGTCTGGCCCGGCTCCACGAGGGCGGCAAGACCGCCGCCGGCGCCGAGGCAGACCGCGCGGACCTGGGGCTCTCCCGGCAGGCACAGGAACACGATCTCCGCGCGGCTCGCCACCTCCGCTACCGAGGCCGCGGCCTGCACGCCGTCGGCCGCGAGCGAGGTGAGCGGCGCCCGCCGCTCGTCGAAGGCCACCACCGTGGCCCCCGACTTTCTCGCCAGGTTTCGACACATCGCCTCGCCCATGACCCCGAGCCCGACGAATCCGAGCACTCCTGTCGTCGCCATGCCGGCCTCCCTGTGCCCCGAGTGATGACGGCCCCGCGAGCGGGGTGCGCCGCCTGATAGTATCGCGGGTCAACGCCGGATGGGCGGTACCGCCGATCACCTTGATCGCCCAGGCGGAACTCTCGGGCGGCGAAGGGGCGGCCTGATGTAGAGTGCCAGGGCGGCGGCGGGAGCGAGTGCGTCCCAGCCCAGCGGGAGGACGGCATGGACAAGTCGGGCTGGGTGATGGGGGAGGTGCTAGCCAGGCAGGCCAGCGCACGAGGCCACCGGGCTTTTCTGACTTTCCCGGACGGCTCCGACGTCAGCTACGCCGAGGCCGATGAGATCGCCCACCGGGTCAGCCGCGGGGTGGCCGCCATGGGGACGGGGCCCGGCGACCGGGTGGGAGTGTGGCTTCCCAACGGGCCCGAGATCCTGCACGCCTCGTTCGGTATCTACCGGGCAGGGGCCGTCGCGGTGTTCGTCAATCCGGGCTACCGGGGCATCTTCCTCGAGCACGTGCTGAACAACGCCGGAGCACGCTGGATCATCATGGCGGCCGAGTATCTGCCGCGCCTTGCCGAGAGCGAGGCCAACCTGCCCGGCCTGGAGCGGGCGGTGATCGTGGGGCCCGTGCCGCCCGATGCCGCTCGCCCTCGTCGGATCTCGATCCACCTCTGGGAAGAGCTGGTGAGCCAGCCCGCCGACCCGCTTGGCGTTCCCGTGAGCTATCGGGACGTGGGGGCCATGATGTACACGTCCGGCACCACCGGACCCTCCAAGGGGGTGCTGATGCCCCACGCCCACCTGTACCTCTTCGGCCAGGGCGTGGTGGACAACCTCCGGGTCACGGCGGACGACGTCTACTACATCTGCATGCCGCTCTTCCATGCCAACGCGCTCTGCATGCAGCTCTACGGGACGCTCATCGCGGGGGCGCGGGCGGTGATCGCTCCCCAGTTCAGCGCCAGCCGTTGGGTGGACGAGGTGCGCGCGTGCGGGGCTACCCTCACCAACACCCTGGGCGTGATGACGGAGTTCATCCATCGCCAGCCGGCGCGTCCGGAGGACCGGCGTCACCGGCTCCGCCTGATCTGCGCGGTGCCCACGCCGGCGGAGATCGCCACGAGCTTTCGCGAGCGCTTCGGGGTGCCGCTCATCGAGGGGTATGGCATGACCGAGGTGAACATCCCCCTCTACATGCCGCTCGACGTGCCGTACCGCCCCGGGAGCTGCGGCAAGGTCTACGACCGCTACTTCGAGGTCCGGGTGGTGGACCCCGAGACGGACGAGGAGATGCCGCGGGGCAGCGTGGGCGAGATCGTCGTACGGCCCCGGGAGCCGTTCGGCTTCATGCTCGGGTACAACGCCATGCCCGACCGGACGGTGGAAGCCTGGCGCAACTTCTGGTTCCATACCGGCGACGCCGGGCGCCAGGACCAGGACGGCTACTTCTACTTCGTGGACCGCATCAAGGACACCATCCGGCGCCGAGGCGAGAATCTCTCCTCCTACGAGATCGAGCGCGTGCTGCTCGAGCACCCCGCGGTGGCCGAGGCCGCCGCGGTCGCGGTCCGCTCGGAGATCGCGGGGGGTGAGGACGAGGTCAAGGCATGCGTCGTCCTCACGCCGGGCCAGGCGCTCGCCCCCGAGGCGCTCCTGGACTTCTGCCAGACGCGCATGCCCCACTTCGCGGTGCCGCGCTACGTGGAGTTCCTGGCCGAGCTCCCGAAGACGCCCACCGCCAAGGTGCAGAAGGTGACGCTGCGCCGGAGCGGGATCGGCTCCGCCACGTGGGATCGCGAGGCGGCCGGCTACCGCCTGCGGCGCTGATCCGACACGTCCAGCCGAGACGTCAGACGTACGGCATGACGCGCTCGCCGAAGAGCCGGATCGCCTCCATGATCTGGTCGTGGGGCGGCCCGCCCGAATGGGCGTGGCGGAGCCGGAGCAAGAACGTGCTCGCGCCGGTCGCCTTCTGCCAGCGCTGGAACTCCCGGATGCAGGTCTCGGGATCCCCCAGGATCAGGCGATCGGGGGCGAGATTGTCCAGGGTGAACTCCGAGCCGGCGGAGAGATTGCGGAACTCGGCCAGGCGATTCTCCCAGTAATACCGGTAGGCGGCCATCACGTGCGGGCCGTAGACGGCGTCGGCCTCGGCGCGCGATCGGGCGGCCCAGGCGTCGCGCATCTGGACGACCTCGGCCGGCCGGCGCGCCTCTCGCGCCGCCTCCTTGTAGAGATCGGCGAGCTGCGTCGCGTTCGCCAGGCTGGTGCTGGGGGTGCCGACGAAGCCGTCGGCGATCCGGCCGGCCCGCCGGGCGGCGGCGGCGATGCTGGCACCGATCCAGAGCGGCGGCCCCGACTTCTGATAGGGGCGCGGTCGGATCTGGACGCTCTCGAGAGTGTAGTGCTTGCCGCGGAACGAGAACGGCTCGCCCGCCCAGCACAGGCGCAGGATCTCGATGCTCTCCTCGAACCGCCCGGCGCGATCCTCCATGGGGACGGAGAAGGCGCGGAAGTCGGCGGGCTGGTAGCCGATGCCCACCCCCAGGATGACCCGCCCCTTGGAGACGAGGTCGAGGGTGATGACGTCCTCCGCCACGTGCACCGGGTGATGGAGTGGCAGCAGGATCACCGAGGTGCCGACGCGGAGCCGCGTGGTGCGAGCGGCCACCGCGGTGGCCACGATGAGCGGCGAGGGCAGGAACCCGTCGTGGTCCTGGTGGTGCTCGCCGAAGAAGCAGGAGTCGAAGCCGCTGGCCTCGGCCAGCTGGGCCTCGGCGATGACCTCGTCGATGCAGCGGTCGATCTGCTCACCTCGCGGCGGATTGGCGATCGAGCTGTAGAGGCCGAATTTCATGACCGGGCGCTCAGGCCGCGAACTTCATGCGGCAGAAGCAGGAGGCCTTCACCGGTACCTCCGATCGAGCCAGCGCGAGGTCGAGGCGCTGCTTGATCAGGGCGGCCTCGATCGTCTCGCCGCGCCGGGTCAGGCATTCGTGCAGGCCGTGCAGGCTCCAGAGGTTGTCGGGATGCTGGCAGGCCCGGCTGAGCTTGCCGTCGAGGCCGAGATCCGAGCGGTAGATCGCCTCGGCCTCGGCGACCCGGCCCTGCTCCAGTAGCAGCGCCCCGAGGGCGTGCCGAGTCGGCTGCATCCAGCCCCACGGCTCGTCGTAGGGGAGCGCGTCGTCGAGCTCGACCGAGCGGCGGAGATGAGCGAAGGCGGCCTCGTGGTTGCCGCGCCGGTACTCGAGCTCGCCGTTCAGCATCGCCTCGGCCACCCCGAGCAGGTCCTGGACGGTGTTGTTGTGCACGCGGCGGCTCTCCGGCACCCGCCGCTTCGCCTCGAGAAACGCGGCCTTGGCCGCCTCGGCCTGGGCGATGTGGCCGAGCGCGGAATGCGCCACCGTCTGGGCGTAGAGCATCATCGCGGTCGTCGCGCAGTAGAGCTCCGGGTCGCGGGGCAGCTCCTGAGCGATGATCTCGTGCCACTTGCCGAAGCGCACCAGCACGTGCTGCTTCATCGACAGGTAGCCCTCGACGAAGTCGGCCATCGGCGGCGAGGGGATCCGGAGGAGCGCCTCGGGCGTGGTGTCGATCAGCTCCTGCGCCGCCTCCATGGCCGCCCGGTACTGGCCGAGGAACATGGCTCCGTAGACCGCGAAGTGGTAGTCGTGGGTGCGGTAGAGCGCGTAGACGTTCAGCGCCCCCTCGCGGGCCAGGAACTTGCGGTCGGCGGCGATCGCCTTCTGGTTGTAGACCAGGACGTCGCGGTAGTGGCCGCAGAGCACGTCGATGTGGGTCGGCATGTGGATCAGGTGGCCGGCGTCCGGCACCAGATCGCGCAGGCGGTCGCCCGCCCGCAGCGCGCGCTGCGGGAAGGGCGACATCTCCATCAGGTGGACGTAGAGGTGGAGGAGGCCCGGGTGGCTCCAGGAGGCGGGGACGTCGCGGAAGGCGGCCTCCAGCACCTCGACCGCTTCCGCGGTGCCGGCGCCCTCGGCGACGCCTCCGGTCTTGAGGTCCCACATCTTCCAGGGCGTCAGGTTCATGATCGACTCGGCGAAGACGTGGCGCACCTCGAGGTCGTCGCGGTTGGCGCGGAATACCCCGCGCATGGCGTCCGCATAGGCGGCGTCCCACGGCGCCTGGTCCTCGATGGTCTCGCGCTGCGGATAGCGCGCGGGCAGGGCGCGGATCAGCGCCCGCTCGACCGGGCTGGCCCCTTCGGCGCGGGCCAGGGCGCCCTGCATCGCGTCGTAGGCGGCGGCGAGCGCGGCGGCCTTGCCGGCCGGATCGTAGAGGTGCCAGGGCAGGTTGTAGTTCGGCCCGGCCGCATAGGAGATCCCCCAGTAGGCCATGGCACAGCCGGGGTCGAGCTCCAGCGCCTTCTGGAAGCAGGCGATCGCCTCGGCGTGGTTGAAGCCGTAGAGCCAGTTGAGGCCCCGGTCGAACCAGAGCTGGGCGTCGGGCGCGGCGGTGGTGATCTTGCGGGTGTAGGAGCCGAGGTCGTAATACTCCATGTGATCCTCCGTTGCTGCGGGCGTCGGACGATCGGGGTCCCGGGGCGTCCGGGCCCGGCCGATTATGCCACGGAGCTCGTACCGCTGGCGGCGGAACGCTCGGATGCCCGCCCGAGCCCCCGCTCCGAGCGTACACTTCGAGGGTGAACGCGGAAGACGCGACGCCCCGGGTGGTGTTTCTCGACATCGACGGCGTGCTGGCGCCGATCCGCCACTGGGACCGATACGGAGACCTCGAGCCGGCGTGCGTCGAGGTGCTGAACGAGATCGTCGCGGTCGCCCGCGCCGACGTCGTGGTCTCGTCCACCTGGCGGCACGGCCGGACGGTCGCCGAGCTGCAGGCGATGCTGGAGGCGAAGGGGTTCACCGGCCGCGTCGTCGACAAGACCCCGACCGGGGCGCCCGGCGCCGAGCGTGGGGAGGAGATCGCGGCCTGGCTCGCGGAGCATGCGGTGGGCGGCTACGTGATCATCGACGATCACGTCGACATGGGAGCGCTCCGCACCCGGCTCGTCCTGACCCATCCGGGCCACGGGCTCCGACCGGCCGACGCGCCGCGAGCCATCGAGATCCTCCTGCGCCTCACGTGAGCGTGTCCCCGGCCGCGTCCCACGTGGCCTTGACGAGCCTCCACCGACGAGGCACGCTCTGTCCGATCGGAGCACGTGATGACCCTGATGCTGGGAGCCTACTTCTTCTTCATCGCGCTCATTCTCGCGCTCCTCGAGATCCAGATCGAAGGGCCCCACGGCTGGGCCGAGAAGCTACCTACCTGGCGCTGGGACGGCCCCGTGGTGCGGCGGTCGTTCGGGAAGCCGGTGACCGGATACCACGTCTGCCTCGTGACGTGCATCCTCCTTTTTCTGCACGTTCCTCAGTTCTACGGCGGTTCCTGGGAGCGCGAGGCCGACCTGCTCGCGATGTTCTTCTTCCTCACCGTGACCTGGGACTTCCTCTGGTTCGCGTGCAACCGGCATTTCGGGGTCGCCCGCTTCCGCAAGGGCCAGATCTGGTGGTTCCCGGCCTGGACGCTCGGCGTGCCCCGGGAGTACTTCGTGGGGATCGCGCTCTCCCTGGGCGTCGCGCTCGCGCCCGCCCTCTGGACCGGCGCGTGGGCGGACCGGGCCTGGCGGTGGGGCCTGGTCTTCGGGGAGCTGGCCGCTCTGACGACCGCCGTGACCGCCTGGACGCTCGGATCGCGGCGGCGGACCGCGGGGCTGCTTCGCGCGATCCGTGGCGCAGGGAAGGTCAAGCCGAGGTAGCGTCCGACGGTTACCGCAAGGTGAGCCAGCGGCGGAGCTTGCGAACCGGTCCGCCGAGGTCGGTACGCGCCGGCTCGTCGCCGTCGTCGCTGAAGAGAACCCCGCGGCGCCGGGCCCCCACCTTCGGCAGGAGCTCGGCCAGCCCCGCCTGGAGCGCCAGGGCCGCGTCGCCCATCATCTCACCCAGCTCGGCAAAGAGCCCATGGGGCGCCCGCCCACCCCAGTCGATGTAGCGATAGGGGTGGACCAGGTGTCCCGAGTGCGCCTCCCGACCGCAGGCCTCGCAGAGGCGGACGCCGCACGTGTCGCAATAGACGACGGCGAGGTGGTGGGGGTCCGTCGAGCAGCACATGACGAGCGGCGGGAGATGACGCTCGACCGACCGGGCCGCGAGCTCCGCGCCGTCGCTCGCTCGTAGGAGGGTGCCGAGCTCGGTCGCCCGATCGCGGATCTGCGGCCGGCGGCAGGCATCGAAGGCCGCCGTCAAGTGCTCGCTGTCGAGCCGGCGGATCGGAATCGGCTCCGGCCCCGCGCCCGCCTCCGCGACGATCCGCCCCCAGAAGAACTGATCGCCGAAGAAGGGCACGATCACCGTCGGCAGGCCCGCGCGCAAGCCCGCGGCGGTGGTCCCGGCTCCGCCGTGATGGCAGACCGCGCGGCAGCGCGGGAACAGCCAGTCGTGTGGACAGTCGTCGATCAGGTACACGTTCGGCGGAGGCGCCTCGCCGCCCAGGTGCGCCCAGCCGCGCGAGACGACACCGCGCGCGCCCGCCTGGTCGAGCGCCCTGAAGATGGTGCGGGTGAGCGTGGCGGGGTCCTCGGCGACGACCGACCCGAACCCGACGTAGATCGGCGCCTCGCCGGCGGCGAGAAAGTCGAGCAGTGCGGGCGGGGGCTCGTAGGCCTGGGCCTGCGCGTAGTGGATGAAGTTCGCCAGCTCGATATGGGGGCCCCACTCCGCGGGCTTGGGCACCAGGCCCTCCGGCCAGAGGTAGGTGAAGGGTACCTCGTGGTCGTCGAGGAGCGCCGCGCCGTCGGTGAGGGCCACGGGCGAGAGCCCGAGGGTCTTCGCGCGGAACGCGTCGACCAGGTCGCCGATGCCGGCCCAGACCAGCAGGTCGACGATCCCGTAGGAGAAGAAGCTCTCCACCGGGTGGTGGGCGCCGGGATCGATATTGGCGAACGGGTGGGGAAAGGCGCAGGTGGCCGTCCACGGCATGGTGAAGATCATGTGTAGCGGGATGTGCAGCGCCTCCGCGCAGTGGATGTGGCCGTAGCTGGGCGGGTTGGCCACGATGGCGTCGGCCCGGAACGGTTGCGCCCCCGGCCGGTCGGGGTCCGCCTCCGTGCAGGCGCGCCAGGTGGATTCCAGGATCTCGGCGATCATCGCCCGCTTCTTCGGCACGTCGTCCCAGATTTGATCGACGCGGGTCGGCAGGATGCTGCCCCCGGTCTTGACGATGTACTCCATCAGCTGATGGGGATTGCCCCCGAGGGGATAGAACTCCAGACCGGCCTGCTCGACCATGGGCCGGAATTCGCGGTGGGTCGCGACGCGGACGCGGTGGCGCTCGGCGAGCCGACGAGCGATCGGGATGAACGGCTGCACGTCGCCACGCGACCCGACGACCATGACCACGATGGACAGCGGGGGCACGTCGGGCCGATCCGCCGGAGGCGCGGGGGCGCCCTCGATCTCGCGGGCGTGCGCGGCGAGCCAGGGCGAGACCTGGGCGAAGGGGGTCGCGGCGTGGTCGAAGTCCAGCTGCAGGCGGCCGCCGGCCCCGGTCGAGATGCCGGTGAGCCCGCGTACGGCGGCGGCGCGCAGGCGACGGCTGTGCAGCCGCCGTCGCAGGAAGGCGGTGGCGACCGCCTCCACGAACCCCGGGCTCACGCTGTCGCTCACCGCATCTGCTCCCGTGGCGCGTCCGTCAAGTCGCGTCGCGCCACCGTCATCCTTCAGGGGCGCACGTTACCGCGGTCGGTGCCGTCGCGCAACTGCGGCGCGAGTGGGCAGGGTCGAGGACCGAGGGCCCGCCGGGCGAGAAGTCACGGCCCGAGGCGCGCCCCTCCGTGAGAGACTGCGCCGTGCCGCGCTGGCTCTTCACCGGCTGGACCGTGGTGGCGGGCGCCTTCTTCGGCTATGCGATCGCGCAGGGCCTGATGCACTCCTACGCGGTGTTCCTCGTCGCCTATCTCGGTGAGTTCGGGTGGGGCCGGGCCGAGACCTCGGTGGCGTACTCGATCTCGCAGCTCGTGCTCGGGGTCAGCTCGCCGCTCGTCGGCGCCCTCGTGGACCGTCTCGGGACCCGGGTGCTCGTCGCCGCGGGCGCGATCCTGCTGGCGGGCGGGCTCGCGGCCAACGCGGGGGTGTCCTCGCTCTGGCAGGTCGTCCTGCTCTACGGCTTCGTAATGACTTTGGGGTCGAACTGTCTCGGCCTCGTCGTCTCGGTCCCGATCCTCTCCCGCTGGTTCGTGCAGCGACGCGGGCTCGCGATCTCGATCGTGCAGTCCGCCAACGGCTTCGGGCGCGCCACCTCCGCTCCGATGGGGCAGCTCCTGATCTCCTCGATCGGCTGGCGACGCTCGTACCTGGCCCTCGCCGCGGTCATGACGGCCGCGGTGATCCCGATCGTCCGCGCCTTCCCGACCCTCGAGCCCGTCGCGGCGGACGCGGGGCCCGGGACCCGAGCCCACCGCGCCGAGCCGCCGGTCCAGGTCTGGACGGTGGCCGCGGCGATGCGGACGCCGCACTTCTGGCTGCTCTTCGCGGTGTACCTGCTCACCGGCCTCGGGAGCTTCCTGGTCTCGCTGCACCAGCTCGCCTGGGCGATCGACGTGGGCTTCGACCCGCTCTACGCGGCGAGCGTGCTCGGCACCGGCAGCCTGCTGGCGGTGGTCGGGACCATCGGCACCGGGACGATCTCGGACTACATCGGGCGCGAGGTCTCCGCGATCCTCGCCTACCTGGTCTCGATCGTGGGCGTGATCTGCGCGCTCTTCGTCTCGAGCCCCGACCAGCACGCGCTCCTGTGGCTGCACGCCTGCTTCTTCGGGCTCACCTGGGGCGCGCGCGGCCCGCAGATCACGGCCAAGACCGCCGACCTCTTCCAGGGCCCGCACCTCGGAGCCATCCTGGGTGTGATCTCGATCGGCACCGGTCTCGGCGCGGGGGGCGGCGCCTGGGCGAGTGGACTGATCTTCGATCTCTCGGGGAGCTACCGCCTCGCGTTCCAGCTGTCCATCGCGGCCTACGCGGTCGGCTGCGGGGCCTTCTGGATGCTGCGCCGGCCCGCCCGGGCGCGCCTAGGCGCCTAGCCCCGAGGTCGCGCCCACCGCCCGGACGAAGCGCTCCACCTCGGACTCGTCGTTGTAGTAGTGCACGCTGGCGCGGACGAGGGCGTCGGCCCCCGGCACGGTCGGGTCGGCCCGCGACAGGCGGGCCTCGTGGGCGTTGATGCTCATGGCGCGAAGCCGGTCGCGCGTCTCGGCCGGCGTCTCGCCGGCCTTGAGAAAGGCGACGATCCCGCACTGCTCCACTCCGCGGTCGTGCACGCTCACGCCGGGTCGCTTCACGAGCTCCCGCCGCAGCAGCGTGGCGAGGGCCTTGACCCGCGCCTCGATCGCGTCGATGCCCACCCGCAGCGCGTAGCGGGCCGCGACTCCCAGGCCGATCTGGCCGGCCACGTATCGCTCCCAGTTCTCGAACCGGCGCGCGTCGTCCCGGACGGCGTAGGTGTCGGCGTCGACCCAGGTGGCGGCGTGGAGATCGATGAACGGGGGCTCGAGCGCCTCGATGGTGTCGCGTCGGACGTAGAGAAAGCCGGTGCCGCGGGGCCCGCGCAGATACTTGCGGCCGGTGGCCGAGAGCATGTGGCAGCCGATCTGCCGCACGTCGACCGTGAGCTGGCCGACCGACTGGCAGGCGTCGAGCAGGTAGAGGACGCCGTGGCGCGCGGCGATTCGGCCGACGTCGGCCGCCGGGTTGACGAGCCCCCCTCGGCCCGGCACGTGCGTGATCGCGATCAGCTTCGTGCGCGGACCGATCGCGCGCTCGAGCGCGGCGAGGTCGATCTGCCCGGACGCGTCGCCGCCGACCACGTCGATCTCGATGCCCACGCGCGCCTTCATCTGGAGGAAGGCGAGATGGTTCGACAGGTACTCGGCCTGCGCGGTGATGACGCGGTCGCCGGCCCGGAACGGGACCGCGTAGAACGCCATGTCCCAGGCGCGAGTGGCGTTCTCGACGACCGCGATCTCGTCCGGGTGCGCGCCGATCAGCGCGGCGACCGCGTCGTAGGCGTCCGCGATGTGATCGGCCGCTTCCGCCGCGGCCTCGTAGCCGCCGATGGCGGCCTCGCGATGCAGGTGACCGATCACCGCGTCCACGACCGGCCGGGGCGGCAGGGCCGAGCCTGCGTTGTTGAAATGAAGGACCCGGTCGACGCCCGGCGTGTCCGCCCTCAGGTGCGCGATGTCGAGCATGGCTGCCTCCTCTCGCGGGGATGGGGCTGGCCCGTGTGCCTCGCTACGGGCGACCCGCCGCGTCGCGCGGCGGCTCCTCGAGCGTGATGACGTGCTCGGTGCCCGGCGCGCTCCGGTCCCTCGCGTGCAGGCGGAAGAGCGCGGTGGCCGCCCACGCGGAGGAGGCCTCTCGCTCCCAGCCGCAGGAGCACCGGACGCGCCAGCTCGGCCCGGACGAGGTCATGCGGCGCGATCGGCCACCGAATATTCCGGGCGGGGAGGTGACGTGGGCAGGGGAAGGGCCACCCTGTCAGTCTACCGCTCCGGGCAAGGGCGCTTCGCGGCCCCACGGGTGTATCGACGGAGGATGGAATTGAGGCGCCGGAGTGGCGCGGTGATCCGCCACGAGAGGCTGTTCTGCAGCGCGCTCGCCTCCATGGCGGTTTCGGCCATGCGACGGCCCTCTCGCATGAGGCCGAGCTCGTGGCTGATGTCCAGGGCTCGCTGGTCGCGCGCCGAAGGGCCCGCGAGCGCGAGCTGGAGCAGCGCCGGCACATCGAAGAACGCGAGCGGCTGATACTCGGAGGTGACGACCAGGATATCGGACCCGGCGTGGATGTCGAGGCCCTTGGGTCCGCCTTCCTCGGGATTGTGCCGTCCCCGTTCGAACACGACGTCATCCATGATCCTCACGCTGGCGACGGGATGGCGCACGCCCCGCCACTGGTCGGAGTCCTGCGCGTAGATGTGCAGGTAAGGGGCTCCGGCGTCGGCGACGAAGAGATGTCGACCATCGGCGCTGAAGCGCACCCCGTGCGGATAGGCCACGCGGCGCAGGATGCCATCCGGCTCCGCGTCCGCGCCCAGGGCCGGCGAGTGCTCGTACAGCAGGACGTGGTGGGTGCTGTGGTTGCTCACGGCGATCCAACGGCGATCCGGACTCAGGCTCACGCCGTCCGGGATGTCGAGGTATTTCTGCAGCAGGATCTCGCTGTGTCTGAGCGTGCGTCCCGCATCGGCGCTCAGCAGATGCCGCGTGACGGTGTGTCCGCTGTTGTTGCAGATCAGGACCTCACACGCATGGTCGTCGACGCGGGTGACCGCCACCGAGCCGGGCGCGTTCAGGAGCGTCGTCCGGTCCGCGGGCCATCGGGCGATCGGGACGGCATCGAGGGACGGCACGTGGGTCTCCCCGGACGGCAACGAGAAGATGGCGACGTCACCCTTGCGGCTCGTGACGATCAAGGTGGCGTCGTCGATGAAGTCGACCCCGTGCGGCCATTGCAGGACCGGCGACGAGAGCTCCACTCCGCCGGAGAGCGCGACTCGGGTGGCGCCGGAGCCCGACCCGATCTGGACGTCGAAGACGAGAACGCGATTTCGGAGAAACGAAGCCACCGCGAGTCGCCGCGCGCTTGGCGAGAAGCGCACGTCCTCCGTGCGGCCCAGGGAGGCGATCGCGTCGATGACGCTCTGCGGCGCTGCATAGTGGAGATCGAGAAACATTCACGTCCTTGGCGGTGGCCCGGCGCGGCCGATGTCGAGCGGAGCGAGGTGGCGATCCGTGGGCCGCGATCCGCGTCGACGACAGACTAGGCGAACGGGACTGGCTGGGCAAGCGGGGCGAGCTCTGGCGGTCGGGGGGCCGTTCGCCTACAATCATCTCGATCTGCCAACACTGTCGAGAGGATGTGCATGGACCACGTAGAGTTCGATCGCGACCCGCCCGCCAACCTGACGACGATGGTCATGGCGTTCGGGGGATGGATCGATGCCGGGCGGGCGGCCACGGGGGCCCTGCGCCACCTGGCCCGCGACCTCCGGGCCACGCGACTGGCGCGGATACTCCCCGAGGAGTTCTTCGTGTTCACCCAGGAGCGGCCGGAGGTGCGGCTCCGGCCCGACGGGGGCCGCGACATCCACTGGCCACGGAGCGAGTTCTTCGCGTGGCAGCCGGGCGGACGCGACGGCCTCCTCCTCTTCCGTGGGCCGGAGCCCCATCAGAGGTGGCAGACCTACACGAAGGCGCTGCTCGGCGTGGCCGAGCGCTGCGGGGTGAGGCGGATCGTCTCGCTCGGGGCGCTCCTGGCGGGCGCTCCTCATACCCGGCCGGTGCGGGTCACGGCCCGCTGCACCGATCCGGCCGCGAAGGCGCTGCTCGAGGCCTGGGGCATCTATCGCCCCCCGACCTACGAAGGCCCGACCGGCATCTCCACGGTGGTCCTGGACGCGGCGGAGCGGCGGGGCATGCAGCACGTCGGCTTCATGGGGCAAGCGCCGCACTATCTGCCCGATTCCAAGAATCCGGCCGCGATCGAGGCCCTGGTGACCTACGTGGCCCGTCTGCTCGACCTGAGCCCGGACATGTCCAGCTTCGCCGAGGACATCCAGGAGTTTCGCGCGCAGTGCGATCAGGCGGTGGCTCGGGACCGCGCCACCCGGGAGCACGTGCGGAAGCTGGAACAAGAGTACGATGCGGCAGCGGGCGAGGAGCAGCCGCCACTACCCGGCGGAGAGCTCGACTCGGACCGGCTGATGCGCGAGGTCGAGGACTTCCTGCGCAAGCAGGGAGAGGGTGGCACGGGCGGGACCGGCGCCTAGCCCGTCGAGCCCGACCGGCGATCTTCGCGCCGGGCCCGGCACCTATCCGACGGGGTCGAGAATCTTGCCGCCGGCCTCGACCGGCTTGGCGTCGATGAGAACGACCGCCAGCACGCACGGCGCGCTTCCGCGGTTGACCCAGTTGTGGATGGTACCCCGCTGCACCATGACGTCGCCGGCCTCGAGGTGGACGTTCGACTCGTCCAGCTCCATGTCGATCTCGCCGGATATGACCACGATATAGTCGATCGAGGAGGTTCGATGGTTGCGCGCGGCGACGCCGGGCGCGAACTCGATGACGCGGAAAATGGTGCCGTTCGGCAAGGTCAGGCCGGTCTTGCGCAGGCCCGCGTCGGCCGAGCCGTCGTTGTTCGCGGGGAAGCCCTCGGTGGTCCAGACGTTGCAAGCCGTCGCTCCCGGCCGGCCGACGAACGTGTGCTTCGCCACCTCGTCGATCTGGACGATGGCTCGTCCAGCCGCGTCGTGGCCCGTAATCACCCGTCGCACGTGAAGCGCCATCCTTCCCCCTCCTCTTGACTACAGCGCGGTGTACACCAGGTCGATCAGGCGGCGCACGTGCTTGTGCTGCCATCCCGGGCGGCCTTGATTCATGGCGTAGCCGATGGCGACCCCCGCGTCGGGATCGGCGAACCCGAGCGAGCCGCCGGCGCCGAAATGGCCGAAGGCGCGCGGGCCGGGGCCGAGGCGTCGCGCGGGCATGGTGAGCTGGAAGCCGAGTCCGTAGCGGTTGGTGCGTTCCAGGACGATGTCCATCCCGTTCACCTGTTCCTCGATCGCGCGCCCCACCGTCGCTGGGGCAAGCACGTGCACGCCGTGCAGCTCGCCGTCGCCGGCCAGGGCGGAGTAGAGGCGTGCCACCGCACGGGCGTTGCCGTGCCCGTTGGTCGACGGCACCTCCGCCGCCCGCCATGCCCGCGTGTTCACGATGGCCATGCCGGAGAAGTTCGATGGGTTCCGATACGCGTTGATCCGCATGCGGGCCGGGCCGCCGAGGCTCGTCGGGTTGCCGTCGAGTCGCCGCTCGAGCTCGTCGCGCTCGGCAGTGGGCGGTGGCGGGAGGTAGTCTGCGCAGCGTCCGTCGAGCGCCGGGCCGAAGCCGATGAAGAAGTCGATGCCGGCGGGCGCGGTGAGACTCTCGAGGAGAAAGGTCCCGAGTGACTTGCCCGTGACGCGGCGGACGACCTCGCCGATCAGGAAGCCCTGCGTGTTCACGTGATAGCCGTGGGCCGAGCCCGGCTCCCACCATGGAGCCTGGGAGGCGAGGGCGCCCGTGATGACGTCCCACTGGCTCCACGCCTCCGGCGGCAGAGGGCGGGCGATGGCGGCGAGCCCCGCCTGGTGCGTGAGAAGGTAGCGCACCGGCAGCCCGCCTTTGCCCGCCTGGGCGAACTCCGGCCAATAGCGTGCGACGGGCGCGTCGAGGTCGAGTAGGCCCGCCTCGACCAGACGCAGGGCACAGAGAGCCGTGATCGCCTTTCCCACCGAGAAGAGGTTCACGATGGTGTCGCGGTCCCACGGCCGCGTCCGCGCCGCATCGGTGTGGCCGGCCCACAGATCGACGACGGGCTCCTTGTCCACGCAGACCGTGAGCGCGGCGCCGACCTCGGTGCCCGCGGCCATGATCTCCGCGAGGGCGTCGCGAACCTGCGCGAATCGCGGCTCACAGTGTCCGCGAACGGCGCCGAGGCCATGGGGATCAGTGCTCACGTCACGGCGGGCGGTAGCCGAGCTGCTCGGCATCCACCGTTACCCGGATGAACGCGATGCACATCTCGTCGGTGGTCTCCTCGCCCCACCTCACGTCACGCGGAGGGCGGCTCGGGTTGCGGCGGTTCGTCGAGGAGTTGTCGTAGACCGCCTCCACGTCGATCCGGGTGCCGCCCGGTAGGGGCACCGGTCGTGCGAACGTATAGGTGCCCTGCCAGTGGAAGTCCCAATCGTCGATGTAGATCAGGGGCTGCACGGTGCCGTCGGGAGCGGTCGCGGTGACCTTCATGGAGCGACCGAGCAGGTGCATGTGGGGCGAGATTCCGATCGCGTGCAGGTCCCGACCGACTGGGATCATGTAGGTGGTGCGCACCTCGTGGCGGGAAGCCTCCGCCGGGATGAGGAAGGTGCGGTTGAGCACGGGTATCCAGCGCGCCCGCTTGTTCACCGGCTTCGTCGCGAAGTGGAGGCCGATCGTGGTGCGATCGCTCTCGGGTCCGCCACGGCGGTTGTGGTAGTGGATCTGCATCACCACCCGGGCTCCGGCGGGCAGGAGCACTCCCACGCCGTCGGGATCCGCCTGCGGGCGGGCGCCCGGCGCCCACCCGCCGATGCCGCCCGTGGGCGCGAAGCCGGGGCCGCCGAAGCACGTGTAGCCCGGGCCCGGGTCCGCCTGGTCCAGCGCCACCGAGGCGCCGGTGGTGTCGAGATACGTGAGGACGTGGTGGACAATCTGTCGGTTGCCCGGCACGAACTCCACCGCCGAGAGATACCGGTCCTCCGCGAAGTGGGTCGGGATCACGAAGCAGCGATAGAGGTCGCGGTCGCTCGACGGCACCTCGAAGGCGTGTTCGGGCGCCAGGACCGCGTCAGGCGCCCCCAGCGTCCACGTCTGGGGCCACTGTCGCTCCGGCGGGAGGTCGTGCGGGTCCCCCTCCGGTGCCCCCGCCGCGACCCAGTCGCGAATCGAGGCGACCTCGGTCTCGTTGAGCCTACGAGCATCCAGAAACTCGCCGAAACCCGGGACGGGCTTCCAGGGTGGCATCCTCCGTCTCTCGACGACGCGCAGGATCTTTTGCCGCTCACGGTACGCATCCAGGTAACTCAGGAGAGGGAAGGGCGCGATGTCGTCGGGACGATGGCAGCCCTGGCAATGTTGCTGGAACACGGGGGCGATGTCCCGACTCCAGGTCACCCCGTCGGCCCGGTGGAGATCCGATGTGGATTGCTCGGATGTGGCGGTTGAACGCGAAGCGAGAGTGAGCGCGAGCAAGCCCCCGAGAGCGATGAACAACCCGCCGGCCCGCATGGTCGGATCTTCACCGGCGGAAGACCTGCTGTCAATGCTTCACGCGACAACGAGGAAGAGTGGCGGCGATCTCGACCGGCCGGCCGCCGTCCCTCAGCCGAGCCCTCCCATCTGGCAGACGATCCGCCACTCGGCCTCCGAGACCGGCTGGACCGACAGGCGCGGGAGCCGAGCCAGGGCCATGCCGGAAAGGCGCCGATCCGCCTTGATCTGGTCGAGGGTGACCGGGGTCGGGAGCTTGCGCACCGCGGCGACGTCGACCGCGCGCCAGGCAGGATCCGTCGTATCGGGGTGCGCCTCCGCGATCACCTTGACGATGCCGACGATCGCGCGCTCCTTGCCGGTGTGGTAGAAGAACGCCTGCTCGCCCTTCTTCATGGTGCGCAGGTGGTTCTGGGCCGAGAAGTTGCGGATGCCCGTCCACTCTGCCCCCTCACGCCCCTTCTCGACCTGCGCGGCCCACGACCAATCGTCGGGCTCGGATTTCAGGAGCCAGTGGGCCATCGGATTCAGCGCAGGCCGGCGGCGATCTGTCGAATCTCCGCGGGCGTGTGCTCCTCGGCCAGGGGGGTGCCGGGGAGGAGGTGCTTGCCCATGGCGAGGCCGCCCACCAGGACGGGCTCGAACCCGATCCCCCGGATGAGCCCCTCGGCGAGGGCGATGGCCTTCGGATCGTCGCCCGCGATGGGCACGCCGACGAGGCCACCCGGCCGGTGGGCGATACCGCCCACCCGGCGATAGCTGATTCCGTTGAACGCCCGCACGATGCGCGCGCCGGGCAGCAGCTTGGCACTGGCCAGGCCGGCCCCAGCCTGCTCGTTCACCCACTTGACCACCTCGTCACCGTCGCGCCGGGCGATCGGATTGCAAACGTCCATGACCAGCGGCTTGCTGGCGAGGCCGCGGCCGTGCGCCTTGCCGATCTCCTCGAGCGCGGCGTAGGGGACGACCATCACCACCACGTCGCCGAAGGCGACGGCCTGCTCGACCGGGCCGGCCTGGGCGAGCGGGCCGAGACTCGTCGTGAGGTCCTTCAGATTGTCGGGATGGCGCGACGAGAACGTTACCGGGTGCCCGGCCTTGACGAACAACGCGCCGAGGGCCCCGCCCATGCGTCCAGCCCCGACCATGCCGATCTTGAGCGGCGGGGTGGTCGCGGTCTGGGCGCGGGCGCGAGCGGGCCCGGTGCCGAGGACGGCCGCGCCGAGCCCGTACCCGGCAAGCTGGAGAAAGGTGCGACGGTCTGCCATGTTCCTCTCCTTGTCTGGGGCCATGCGATTGGTCGCCGGCCTGCTCGAGTGCTTGGCAAACTGTACCATGCGGGCTAAAGAGGTCGGACTGGACCAGCCCCCGGGCTCTAGTACAGCTGTCGCGGGAACACCACGTAGACGAGATCCAGGACGCGCTCCCAGAAGCTTCGCGCGGGCTGGAAGCGCAGGACCTGCCCACCGCTGCTCCAGCGGAGGCCCCCGTCGGGATCGAGGTCGACCCGCCAGCTGTTCTCGGGCTTCATCGTTTCCTCCAGGGCGCTGGCCGCGGTTCGAGCAAGGGCCGGGCTCTCCACGACCACCCCCATCTCGCTGTTGACCTCGGCCGAGCGGGGATCGAGGTTCATCGAGCCCACGAAGATCCGCTCGCGGTCGAGCACGATGGCCTTGGCGTGGAGTCCCAGGAACCTTGACGAGGTGGGCGGGGTGTCGGCGTCGGCGGCCTTCAGCGTCGCGTCGGGACGGAGCTCGTACAGCTCGACGCCGGCCTGGATCAGGTCACGCCGCCACAGCTTGTAGTGGCTGTTCACCGCCGGGACATCGGTGGTGGCCAGGGAGTTGGTCAGGATCCGTACCGTGACCCCGCGGGCGGTCAGGGTGTGCAGCAGGTCGATCATGTCCTGGTCGGGAATGATGTAGGCGTTGGCGATCAGCAGCTCGCGCTTCGCCGTCTCGATCAGGGTCCGGATGGCTCGCGGCATCCAGTGCTTGACCGCCTCCTCTCCGGGCCGGTCCGCCACCACCCGGCTCTGCCCCGGCTGGATCGTCGCCGGCAGGGCGTGGAGCTCCGCGCTCCAGTCTCGCGGCAGGGTCGGGAAGTGCGAGAGCTCGGGCGCGGCGGCCAGGCGGGCGGTGACCTTCGCCATCATCTGCGGCAGGTCTCCGGGGGTGGTCTCGAGGTCGAGACGGGAGACCTCCGCCACGAGGGGGCTGTTCCAGTAGCGATCGAAGACCGTGGAGCCCTGCCGGGCGATCGGTCCCACCCCGAGCACGTCGAGATCGTAGAAGTTGTACTTCGGGTTCAGCCCGAGGTACTCGGCGCCGATGTTGCGCCCTCCGATGATCGCGACCCGGTTGTCGGCGACGAACAGCTTGTTGTGCATGCGGTGGTTGAGCCGCGCCAGGTCGCCGGCCGACTCGACCCCGCGGCCGACCAGGGAGCGGTTGTGCCACGGGTTGAAGAGCCGGATCGCGATGTTGGGATGCCGGTCGATCTTCGCGATGGGCGAGTCGCGCACCTTGCGGGTGTCGGCGTCCTTCATCATGGTGTCGAGGTCGTCGAGGATCAGACGGACCTTCACCCCGCGGTCGGCCGCCGCGACCACGTGCCGCATGAGCAGGAGTCCGCTCGTGTCGCCGGCCCAGACGTAATACTGCAGATCGAGCGTGGAGCGGGCGGAGTCCACGAGGGCGAGGCGCCATCGGAGACCGTCCTGGTTACGCTCGAGGAGTCGGAACCCGGAAGCGTCCGGTCCGCTCGCGTCACGCACCGTGGCCTCGAGCACCGCGAGCGGCCCGCCCGGTGCCGCCGGTCTGGCGTAGTCGGGGGCCGGCGGTGGTCCGGCGGGCGACGCGGTAGTGCAGCCGCCGAGCCCAGCCGCGACCGCCACGAGACAGGCGAGCGCGGCATCCCGCCAGCGGACGAGCCGCCACGCCGGTCTCGCGTCGCCAGCAACTGAGCGGTCAGGCAGAATCGGCGCGGCACCTACCCAGGAAGGACGATCGGGCATAACGCGCGGGAGTCTAGCAGACTCTGGGCCGCGCGCGATCCAGAGGGCCTCAGCGCTCGAGCAACTCCTCTCGCCAATCGGTCAGAGGGCCGGCGTCCGGGTGCCTTACGGGCACTTGGGGGCCTCGCGGAGCATCGCCTCGATGCGATCCCCTGCCTTGAACTCCCGAAGCGCTTCTTTCGAGGCTTGGAACTCGTGCACCGTCCCGTCGTCCTCTCGTACCGTCAGCTTATCGAGTCCCGCATCCACCTTGACGACCTGCCCCACGACCTTCTGCGCCGTCTGGAGCTTTCCCTGCGACGTACAGGTCGGCTTGCCCTGCGCCAGTGCGCTTCCACTCCAGAGCAGCACTCCCACCGCCACGGCCGCTGCGATCCGCTGGCCCTTGCGCATCGTCCCCTCCCTATTTCTTTGTGAAGTCGTAGATGGCACCCGCCGCGGCCCCCACGCCGGTGCCGATGAGGGCGCCCTTACCGGCGCCGTACCCGGTGCCGGCCCCGACCGCGGCACCGCCTGCCGCCCCTACCGCGGCGCCCGTCACCGTGCCGCAGGCCGCGACCGCAGCCGAGAGCATGGACAGGCCAATCAATGTCGTGATGATCCGTTTCTTCATGATATCTCTCCTTCCTACTTGCCCGTCAGGGCGGACTGTATCTTCTTGAGGGTATCGAGATTCTTCTGCAGGCCGGTGACGTGCTGCTCCATGTCCGTGATGGAGGAGCCGAGTTGGCCGGCGGCCGCGAGGGGATTGCTGCCCTGAGTGGCCTTGTCGAGGATCCCGCTGGGAAGCTGGGCGCTGGCCTGCGGTGGCTGGCTCACCGAACCGAAAACATAGCCCAGGCCAAAGGCCGCGAAGAGCATCCCGGCCATCGCAATGCGAGCAATCCGCTTGTTTACCATTTGTGGCTCCTTTCCGGTTGGCGCGGCCCTCTTCAGAGGGCGCCTCGGTTTCATCGAAAGAGGCGTGACGGGTGCTGCTTCTACACCGCGCTGGTGCAGTATCGGCGGCGAGTGGCCTTCGAGAGGATGCTCTCGCCGCACGCTCCGCAGAGCTTCATCGCGGGGCCCGGCGGCGCGGGCGTCTCCTTCAAGAGCGACTTCGTGACGAGGTAGACGAAGAACGCGATGATCACGAAGTCCACGACCGAGCCCAGGAAGTTGCCCACCGCGAGTGCCGACAGCACCTTGCCGTCCGGCGCGATTCGGAGGGGGATCTGCAGGGTCCGCCATTCTCCGCCACCGACGAAGAGCCCGATGACGGGCATGAGCAGATCGGCCACGACCGAGGACACGACCTTGCCGATCGCCGCGCCGATGATCACCGCCACCGCCAGGGCGAGCGCGTTGGTCTTGCGGAGAAAGTCGAAGAACCCGGTGGCCATGGCTCTACTTCTTCACCGGGGACTGCCTGGCGATGATCTGCCCCTTGATCTTCGCGTAGGTCGCCTGGGGGATGACGTTTTTCGAGACCAGCTCGTCCTTGCCCTGGTAGGGTCGGTTTTCGATGATCTTCTTGGCGTAGACGTCGCCGACGCCTTTCAGCTTCTGGAGTTCGTCCGCCGAGGCGGTGTTGATGTCGATGAGCTCGGCCTTGGTCGAGGGCGCCTTAGGCTCGTTCTTCGTGGGGCTGGCTTTCGTCGCTTGCGCGAATGCCGCGGGTGTCCCCACGGGCCCTAGGCAGAGCATGACGGCCATCACGAGCGTGATCAGACGTAGCATGGGATCCTCCTCATCGATGTGGTTGGATAAATGCGAAGATCCCCCTTCACGCGAACCGACCGTTGGGAGGCCCTCGGATCTTGTGGAGGGCGCCGGCTTCCGGCAGGAGGCCTGCGGCGAGCACCGACTGCTGGCCCTCCGTTCCTCCGAGCCTCCGTGGTCCGAAACGATAGGCGGTTCATCGGGCGCCTCGCTATTGGACCTAGGTCCAATGGGCAGCGCGGATGGCCCGGACTAGGCTACGAGCGTATGCCCCGCGTGACGGATACCGGGCACATGGGAGGGGCTGAGATGAAAGCATGGGCGGTGATGGCGGTCGCGTCTCTGCTGGCGTTCTCCGCCCCGGCCGAGGCCGGGGGCCCTCTCGACCGGGTCCAGTCCGCGGTCGCCGCCGTCATCAAGATCGTGACCCGCCCGGATCTCCAGGGCCCGACCCACCTCGTGGCCCGGCGCGCCTTGCTCCGGAAGGTTGCCGACGACTTCTTCGACTTCCCCGAGATGGCGCGCAGCTCGCTCGGCTACCACGCGGCGACCCCCTCGGAAAAAGAGCGGGCCGAGTTCGTCGTGCTCTTCACGGACCTCCTGGAACGCTCCTACGTGACGACGGTCGAGAACTATGCCGGTGAGCAGATCGTCTACGTGAGTGAGACGAGCGAGGCCAATCACGCAACGGTACGCTCGAAGATCCTGACGACCCGGGGGGCAGAGATCGGCATTGACTACCGGCTTCGAAGGTCGGCGGCCGGTTGGTTGGCGTTTGATGTGGTGCTGGAGAACGTGAGCCTGGCCGCGAACTACCGCGCGCAGATCAATCGCGTCCTCCGCACGACGTCGTTCGCCACGCTGCTCGCCCGGATGCGGGCGGGGCAGCTGACGGCGATGGCGATTCCTCGAAGAGCGGGAAAGCTGCAGTAGCAGCTCCCGCCACACCAGTTGCCGCCTTGCCCAAGACTATCGTGTCGCGGTCGGAATGATGGCGAAGCTCTGGGCGAAGTAGGGCGTATCGCCGAAGCAATTCGTGGGGATGCCGCGATGTTCACTGTAGTGCAGCTGCACATTCTGCCCCACGGCCTTGAAGAGCTGCTCGGCCAGCGCCGCATCGCGCACGCTGAAATACCATATCTGCGGCGCGAGGCCTCCGACGACATATTGTGCGACTTCACCCTCGTAGGTCTTGCAGATCCAGCCCTTCTTGGAGAACTTCTGCAACACGCCGGCGCGCTCACCTTCGGAATACGCCCACGACAAGGTGAGCCATGTCCACCCGGCCCCGACTACGACGAGCAACGCCGCGACTACCAGTGCAAGTCGCGCGACGTGTCCGCCTAGGCTTTCCGGCTCGTCATTCACGCTCCGCTCCCTCGTTCCCCTGCATGTGTGGTCGACCGCCGACGGGCTCAGAACCGATGCCGACGCCACGCCGTCGTATGTCCCGTATGCGAGAGCCTGGGGGCGGGAGGATCGCAGTGTTTGGGGGTCCTCGGCGAGGCCGAGCCTGCCGGGCCGCGATCGTGCCTGGATACGCCGAGAGCGCCCAACGGGAGCGCATCGATCCGTGGCCGGAGCGCATCGTCGACCCGCCAGCCAGGCCTTTCATCGACTGCGATCTTGCGTCGGCAACCGGGGGCAGTCAAGATGCGTCTTCGGAGTCCTCTGCTCGTCGCGCGTGTGACCTGCGCCACACGGTAGCCGGTTCACAGGGCCGACTACTGGGCCTAGGTCCAATGGTTGAGGCCTAGTGACTGGGCTAGCACGGAGCTTCGGCACGGGTCAGAACCAGTCCATCTCGGCGAGCGGATGCGGTCAAGCAGCTCGCCGCGAGGCTTGGAATCTCGCCGGATGCGATGAGCGCCAAGCTGGCGGAGGTGCTGCCGGGCGCGATCGACAAGCTCACGCCCGACGGCAAGCTCCCCGAGGGCGGGCTACTCGCCGCGGCTCTGACCGCCCTCCGGGCCAAAGCGTGACGCTAGGGGCTAGCGGTCGCAGTGGTCCGCTAGCCTCTCCGATTGACCCGGAGGCTCATCCGCTCATCCGGCCATGGAGTAGACCATCCGCATATCCCATGTGTTCGGGTCGAGCAGGCGCCGCCCTCCCAGGATCATGTCCGGCGCCGGCCGCGGTCGCCGAGCGTCACAGACCAGGATGCTGTGCGAAGATCTCGTCCGCGAGCCGGCGCCCATCGGCACGAACCCGGCGCGGGAGACCCCGGCGAGCGTGTCGGGAGGGACCGTCGCGGTCCAGATGGTCAGCTCGGGGAAGCTCCCCCAGGCCACCGCCGCGCGCAGCAGCTCCTCGCGAAGCGCGGGCGTGGTCGCCTCCCAGTCCACGATGTTGACGCCGCGGGCCGGATCCTGTCGGTCCGCCCGCAGGACCAGATAGCCCTCCAGCCGATCGGACTCCCGGAACAGGAACCGATACTCGTAGAGGGGATTTCGGTACCGCCAGGCCAGATAGCGCTCGTCCCGGACGTGGCGGAGCCGCCCATCGTGCCCGAGTCGGCGCACGAGGTCCGCCATCGCGTCGACCCGGGGCGCCGGCTCGACCCGCACGCCGGCATCGAGCGGGCCGCCGGCGCGCCGGGCCTCGCGGTCCAGACGGGCGAACGGCCGCTGCAGCCGATACTGCAGGCGCGCGAGCGGATCGGCGTAGCGCCACAGCAGCGGCAGCGTGCGCAGTCGGGCGGAGGCCCGCGTGAGCAATCCGTCCACCCCCTTCCGCTGCGCGGCCCGCATCGATCCGGCGCCCCGCCAGCCGGTGGCGAGCGACGCCATCATGGTGACCGGGCCGGCGCTCAGGCTGAACGCGTAGCGGTGACCTTCGGCCGCGACACGGTCGACGGTCGCGTTCATGATCTGGGCGACCAGCCCGCGATTGCGATGCTCGGGCGCGATCACGAAGTCGTCCGCGCAGGGCACCACGACGGGCTCGGCCGGCGTGCCGATCTCCCAGAGCGCGCCGAACATGCCGCGCATCCCGACCACCCGCCCGGCGTCCACGGCCAGGCAGATGAGCGGCTCGTCGAGGTACGGGTTCTGGTGGTACTTCCAGTCGAGGTACGCGGCGTTGATGGAGGCGTCGTCGCCCCAGAGGTGACGCTGGAGCTCAGCCACCTGGTCCCGGAACGCGGGCTCGTACCGGACGATCTCGTACGTCACGCGGAGCTCCGTGGCCCCGCGCGGTCGTGGCCGCGGTGCTTCTCGACGAAGTCCAGGATCCGGGCGACGGTATCCCACTCCGAGGCGAGGTCGAAGGCGGTGATCTCGACCGCGGCGTCGATCTGCTCTTCGACCCAGAGGGCCACGTTGAGCAGCGCGATCGATTCCACCAGCGCCGAGCTGATCAGGGGCGTCTCGTCGTCGATCACCCCGTGCTCCGGGCCGGCGAACTCGGCGATCAGCGCCCTCAGCTGCTCGCGCAGCGTGTCTCGTTCGGGATGAGCGGACATCGCGATCCTAGGTCGCCCGGGGAGCCCGCAGGATGCGCGCCAGATCGAGCGGCGCGCGGCCGGCGCACGCGTCGCGCACCGCCTCGCGGCTCAGCTTGCCGCGGTCCGAGCGGGGGATCGCGTCGAGCACCCACCAGCGCACCGGCAGCTTGGCCTCGGCGAGCCGGCCCCGCATCCAGTGGTAGAGCTCGTGCACCGCGGCATCCCCGCTCTCGTCGAGGGCCACCGCGAGCCCCACGTTCTGGCCATAGAGCGCATCGTCGACCGCGAACGCGCAGGCGTCCGAGACCTTCGGGAAGCTCGCGGCCGCCGCGTCCACCTCCGCGGGGGAGATCTTGATGCCGCCCTTGTTGATCTCGTCGCGCTCGCGGCCGTGGAGATGTAGCCGGCCCCGCTCGTCGAGCAGGCCCAGGTCGCCGGTGGCGAGCCACCCGTCGACGACGACCCGGCGGGTCAGCGCGTCGCGGCCGAGGTAGCCGCGCATGAGGGCGGGCGTCTTGATCCACAGGTGGCCAACCTCGCCGGGCGGGCAGGGCGGCGCGGAGCCACCCGCCTCGACGGACTCGGCGTCGGCGGCGCGGCGGACCTCGAGGGTGGCCCCCCAGGGCTCGCCGATCAGGCCGTCGGCCGGGGTGAACGGCCCGATCGAGGTGCCCGCGACCCAGCTCCCGGTCTCGGTCAGCCCGTAGGTGTTGAAGACCTCGAGGGTGCCGGCCCACCCGCGGATGCGCTCCCAGAGCGACGCGGGCAGGGGCGCGGAGCCGCAGTGAACGCGGTGGAGGGTGCCCCCGCCCGGCGGACGCGCCGTGCGGAGGACGAGGCGCCACAGCGCGGGCACCGACGAGAGGAAGGTGATCCGGTGCTCGTCGATGAGCGCGCCCAGCCGGACCAGGATCTCAGACCGGAACGGTGGCGTGATGAAGAGATCTTGCCCGGCGAGCCAGGGGAAGAGGCTGTTGCAGATGAGCCCGTGGCCGAAGTGGGTGGGGAGCAGGCAGAGCGAGCGGGCGTAGGAGGCGAGCCCGAGGTGCGCCTCGAGCGCGACCCAGCGGGCGCGGAGCGACGCGTGGGTGTGCACCACGCCCTTGGGCTCGGCGGTCGAGCCGGAGGTGAACAGGATGAGGGCGTCGCCCTGCGGCCGTGCGCGCTCCACCGGCGCCGCCGCGGGCGGTGGGCACGTCTCGGTGGCGTCGATCACCTCGACGTCGACGCCATTCGTGGCCGCCGCCGGATCGACGACGTCGTCCACCACCGCGAAGCGGGGCGCGGCGGCGGCCCGCAGCTGCTCGACCTCGAAGGCGGTGAGGCGGCCGTCCACCGGGACCGCGCATCCCCCGAGGCGCCAGACCGCGAGGAGCTCGGCGAAGAACTCGAGCCGGTTGCCGAGATGGAGGAAGACCCGATCGCCGGCCCGGAGGCCGCGGCGCTCGTAGCGGGCGCTTCGAGCCAGCACCTCGCGCGTCACCGTCGCGGGGTCCCAGCTCCGACCGGTCAGGGCCTCGACGAGATGGCCGGTCCTCACACCCGGGTCACCGGCGGGCCCCGAGCCCACCGACCAGCTCGCGGGCGAGCGCCCCCCGGGCCGCGATGCTACGCCGGGCCACCACCGCGGCGAGCCGGAGCTTCGTGGTCGAGGGGAGCGGGGTTCGCGCGATGGCCCGGAGATATCCCAGGTAGTGGCGCCAGAGATACAGCTCGATTCTCCGCCGGGCCTGCGGCTCCCACAGCGCCTGCTGATCCTCGTGAACCCGCGTGCTGAACGCCTGGTCGTGGATCCGACGCCGGAAGAGCCGCTCGGGCAGCTCGTGGAACCGACCGTGGAGCGCGAGCTCGACGACCAGCACCATGTCGGCCCCGAGGTAGCTCTCGATGAGCGCGGTCCGCCGCAAGGCCTCGGCGCGCATCACGCCCTGAAGCACGTTGACAAGACCCACCCGGTCCAGAACCTGGCGGAACCGCTCGGTCACGCTCGAGGAGACCAGTCCGAGCCGGTCCTCGTACGGCCGCAGCGTCCGCCCCTCGCCGTCGATCAATGTGGTCTTGCCGTAGCACAGCACAACCTCCGGGTCTCGATCCAGCACCTCGACACACCGCGCGACCAGATCCGGGCTGCACAGGTCGTCCGCGTTGGCGAGCTTGAAGTAGTGGCCGGTCGAGAGCGCCACCACCCGCTGGAAGTTCTTGGCCAGCCCGACGTTGCGCGCGCTCCTGACGTACCGGATGCGGGCGTCGCGTCGCGCGTACTCCGTGCAGATCGCCGCGGTGCCGTCGTCGGACGCGTTGTCGGAGATGACGATCTCGAGGTCCGTGAAGGTCTGGGCCACCAGCGAGTCCAGGGCCTGACCGACGAAGCGCTCCCCGTTGTAGACCGGCATGCCGATGCTGACTCGAGGCGTGCGTGACCTCCCTGGCGGATCGGTCGGCCCCCTCGGGCCGCGGCGGTCGCGAGCGTGGCCGGAGGCGAAACGTGCGGCCAGTATAGCAGCCGACGCGCCATTTTCATCGAAGCGAACGCTTCAGGACCTCGAACTCGATCGCCACGCTCTGCTCCGAGTCCGCCACCCAGATCTGCCCGTCCTGCATCGTGCAGTGCAGTCGCATGGTCCGCCGCGCCAGCGTGGCCAGCGCCTGGGTGGCCGCCGAGGGCAGATTGACGACCGTCAGGTTGGCGATCCGGTCGAGCCGCACGCCGGCCTCGTCCCACCAGAGGCCGGCGCTCCGCCCGCCGTAGCTGTAGACGACGACCGCCCCGGCGCGGCCGGCGGCTCGGCGGATCCGTCGCTCGTCCGGTTGCCCCACGTCGATCCAGACGTCGATGGCGCCGGTCAGGTCCTTCCGCCAGAGATCGGGCTCGTCGTCGGTGCCCAGGCCTCGGCCGAAGGCGAGCGCCGCGTCCGCGTGCCGGGCGAAGGCCAGGAGGCGGACCATCATGCGCTCGTCGGTCTCCGACGGGTGCCGCGCGATCGTCAGGGCGTGGTCGTGGTAGTAGGCGCGGTCGACGTCCGCGATCTCGAGCGTCGCCTTGAAGATGGTCGCGTTCTGGGCCATGTCGCGCGGTCACTCCGCCCACAGCTCGATCGGCGTGTCACGCCCCCGCAGCGCGGTGGGCCCGCGCGCGGTCAGCCCCCGCAGGAGCGCAGGATCGGCGGCCTCGCGCTCGACGGCGGCCACCAGCGCCCCGCTGGCCACGATGCGCACTCGCAGCTCGCGCGTGAGGGACTGGAGCCGGCTGGTGACGTTGGTGGTGTCGCCCACCGTCGCGAAGGCCATGCTGCGGCGGCTGCCGATGTCGCCCGCCACCACCGGGCCGTAGTGCAGGCCCAGCCCGATCTGCAGGGACGGGATCCCGGCCGCCTCCCGCTCGACGTTCCAGGCCGCGAGGGTCGCCAGCATGCCGCGCGCGCAGGCCAGAGCGTCGGTCGCGTCCCGGCGGCCGGTGTCGGGGACGCCGAAAGTGGCCAGCAGCGCGTCCCCGATGAACTTCTCCAGGCAGCCGCCGTGGCGGAAGACTTCCTCTTCCATCCGGCCGTGGAAATCCCGCAGGAGCGCCATCACCTCCTCCGGGGTCATCTCCTCGGCCATGGTGGTGAAGCCGACCAGGTCGGCGAAGAGCACGCCGACCGCCTGCCGGCGCACGCGGCCGAGGGGCTCGTCTCGCTCGGCCAGCGTGTCCACCACCTTTGGCGAGAAGTAGCGGGCGAGGTTGCCGCGGGCGCGCTCCGCGGTGGCTCGCTCGGCCACCAGCGTGCGCGAGCGCCGGACCAGCAGCGCGAGCCCGGCGCTCACCAGCAGGAACACGATGACCTCGTTCTGGTACTTGAGGACCGAGACGTAGTTCGGGTCGAAGTAGGCGGCGCGCATCGCGTCCCGGCTGGCCCCGGCGGGCGGGTCGGTGATGGTCTCGGGCCGGGTGAGGATCCAGAGAAAGCCCGCCGTCCAGGCGCCGGCCCCGCAGAGCCCGGTCCACAGGAGCAGCCGGGGCCGGAACGAGAAGGCGGCCTGCATGAGCATGACGAAGAAGTACATGAACGTGGCGTGGCGCAGCGGAATCGCCGGCGGAATCGGCGGGGTGAGGTAGGGGTTCGGCAGCAGGAGGGCCGCCGCCAGCGCGAGCGAGTCCACGAGGATTAGCAGGTACGCGGCCAGCCGCAGGGCCCGGCCCCGACGGTAGAGCCAGAGCTGGGCGAGCCCGGTCACGAGGAAGAAGGCCGCGGAGCCGAGGACCCAGGCATAGGCCGGCCCTCGCTCGGGGCTCGCCACCGCGAGCCATCCCAGGATGAACACCACCGCCGCCGAGCGCGCGGCGGCCGCCACCATCAGGCCCCGCCGCTCCTCGCGGGCGAAGGCGGCGTCCAGCCGCTCCTGGGCCCCCAGGTCTCGCGTCAACCGGCTAGGTCCGGGCCGCCGCCCCGGATCGTCTCGCGCTCCACGTGCATGGTCACCGGCTCGCCCGTCCTGCCGATTGTGCTCTGGTCGGAATCGCGTCCTCCCCTGGTGGTCGGGCCGAACCGCGCCCGCGAGTGTAGCAGGAGGGGCAGGGGGCGGGAAGGCCATGGCCTCGGTTGTCCGCCTGGCGGAACGGATGGTCGCACGGGACGTTTACAGAGGTGAGTAGGCGACCGGGGAGGCGGCCCATGGTCAGGCTCGTGGCGTTCAGCGTCGGCAGCATCTTCCTCGGGCTGGTCGCGGCGGTCGGATTGGCGGTGTACACCTCCGCACGCCCGCTCGATGTCGAGCTGCTCGGGGCGCTCACCGCGGAGAGCGCGAGCCGCGCTACGTCGACTTCTTTGGAGCCGCGGTACCGGCACCGGGTCGGTGGCACGGGCGCCGCCGGCGGGTGAGTCGCGTCAGAGGCGCGTGACGTTGGCCGCCACGCACACCCAGCCGCTCCCGCGCCGCGCCCACACGTCGGTGTAGCGCCCGGCACCCGGCTGCCCGTCCGCCTTGGTGTAGACGGTGCGGGCGTGGATGAGCGCCCCGTCGCCCAGCACGCGGATCAGCACGTCCTCGATGGCGAGGTTCTTCACGGTCGACCCGCGCGCGATCTGGGCCAGGAAGCCCGCCCGGTCCAGGAGCGAGCAGTCGGGATTGCTGTTGACGAAGTCCTCCGCGAGGTTCGCGTCGAACCACCGCACGTCTGCCTCGCTGACCGATCGGATGTACTCACGGTTGAGCGCCTCGAGCGTCGCCTGATCGGTGGCCATGGTCAGCACCTCGTGAAGTGGGCGGACACGCAGAGCCAGCGCCCGTTCCGCCGCTGCCAGATGTCGGTGTAGCGCCCCCGTCCGTGGCTGCCGTCGGGTCGCGTGTCCTCGAAGCTCGCGTGGATCAGGGCCAGGTCGCCCCCCACGCGCTGGATCGCGACCTGGGGCGCCCGGAAGTTCTTGAAGGCGTGGGGCCGCCCGATGCGGGCCAGGAAGCCCGCCTTGTCCACGAAGGATCCGTCGGGGTTGGTGGCGCGGTAGTCCTCGGCCAGGTGTAGGGCGTACCAGGCCACGTCGGACCTCTCCGCGGCGAGAAGATATCCCCGGTTCAGGCCCTCGAGCGTCTCGGGATCGTCCACGGTGCTCGCCATGTCATTTCCTCCTTCCGTCGTCGTTCGAGCACGGCTATCCTAGACCCGGTGCTGGCACCTGGGAAGGGCCAGATTTTCGAGATTGGAAGGGGCCAGATCGAATGCTGCTGAACCTGCGGGAGGCGGGTGGGCCGCTCCATCGCCGTGTCTACCTGGCGCTCAAGGCCAAGATCCGGGCCGGCGGGCTGGGCCCGGCGGCCCGGGTCCCGTCCACGCGCGCCCTGGCGAGGGACCTCGGGGTGTCGCGCAACACCGTGATGCTCGCCTACGAGCAGCTCGCCGCGGAGGGCTACCTGGTCAGCCGCCACCGCGCCGCGACCTCGGTGGCCGGCGTCGCCCGGCCGCGCGCGGCGCCCGCGTCCGCTCGCCCCGCGACGGAGCGCCCCGCGCGGGTCTCCGCCTACGCGCGGCGCCTCACCGCGCGGCTCGACCTCGCGCCCTCGGCCCCGTCCGTCCCGCGCCCCGCGCTCCGCTACGACTTCCGCTACGGCCGGCCCGCGGTGGACGAGTTCCCGCGCGAGATCTGGCGCCGGCTCCTCGGCGCCCACGCCCGACGTGCCTCGTCCGACGCGCTCGGCTACGGCTCGCCCGCCGGCCACGGCCCGCTACGCGAGGCGCTCGTCGAGTACCTCGGCCGGGCGCGCGGCGTCGTGAGCGACCCGGAGCGCATCGTGGTCGTGAACGGGGCGCAGCAGGCGCTGGACCTGGTCGCGCGCGTGCTGCTCGATCCCGGCGACGGCGCGGTGGTGGAGGAGCCGCACTACCCCGGCGCCACCATTCCCTTCGAGGCGGTGGGTGCGCGCCTCCTGCGGGTGCCGGTGGACGCGGACGGGCTCGATCCGGCCCGGCTCCCGCCCGCCGCGGCGCGCCCCCGGCTGGCCTACGTGACGCCCTGCCACCAGTTCCCGACTGGCGTCATCATGCCGCTCGAGCGGCGGCTGGCCCTGCTCGAGTGGGCGCCCCGGGTCCGCGCCTGGGTCGTCGAGGACGACTACGTGAGCGAGT
>DATJIR010000359.1:0-3692 GCA_035493135.1 Verrucomicrobiia bacterium
GAGGTTTTGCAGACCTCCGCCTTAGCCACTTGGCTACGCCGCCCTTCCAGCCTCTCACGTATATGGAGCGGGAAACGGGATTCGAACCCGCGACCCCAACCTTGGCAAGGTTGTGCTCTACCACTGAGCTATTCCCGCAAAGCCCGCCTGTCACAGAACCGCTACGGACTCTAACAAAAGCCTTGAGTAGTGTCAACTTAGGGCCACTCCCGGGGTCTCGCCGCGCAGATATTTCGCCGCTTCCTCGGGTGGGGTCGGGTTGATGAAGAACCCGGTCCCCCACTCGAACCCCGCGACCCGCGTGAGCTTCGGGATGATCTCGAGGTGCCAGTGGAAGTGGTCCAGGGCCGGCACCCGGAGGGGCGCGCTGTGGAGCATGAAGTTGTACGGCGGGTCCTCGAGGAACTCGCTCATGCGCCCGAGCACTTGCTTCACCACGGAGGCCAGCGCCGCGAGCTCCTCAACCGGGGTCTCCTCGTACCGTGACCGGTGAGCGGTGGGCAGGATCCAGGTCTCGAAGGGGAAGCGGGGCGCGAAGGGGGCCAGGGCCATGAACCCGCCCCGGTCGGCGATCAGCCGGCTGCCCTCCTGTCGCTCCTGGCGGATGATGTCGCACCAGATGCACCGCTTCTTGATCCGAAGGTGCTGGAGCGCCCCGGCGATCTCCTCCTCCACCATCAGGGGCACGACCGGGGTGGCGACGAGCTGGGAATGGGTGTGCTCGAGCGAGGCGCCGGCCAGATCGCCATGGTTCTTGAAGACCATGACGTACTCGAGCCGGGGGTCCTTGGAGAGATCCACCATCCGGTCGCGGTACGCGCGGAAGACCTCGCCGAGTTGGGCGATCGGCAGCTGCTCGATCACCGCCTCGTGCTCGGGCGACTCGATCACGACCTCGTGGGCCCCTACCCCGTTCATCCGGTCGTAGAGCCCTTCCCCGCTCGGCTCGAGCTCGCCCTCGATCCGCAGCGCGGGAAACTTGTTCGGCACCACCCGCAGCAGCCAGCCGGGCGTGTTGGGCTCCGCGCGGCCGGGCCGGAGGGCCCAGACCTCCTCGGGGGTCTGCCGCTCCTGCCCGCCGCAGAACACGCAGGGCCCGGCCGTGCGCGGGCGCGGGCGGGGCGCGAAGTCGGAGGGGCGGCGCGATCGCTCGGTGGAGATGATCACCCAGCGGCCCACCACCGGATCGCGACGGAGCTCAGGCATGCGGCACCCGCTCCTCCTCGGGCCGGGGCTCGCGCGCGAGCAGCGAGGCCAGCGCCTCCGCCACCGGCTTGCCCTCGAAGAGCACCGCCGCGACCTCCTCGCAGATCGGCATCTCCACGCCGGCCTCGCGGGCCATGCGGATCGCGGAGGAAACGGTGCGCACGCCCTCGGCCACCATCGGGGTGTCGGCCTCGACGAGCCCGAGCGGGCGGCCGCGCGCGATCTCCCGTCCGAGCGCGTGATTGCGGCTCTGGGTGCCGGTGCACGTCAGCACCAGGTCGCCCAGGCCGGCGAGGCCGGCGAACGTGGTGGGCTGCGCCCCCACCGCGGTGCCGAGCCGGACGATCTCGGCCAGCCCTCGGGTGATCAGGGCCGCGCGGGCGTTCTCGCCGAGCCCGAGCCCGTCGACGAGGCCGGTGGCGATGGCCATGACGTTCTTGAGCGCCCCGGCCAGCTCGACGCCGAGCACGTCACGGTTGGTGTAGATGCGCAGGGCCGGCCCGGCCAGGCGGCGCTGGAGATCCGCGGCCACCGCCTCGCTCGCGCACGCCACCACCAGGGCGGTCGGCCGCCCCTCGGCCACCTCGCGCGCGAACGACGGCCCCGACAGGACCGCGACCTCCCGGCCGGGCAGTCGATCCGCGAGCAGCTGGGACATGCGCAGGCCCCGCCGGGGCTCGAGGCCCTTGGTCGCCGAGACCAGCACCGCGCGCGGGGCCACCCGATCGGCCGCCCGGGCCAGCACCGCCTCGACGAAGTGCGACGGCACCGCCACCAGCACGATGCCCACGGCGTCGAGCGCCGCCTCCGTCTCCGGGGTGACGCTCACCGAGTCCGGCAGGGCGAGCCCGGGGAGATAGCGCGCATTCTCCCGCGCGGCGCGCATGGCCTGGGCCAGCGCCGGGTCCCGCGCCCAGAGCCGCACCGGCACGCCGACACGGCCCAGGTGGATGGCGAGCGCGGTGCCCCAGCTCCCGGCGCCGAGCACCGCGACCGGCGCGCGCGCCCCGTCGTCTTGCCGCCTGCTCACGCGGTCCGGGTCCGCTCGCCCAGGCGGCGCTCGCTGCCGCTCGACAGCCGGGCGATGTTCTCGCGGTGCCGCCAGACGATGATCGCCGCGGTCACCGCCGCCGCGATCACCGCCTGGCGCGGGTAGCCCAGCAGCGCGGCGCTCACCGGGAGGCTCACGCAGGCCACGATCGACGCCAGCGAGATGTAGCGGGACAGCGCGGTCACCACGATCCAGAAGAACGCCGCCGGGAGCACCGCCCACGGGATCAGGGCCAGGAAGGCGCCGAGCCCAGTGGCCACGCCCTTGCCGCCGCGGAAGGCGAGGAACACCGGCCAGCAGTTGCCCGCCACCGCGGCGACCGCGCCGGCCGGCGCTGCCCACGCCCCCAACCCGATCGAGCGCGCCGCGGTCACCGCGAGGTAGCCCTTCACGATGTCTCCGACCAGGGTGAGCACGGCGGGCCCGACCCCGAGCGTGCGCAGCACGTTGGTGGCTCCGATGTTGCCGCTACCCGTCCGGCGGATGTCGGTGCCGCCCGCGGCGCGCGCCACGAGGAAGCCGACCGGGATCGCCCCGATCAGGTAGGCGGCCAGCACTCCCAGGATGGTCAGGGCCACCGCTCGCGGTCCCGGACGAGGTCCTTGGGATTCGTGTGCAGGAAGAAGCGATAGAAGTAGTCGGCGCCCGAGAACACGGTGAGCGCGAGCGCGGCCCAGAGCGCGGTGCGCGAGACGAGATGGAAGGCGGCGAGATCGACCGAGACTCCCTTCTCGAGGATCAGCAGGGTGATCGCGATGTACTGCGACACGGTCTTGGCCTTGCCCAGCGACGAGGCCGGCACCACGGTGCCCATGGACAGCGCCACCCCGCGCAGCCCGGTCACCGCGAGCTCGCGCCCGATGATCACCACCGCCATCCACGCGGCCAGCATGTCCACGTGGACCAGGGACACCAGGGCCGCGGCCACCAGCAGCTTGTCGGCCACCGGATCGAGCAGGGTGCCGAGCTTGGTGACCTGGTTCCACCGGCGCGCCATCAGGCCGTCGAGCCAGTCGGTCACCGAGGCCGCGATGAAGATGATCGCCGCGATGAGCACGCTGACCCGGGAGGAGGAGATCAGGAACACCATGATCGGGGGAACCAGGACGATGCGGAACAGGGTGAGCGCGATCGGCAGGTTCACGCGCCGGCCCCCGTCCCGCCGCGGCCGGGCGCGCCCGCCGCCAGCCCGGTCGGCTCCGGCCGCCCGCCCACGAACCCGCCGTCCACGAAGACCGGCACCACCGCGCTCACGTCCTGGCGCAGGCACGCGGCCAGGTCGACCTCGCGCGCCTGGTGGGCGAGCCGCCGGGCCCACAGCGAGTCCGCGGCCAGCCGCGGCAGGCGCCCCGCGTAGTGGCGGCCGAGCGCGCGCGCGGTCTCCGCCCCTCCGGAGAGCTCCGTCGCGGACGCGCCGTCGGTGAGCCGGACGACC
>DATJIR010000360.1:0-37955 GCA_035493135.1 Verrucomicrobiia bacterium
CGCAGGATCAGCTCCATGAGCCGCCGCACCGCCGGGTTCGTGGCCTTGTGCACGGTGGCCTTGAACGCGTCGATCAGGATCTCCTCGGCGGCGCAGACCAGGCTCGCGAAGATGCCCTCGAGCGAGGTGTCGGGGTCGAAGGCCATCCGGCGCACCCCGTGGGTGCCGACCGCGGTCACCGTCGGCGGGTTCTGCGGCTGCGGGAAGTAGCCGCCCAGGCGCTCGGCCATCAGCCATGACGCCTCGGCGTGGCGGCCCTCCTCCTGCGTGCGCATGGTGAAGAAGAAGCGCAGGTCCGGCCGCCGGTTCTCGAGGCAGAAGCGCAGGAGCAGGGCCGGGCTCTCCGAGATCGCGCCGTACTCGCCCCAGGTCCGGCGGCTCCAGTGCAGCCGCGCGGCCATGATCTGCGCCTCGGGATAGCGCTCGGGATGCAGCTCCTCCCACGGGATATCCGTCTCCGGATCCCACTCGAGGGTCTTGGCGCGCTGCCACAGCGCCCACACGTCGGGCATGGCGGGGGCGAGCTCGAGGGGATAGCGGGTCTCGGCGAGATAGGCGCTCATGACGGAATCCTCCTGGACGGGGCGGTCCGGGCCGCGCCTCATGCGCGGCCGAGCTCCGGATGGTCGACGTGGGCCAGCGGGACGTCCCACACCGCGAGACGCTCGCGGACCTGGGCGAGGGTGGCGCGGACCACCGCCTTCTCCTGCGCGACGGTGGAGGCGCCGAGACCGTGCTCCGCGGTGAGGGCCTCCGCGGTCAGCAGCGGCTCGCGGGCCTCCGCGGGCAAGAGCCAGGTGTTGCGGTAGCCAGCGAGGATCACCCGCTCCAGCATGTCGCGAACCGCCAGGCCGACGGCGGCGCGGCCGGCGGCGTCGAGGCGCGGGAGCCGGTCGCCGAGCAGGGTCCACACGAACAGCACGTGGCGCTGCTTGTCGCCGGCCATCAGCCTCAGGATCTGGCGCGCGGTCTCGTCGCGGCTGTGCCGGAGATGGCTGAGGCACAGGTTGAGGTCGAGCTGATCGTCCAGGCCGCCGAGCGCGGCCACCACCGCCTCCACCGAGACGTCGGGGTCGAGGGCCATCTGGGCGAAGGGCTGGTTGCTCGCGCGCGCGACCGCCGCGGCGGGGGTGGACTCGTAGCCGCCCAGATGCCGCGCGAAGAGAAAGCACGCCTCGAGGTGCTTCGCCTCCTCCGCCGGGCGGAAGGACAGGAAAAGCTTGGCGTCCATGCCGGCGGCCCCGGACTCGAGGCAGAAGCGGATCAGCAGCGCGGTGTTCTCGCCGAGGCCGGGGTAGGCGCCCCAGGCCCGGCGGCTCCACACCAGGCGCGCCGCCTCGCGCACCGCCGGCGGGTACGCCGCGGGGTCGAAGCGGCGCCACGCCACGTCGGTCTCGGGATTCCAGCGGAGCCCCTTGGCCTGATGGTACAGCTCGCGCAGGATCGGGTTCTCGGTGGTGAAGCGCAGCGGGAACCGCCGCTCCAGGAAGCGCTTCTCCTGCGCCTGGTAGCCCCGCAACAGCCGATCGCTGATCTCAGACATGCCGTCGATGCCTTTCCGCGCCGCCCGCGCGGCGGCTGGGGCGAGGATAGAGGCGACGCGGTGACCTGTCAAACAACGCCACCCCTTGACGCGGCGGCGCTTTCGGCAGATTCTCGGGCGCGGCTCGCGTGGTCGACCCACATCGCAGATCCCGGCGAAGGAGGGGCGCATGGCCTTGAGAGTTCTGAGCGGCATGCTGTTCATCAACGGCGGGCCGAAGGCGGGCGCCGCCACGATCACGTTCAATCCGCTCCGGCTGGCGGCGGCCCCGCGCACCGTGAGCCTTCGCAAGGCACGGGTCGTCGGCGCCGGCGGGACCTTCACGCGCGCGCCCGCCTCGATCGTGGCGGCGCGCCAGTTCTCCATCCTCGACGAGGACACCATCTATCGGCTCCGCATCGGCGACACCGTGACGACCACCGCGATTCGGATCACGTGGGCGGGGAGGGGGCCGAGCTTCCACGAGGAGATTCCGTTCATGGTCATCGGCGAGGTGCCCGATCCGCGGCCCATCCCGGTGCCGGGTCGACCGCCGCGTCGCCCGCGGAAGGCGGCGAGGAGCCGGGCGGCCCGTCGCAGGAAGGCCCGGCGCTGATCATGGACCTGCGCGATCCCGACGCCCTGATCTCGACCGAGGCCCTGGCCACCCGGCTCGGCCAGCCCGGGCTGCGGGTCTACGACTGCACGACCTATCTCGAGCCACCCGATCCCGGCTCGGACGATCCGTACAAGCCGGTCGCGGGCTGGAAGACCTTCGTCGCGGGCCACGTCCCGGGGGCCGACTTCCTCGACGTGCAGGGCGAGCTCTCCGCGCTCGACACCCGGCTCAAGTTCACGATGCCGTCGCCCGAGCACCTGGCGCGGGCCTTTGGCCGGCACGGGCTCGGCGACGGGGCCCGCGTCGTGCTCTACAGCATCGGGACCATGATGTGGGCCACGCGGGTCTGGTGGATGCTCCGCGCGCTCGGCTTCGATGGCGCGGCGGTGCTCGACGGCGGCTTCGACCGTTGGCAGGCGGAGGGCCGGGCGGTCGAGAGCGGCGAGCCGAAAGGCTATCCACCGGCCACGTTCACGCCGCGGCCGCGCCCGGGGCGCTTCGTCGACCGGACCGCGGTCAAGGCCGCGATCGGCGACCCGCGAACCGTCACCGTGAACGCGCTCGGCCCGCAGTTCCACCAGGGGCTCGAGCCGTCGCGTTACGGCCGGCCCGGCCGGGTGCCCGGCTCGGTCAACGTGCCGGCGGCGAGCCTGGTCGATCCGGCGACCAAGCGCTTCGTCGCCCCCGCCGACGCCATGGCCAGGTTCGCCGCGGCGGGCGTCGCCCGGGACCGGCGGGTGATCGCCTACTGCGGGGGCGGCATCTCGGCGACCATCGATCTGTTCCTGCTGCACCAGCTGGGCTTCGACGACCTCACGCTGTACGACGGCTCGATGGGCGAGTGGGCGAAGGACCCGAGCCTGCCGATCGAGACCGGGTAGGGTCCCCCCGCGCGCCTAGGGCTGCACGCGGTAGCGCTTGAGGGCGTCCGGGTCGACGGTGGCGCCGAGGCCCGGCTGGTCCCCGAGGCGGATCGCGCCCGCGTCGAGCCGCACCGGCTCCACCACGACGTCGGCGGCCATCTTCAGCGGGCCCACCGCCTCGCAGCCGTCGACGATCGCGTCGGCGACCGCGGCCACCGCGGCCTCCGCCAGGGTCGAGAGCGTCAGGCCGAAGCCGTGCCCGATCACGACGCGCAGGCCGGCGGCGGCGGCCAGCTCCACCATGGCCAGCGTGCGGTGCAGGCCGCCCTGCTTCATGACCTTCACCTTGACCAGGTCCGCCGCCTCGCGCCGGATGATCTCGATCAGCGAGGCGGGCCCGGTCACGCTCTCGTCCGCCATCAGGGGGATGCCGATGCCGCGGCGGATCTCGGCGAGCCCGGCGATGTCGTCGCGCCGGATCGGCTGCTCGACCAGCGTCAGGCCGTAGGGCTCGAGGCGCCGGATGAACGGCACCGCCTCGGCCGGCCGCAGGCTCTCGTTGAAGTCGACCCGCAGCGTCATCCGCGCGCCGACCGCCTCCCGCACCGCGGCCACGCGCGCGATGCCCTCGGGCCCCGCGCCCGAGACCTTGATCTTGGCCGAGCGGAAGCCGCGCCCGAGCCACGCGGTCGCCTCTCGCGCGGCCTGTTCCGCGGGCACCGTGCCGATCCACGCGTTGAACGCGATCTCGTCCTTCACGCGTCCGCCCAGGAGCGAGTGGACGGCCACGCCGAGGGCGCGCGCCTTCAGGTCGACGAGGGCCATCTCCACCGCGGCGATGGCCTCATAGCGCGCCTCCGCCTCGCGGTCCATCACGGCCAGGGCCCGGCGCACGTTGAACGGATCCGCCCCGGTGAGCACCGGCCCGAGCCGCCTCACGGTATCGTGGATCTCCGACGCCGACACCGTGGAGTAGCCCGGGGTGGGATCCACGTTGCCCCAGCCCTCGAACCCGGCGTCGCTCGTGACGCGTACCACCACGCTGCGCTGGACGCGGGTGACGCCGTGCACGCCGTGGACCGGCTCGCGCAGCGGCACGTCGAGGAGGATCGGCTCGATATCGACGATGCGCATGCCGGAGAGGATCTGCCCGCCGCGGCGCGGCGTCAAGGGGCCATGCTATCCTCGCCGCCAATGAAGCTCGGCACGTCCGTGCGCTTCCTGTTCCCGACGTCGCCGGCCACCCACGAGCGGTTCCGCGGCCTCGTGGCGTCGATGCCGAAGGGCGCGTTCATCGAGCGGCCGATGGGCGCCTACACGCCCGAGGAGCAGGCGCGCAATCTGATGGAGGTCGCGGCCGCGGCCCGCGCGGCGGGGCTGGACGGTCTCCTGACCGGCGACAGCCACGGCGCCGACCCGGGCTACGCCGCGGCGTTCTCGCCCCTGCCCACCCTCGCCCGCCTCATGAGCGTGACCGGCGACATGCCGATCGGGGTGGTCCTGCTCGCGCCGTTCTACCACCCGGTCCTGCTCGCCGAGCAGATCGGCACGCTCGCCGCGTTCGCGGGCGGGCCGCTGATCGTGACCTTCGTCCTGGGCGGCCGCCCGCCGCAGTTCCAGGCCTTCGGCATGGAGGAGAAGAGCCGGGTGGGCCGCCTCGAGGAGGTGGTGGCGGTCACGCGTGCCCTGCTCGCCGGCGAGCGCGTCACCCATCGCGGCCGCTACTTCACGCTGGAGGGCGCCACGATCAGCCCGCTGCCCCGGGTCCCGGTCGAGATCTGGCTCGGCGGCACCGTGGCCGCGTCGGCCGAGCGGGCCGCGCGGCTGGGCGACGCGTGGCTGACCGGGCAGAACGCGACGGACGAGGACCTCCGGCGCCAGCTCGACCTCTACCGCGCGGGGGCGGTGCGCGCGGGGCGCCCGGCGCGCCCGGTCCTGCGCCGCGACATCTACGTCGGGGAGTCCGACGAGGAGGCGCGCGCGGTCGTCGGCGCCATCCTCGCGGAAGGCTATCGCGGCACCGGCCTCGATCAGCTGCTGGTGGGCGGCGCGGCCACCGTCGTCGAGAGCCTGCGCCGCTACCGGGCCATGGGCTTCGACTCGGTGATGGTGCGGCACGTCGTGGGCGATCACCGGCTCATGCTGCGCTCGTTCGAGCGCATCGGCCGCGAGGTGATGCCGCGCATCCGGGATCTGTGAGGGGGGGGGACGGGGGTGGGCGCCGACGGCTGGCGGGTCGCGATCGTGGCGGGGCTCATCATGGTGGCCGCGGCGGACGAGCAGCCGCACGTCATCTGGAGGAGCTCGGCCGTCAACGGCTTCACGTGGGAGCCGGCGAGCCGCGAGTATGCCTCGAAGGCCGCGTGCGAGGAGGCGGCCCAGTCGCGGACGCGGTGGGTGACCCGCACCCTCGGCCTCATGCGGCGGCTCGGGGCGGACGAGACCCTGCAGCACACCGTCGGCGACCGGATCTACGAGTGCCGCCCGTCGCTCACCGGTCCGGCGCCCGACCCCTTCAAGAGCGGCGCGCCGCAATCACCCTGACGGGGTGAGGCGCCTCGCGGGGCGCGCCCGCTCGACGAGCTCGCGGGCCTCCGGGGCCATGTAGACCGCCTCGCTCCCCAGGTCGCCGAGGGCGCGCGCGAGCGCGCGGAGCCGATCCGCCAGCGGCGCGCGCTGGTCGATCAGCACGAGGTGTGCGCCCCGCACCACGCAGAGCCCGCCGCCCATCGCAGCCGGCGTCTCGAAGGGCTCCATCCGGACCTCGACCCCGAGGCGCCGCGCGGCCTGGACCAACTCGTCGAGCAGCCGCTGGGCGTCCACCGGGCGATCGTCCCGACTCAGCCGCCCGTGTTCCGGTAGAAGTACCCGGGGAATCGCCGGACCGCCGCGAGGTCGACGTCGGCGTAGAGGATGCCCTCGTCCTCTCCCAGGCTCTGGATGAAGCCCTCCGCCGAGTTGGTGCCGCCGGCCTTGGTCCGGAACCACGCGGCCAGGTCGGCCAGCGACGCGATGGGCGGGGGCACGCACACCGTGCTGTAGCCGCCGGCGCGGGGGAAGCGCTCCACCAGCCGGCCGTCGGCGTCGCGGAGCCGGAGCGCGCACGCGGCGATGTCGACGCCGATCACGGGCTTGCCGTAGTGCATGTGGCGGCCGATGACGGTGGCCGGGTAGGCCTCGCCGAGGGCGAACCACCACGACGGGTTGAAGACGATGTCCACCCCCTGCTCGACGAGGGACTCGATGCCCTCGGAGAAGAAGGCGAAGTCGGCGCAGATCACGATGCCGAGCCGGCCGATGTCGGTCTCGATCACGCGGTAGCCCTTGCCCGCCACCACCCCGTTGTCGATCTCGTTCTGCGTCGGGAAGCACTTCGGCTGGCGGCCGAGGACGCCACCGTCGGGCCCGATCACCGTCGCGGTGTTGTGCCAGCTGGCCCGGGTGCCCTCGATCAGGCCCGCCACCACGAAGACGCCCAGGCGCCGTGCCGCCGCGCGGATCTCGACCTCGCCCACCCGCGGGTACAGCTCCGGGAAGCAGACGCAGGCCGCGCCACCCCGGGCCGCCTCCTCGAGCAGCTCGACCGCGTGGGCCACGTCGCCCGCGCTCCACATGTCCTCGAAGAGCTCCGACACCGGCCGCGCCTGGACGGCCGCGATCCGCACGGTTGGTCTCATGGGTTCCTCCCTTCCGCGCCCGCCCGGCGCGGATCCAGGAGATCGCGCTGGGCGTCCCCGAGCAGGTTGAAGCCGAGCACCGCGAGCATGATGGCGAGCCCCGGGGCCAGCACCAGCCACGGGGCGATGGTCATGTACTGGCGCCCGCGGCTCAGCATGCTGCCCCAGCTCGGCGCGGGCGGCTGGGTGCCGAGCCCGAGGAAGCTGAGCGCCGCCTCGACCAGGATCACGATCGAGAGGCTCAGGCTCGTCTGCACCGCGAGGGTGGGCGTGATGTTGGGCAGCAGGTGCGCGCCGAGGATGCGCGCGTGGGAGGCCCCGAGCGCGCGGGCGGCCTGGACGAAGTCCTGGGGCGTGAGCGCGAGGGTCGCGCTCCGGGTGAGCATCGCGAACTGCGGGAGCGTCAGCACCGCGATCGTGAGCACGAGGTTGACCGTGCTCGGGCCGAGGGCCGCGACCAGCGCGATGGCGAGGAGGATCGGGGGGAAGGCGAAGAGCACATCGAACACCCGCATGGCGAGCAGGTCCGGCGCGCCGCCCCAGTAGCCGAGGCCGATCCCCACCGTCGTCCCGGCCAGCACCGCCAGCGCCACCGACGGGATCGCGACCCCGAGCGACACGCGGCTGCCGTAGAGGACGCGACTCAGGATGTCGCGGCCCACCTCGTCCGTGCCGAGCCAGAAGCGGAGGTCCGGCGGCCGGATCTCCGCGCCCGGGAAGATCGTGGTGGGCGCGTACGGGGCGAGCCACGGCGCGGCCAGCGCCGCGACCAGGAGGACGGTGACGATGAGGCCCCCGAACAGGAACGATCCGCTCCGCAGCGCCCGGGGCGCGCGCCGCGGGCCCGCGGTGCCGCTGGCCTCGCCGCTCACGAGTACAGGATCCGGCGGTCGATCAGGCGGTACACGAGATCGAGGGCCAGGTTGACGAGCACCGCCGCGGAGGTGAGCAGCAGGACCGCGCCCTGGATCATCGTGTAGTCCCGCTGGTAGATCGCGTTGACGACCACGCGCCCCATGCCGGGCAGCGCGAAGACCTCCTCGATGATCACCGCTCCCCCGATGAGGTAGACGAACTGGGTGCCGGCCATCGCCACCACCGGGATCAGGGCATTGCGGAGCGCGTGCTTGTAGACGACCGCGCGGTCGGCCACGCCCTTGGCGCGGGCGGTGCGGACGAAGTCCTGTCCCAGCACCTCGAGCATGCTGCTGCGCGTGAAGCGCGCGATGATCGCGGAGATGGCGAGGCCGAGCGACGCCGCCGCGGGCAGCATGGTCCCCACGCTCCGGGCCGGGCTCTCCGTGAACGGCACGTGGCCGAGGGTCGGCAGCCACGGCGCGTAGCGCGCGCCCCCGATGATCACCACCGTCCCGATGAAGAACGCGGGCGCCGAGATGAAGAGCAGCGAGAACACGCGGGTGGAGGCGTCGAGCACGCGTCCGGCCCGGGTGGCCGCGAGGACGCCGAGGGGGATGCCGACCGCGAGGGCGATGGACATCGCCATCAGCGCGAGCTGGAGCGTCACCGGGTAGCTGCGGGCCAGCTCGTCGCGCACCGAGAACCCGGTGACGAGGGAGTGGCCGAGGTCGCCCCGCAGCACGTCGCGGAGCCACAGGACGTACTGCACCGCGAGCGGCCGGTCCAGGTGGAGCGCGTGGATCAGCGCCTGCCGGGTCTGCTCGTTCTGGCTCGCGGTGATCCCGAGCAGGATGGTCACGAGGTCGCCCGGGATCAGGTGGATGAGCAGGAACGTGAGCGCCGACACCCCGAGCAGCGTCGGGATCAGCAGGAGCAGCCGCTTGGCGACGTAGGCGGTCATTCGCTCCCCGACGCGTGGGCGCGCCCGCGCGTCAGCCGAGCCACGTCTGCTTGAAGAACTGCCGGCTGCGGCTGCCCGGCTGCGCGCCGGGGAGGGAGACGTAGCCCTTGACCGTGTCGCGGAGCGCCTCGGTCGCGCCGGAGGCGTAGGGGAAGATCAGGTACGCCTGGTCCGCCATGTGCTGCTGCAGCTCGCGGTAGACGGCGATCCGCTTGTCGCGGTCGAGGGTGGTGCGGCCCTGGTCGAGGAGCTGGTCGACCTTGGCGTCCTTGAACTTGCCCAGGTTGATGGCCGACCCGCTGTGGAAAATGTCGTAGACGTGGGCGTCGGGGTCGGGCTGCCACACCAGCGGGATCATGCTCATGCCGTCGTACTCGGTGCGGACGAAGTTCTTCAGCGCGGCGCCCCACTCGACCTGCTTGAGGGTGACGCGGATGCCGGCGCCCGCGAGCTGCTCCTTCATGACCTCGCCGGTGCGCACGGTCTGGGGGAAGCGGGGCGACACCTCGAGGGTCGTGTCGAGGCCGCCGGCCAGCCCCGCCTCGGCGAGCAGGCGCTTGGCCAGCGCGGCGTCGTGGACGTAGTAGGGCAGGCCCTTGTCGTCGCCGCTGTAGCCGAAGGGCGCGTCGCACGGCGGGATCTTGGTGGTGATGGCCCCGTGGCCCCGCAGGACGCTCGCGATGATCTCGCCCCGGTTGATGCCCACGCTGACCGCCCGCCGGACGCGCACGTCGGTGAACGGCGCCTTCGTCTGGTTGAAGGCCATGCCGTGCTGGGCGCAGTAGCCGTCCGGCTCGCGGAGCACGACACCGGGCGCGCCCTGGAGCTGCCGGTCGATGAGCGGGTCGACGGACCAGAGGTAGTGGACGGTGCCCGCGCGCAGGGCGGCGAGGCGCGCCGCCTCGTCCGGGATGATCCGGTACTCGAGCCCGTCGAGGTAGGGGAGCCCCGACTCGTAGTAGCTCGGGTTCCGCTTGAGGACGACGGAGTTGTCCGGGACGAACCGCTCGAGCACGAAGGGCCCGGTCCCGGAGGCGACCTTCTGGAGGTCCCCGTTCTTCTCCACGATGTCGCGCGGCACGATGGCCCCGTAGTGGGGCGTGGCCAGGTACGAGAAGAACGGGGCGAACGGCCGCTTGATGACGAAGCGCACGGTGGACTTGTCGGGCGCCTCGACGCGGTCGATGATCGACCAGTTGGAGCGCCAGGGCGACGCGGTCTTCTCGTCGAGCATCCGCTCGAACGAGTACTTCACGTCGTCGGCCGCCAGCTCGCGCCCGTGGTGCCACGTCACGCCCTTGCGGAGCTTGAACACGAACGTGGTGTCGTTGACCACCTGCCAGGACTCCGCGAGGTCGCCGACGATGTTCATCTTCGGGTCGCGGCGCAGCAGGGTCGAGTAGACGTGCTCCGCGATCATCCAGCTGTGGGCCGCGGCGGACTTCTGGGGGTCGAGGCCCGGCGGGCTCACGTCCGCCGCCACGACCAGCGTGCCGCCCCGCTTGGGAGCCTGGGCCGCGGCGGGCCGCGGCGCCGCGAGCCCCAGCAGCGTGAGCGCCCCCGCTCCGAGGAACGCGCGCCGGGTGTGGTCGAGCGGGAGCTGGATCGGATTGATCGGATCCTGGGTGCGGTCGGTCATGCCGCCCTCCGGTCTCTCGGGTGTCGGTGAGCTGCCGAGCGCCATACTCGCCCGCGAGAGCGGAGGCGTCAAGGGTTGACTGCCCGGCGCGCCTCGGGAATAATCGCGCCACCCCGTACCCCGAGAGGACCCGCGATCATGACCATGCTCCGTGCGACCATGCTGATGTGCCTGCTCTCCGCCGGCCTCGTGTGGCCGGTCTCCGCCGACGAGCTGGTGGTGGCGACCTTCGGCGGGACCTTCGTCGACAACTCGAAGAAGTGCCACGCCGCCGCCTTCGAGAAGGCGACCGGGTCCACCGTGAAGTACGTGCTCGGCAGCTCGGTGCAGACCATGGCCAAGCTGCGCGCGGCCGGGGCCCGGGCCGAGCTCGACGTCGCCTACATGGACAGCCAGATCGTCAAGCAGGCGAAGGCGGAAGGGCTGCTCCAGCCGCTCGAGCCCGCCAAGATCGAGCACTGGAACGATCTCTACGACGCCTCCCGGGACAAGGACGCCTACTGGGTCTCGATGATGTTCGCCGGCACCATCATCACCTACAACACCAACCTCGTGAAGACGCCGCCCACCTCGTGGGCCGACCTCTGGAAGCCCGAGTGGAAGGGCAAGCTGGCCATCCCGGACATCTCCGGCACCTCGGGCCAGCAGTTCCTGATGGCGGCGGCGCGCCTGAACGGCGGGTCGGTCGAGAACATCGAGCCGGGCTTCGAGGCGATCAAGAAGCTCAAGCCCAACATCCAGATGATGTACACCCAGCCGGACCAGATCATCCCGCTGTTCGAGCGCGGCGACATCTCCGTGGCGGTGTGGTACACGGACCGGACCGGCGCGGCCGCGCTCAAGGGCGTGCCGGTGGCCGCGGCCTACCCGAGCGAGGGCGCGATCGGCATCGTGCCGACGGTGTCGGTGCCCAAGGGCAGCCCGAAGCGGGAGCTCGCGCAGCGGTACATCTCGGTGCTCCTCTCGCCGGAGGGCCAGCTCTGCTTCGGGCAGTCCCAGTTCGCCGGGCCCACCAACCGGAAGGTCCAGCTGCCGGCCGACCTGGCGAAGCTCGTGCCCTACGGCCCGATCGTCCAGCGCATGTTCTTCCCCGACACGGACCTGGTGGCGAAGAAGTTCCCGGAGTGGTCGGAGCGCTGGGGGCGCGAGATCGCGCGTTGACCCGGACCCGGCGCGGCGCGCGTCCCCGGCGGTGAGCGGCGCCGCGCCGGCTCTCAGCGTACGCCGGCTCCGCAAGGCGTTCGGCGCCGTCCTCGCGGTCGACGAGGTGTCGCTCGACGCCGCGCCCGGCGAGTTCCTCTCCCTCCTGGGGCCCTCGGGCTGCGGCAAGAGCACGCTGCTCCGCATGGTGGCCGGGCTCGTGGAGCCCGACGGCGGGCAGGTGGTGCTGGCCGGGGAGGACATCACGCGGGTGGCGGTCCACCGGCGCAACCTCGGGCTGGTCTTCCAGTCGTACGCGCTCTTCCCACACATGACCGTGCTCGACAACGTCGCCTTCGGCCTCCGGCGCCGCGGGGTGGGGGAGGCGGCGGTGGGCCCGCGCGTCGGGCGCATGCTGGAGCTGGTGCGCCTCGGCCCGCTCGGGGCCCGGTACCCGCGCGAGCTCTCCGGCGGTCAGCAGCAGCGCGTGGCCCTGGCGCGGGCGCTCGTGACCGAGCCCCGCGTCCTCCTCCTCGACGAGCCGCTCTCGAACCTGGACGCGCTCCTGCGCGACGAGATGCGGGTGGAGCTCAAGCGCCTGCAGCAGCGCCTCGGCACCACGATGATCTTCGTGACCCACGACCAGGCGGAGGCCCTCATCCTGTCCGACCGGGTGGTGGTGATGGAGCACGGGCGGGTGGAGCAGATCGGCCGGCCGGAGGTGGTCTATCGGCGGCCGGCCACGCCGTTCGTCGCCCGGTTCCTCGGGCGCGCGAACTTCCTGACCGGCACGGTCGCGGGGAGCGAGGCGGGCCGCACCGTCGTCGCGCTCGATGGGGGCGCGCTCTCGATCGTGGCCGGCCCGCGCCCGGGCCTCGTCGCGGGGCAGGCGGTGCACGCGGTGGTTCGCCAGGAGAGCATCCGCCTCGAGCCCGCCGGCGAGGGGGCCGGCGCGGGCAGCCCCAACCGGTTCGCGGCCACCATCGTGTTCCACGCCTTCGCGGGGCAGGCGCACCACTACGTCGTCCAGCTCGCGGACGGGCGCGAGCTGGAGGTGGCGGCCCCCGGCGCCTCCGCGCCCCTCGCGCGCGGCGACCGCACGCTCGTCGCGTGGCGGCCCGAGGACGTGACGCTGCTGCCCGGCGGCGAGCCGGGCCCGGGAGGCGCGCGGTGAGATCCCGGTCCGGGTGGTGGCTGCTGGCGCCGCCGCTCCTGCTCCTGCTGGTCGCCTTCGTGGTGCCGGTGGGGCTGATGGTGCCGATGAGCTTCCGCCCGTACGTCCCGCTGGTGGGCATCACCGACGGGGTCACCGCGCGCTACTACACCAAGCTCCTCACCGACTCCTACTACCTCGAGATCATCGGCCGGACGCTCGCGCTCGGCTTCACGGTCACGCTCTCCACGCTGGTCATCGGCTACCCGGTGGCCCTCTTCCTGGCGCGCACCCCGTCGCGCTGGCGGAGCTGGCTGACCATCCTGGTGGTCTTCCCCCTCATGCTGAACCTGGTGGTGCGCACCTTCGGCTGGATCGCCCTGCTCGCCCAGAACGGGCTGGTGAACCAGGCCCTGCGCGCGCTCGGGGTCGTGGACGCGCCGGTGAAGCTGCTCTTCAACTTCGGCGGCCTCCTGATCGCGATGACCCACATCTTCCTGCCGTTCATGGTGCTGGTGCTGATCGGGGCCATCCAGAACATCCCGCGCGACGTCGAGGACGCCGCGCGCGTGCTGGGCGCCTCCTGGGCCAGCACGTTCTGCCGCGTCACGCTGCCGCTCTCGGCGCCCGGGATCCTCTCGGGCTCGATCCTGGTCTTCGTGCTCACGATCAGCGCGCTCGTGACCCCGCGCCTGCTCGGCGGGCCGACCTACCAGGTGATGGCCACGCTCATCTACGACGAGTTCCTCCAGCGTCTGAACTGGCCGGCGGGCTCGGCGCAGGCGCTGCTGCTCACGCTGATCGTGCTGGCGCTGGTCTACCTCTCCGGGCGCCTCGCCCGGCGCACCGGAGCGCGCGCGTGACCGCGGCCCGGGTGCGCGGGTGGGTCCTGCGGGCGTGGGTCGCCCTGGTCTTCGCCTTCCTGATGCTGCCGGTGGTCGTGATCGCGCTCGCGTCGCTGAGCCGCACGTCGTACCTCACCGTGCCGCCGCGCGGCCTGACGTTGCAGTGGTTCACCCAGGTGCTGGGCGACGCCGAGTACGTGCAGGCCATCGGGTTCAGCGTGCTGCTCGCGCTGGTCGCCACCGGCGGCGCGGTCGGGGCCGGGGTGGCCGCGTCCTTCGCACTGATCCGGCGGCGGGTGCCCGGCGGCGCCCTGGTCTCGGCGCTGCTGAACGCGCCCCTGGTCTTCCCCGCGGTGGTGGTGGGGGTGGCGCTGCTGCAGTTCTACGCGATGGTCCGGCTGAACGGGTCGTTCGTCGGGCTCGCGCTGGCGCACATGGTGATCACCGCGCCCTACGTGGTGCGGGCGGTGACCGCGAGCCTGCAGGGCATCGACCCGGAGCTGGAGCACGCCGCGCGGGTGCTGGGGGCGAGCGGGCCGGTGGCGTTCTTCACGGTCACGCTGCCCCTGATCCGCCCCGGCGTGGCGGCGGGGGCCCTCTTCGCCTTCATCGTGTCGTTCGACAATGTGCCGGTGTCGATCTTCCTGCTGGGCGCGGGCCAGATGACGCTGCCGGTGAAGATCTTCACCGCGATCGAGTACGGGGTGGACCCGTCCATCGCGGCCATCTCCACCATGCTGATCGTGCTCACCGGCGCCGGCCTCGCGGTGGCCGAGCGCTGGATCGGCTTCCACCGCTTCGTCTGATCGGAGTCAGGAGGGATCGCGATGACCACTCTCGTCGAGGGACGGCTGGCCGGACGCATCGCGCTCGTGACCGGGGCCGCCAACGGCATCGGCCGCGCCAGCGCGCTGCGCCTGGCCCGCGAAGGCGCGGACCTGGCCCTGGTCGACCGCGAGGGCGACCCGCTGCACGCGGTGGCCCGCGAGGCCGAGGTGGCCGGCCGGCAGGTGCTGACGATCACGACGGACTGGACCGACACCCACGCGGTGCACCAGGCCTTCGGGACCATCCGGCAGCGGTTCGGGCGCATCGACATCCTCTTCAACAACGTGGGCCAGAGCGCCCGCGAGCGCGCGAGCGAGTTCTACCTCTCGGCCGAGGAGACGTGGCGCTTCGTCATCGAGGTCTCGCTGCTCGCGACCATGCGGGCCACCCGGCTGGCCGTCGAGGAGATGCGGGCCCGCCGGAGCGGCCGCATCGTGAACATGTCGACCGAGTCCGCGTTCTACGGCGACACCGGGTTCGTGGACTATGCGGCGGCGAAGATGGGGGTGGTCGGCTTCACCCGCTCGCTCGCGCGCGAGCTGGCGCCGTTCCACGTCAACGTCAACGCGGTCTGCCCGGGGGCGATCCGCACCCGCGCCCACGACCGGCTGCCGAAGGAAGTGATCGACAAGGTGCGGAACAGCGTGCCCATGGGCTACGTGGCCGAGCCCGAGGACGTGGCCGGCGTGGTGGCGTTCCTGGCCAGCGACGACGCGCGCTACATCACCGGGCAGTCGATCCTGATCGACGGCGGCCGGTGGATGATCTGAGGTCAATTCGAGGAGGAGCGACCATGGCGGGACGGCTCGCGGGCAAGATCGCGGTGATCACCGGCGGCGGCAGCGGCATCGGGCGCGCGTGCGCGCTCCGGTTCGCGCAGGAAGGGGCGAAGGTGTGCGTGGCCGACCGGGATCAGGCCGCGGCCAAGGACACCGCCCGGCGCGTGGAGGCGGAGGGGCAGCGGGCGCTGGCGCTCCGGACCGACACCACGGACGAGGCGGCCAACGACGCCATGGTGGCGGCCTGCGTGGAGGCGTTCGGCGGGGTGGACGTGCTGGTGGCCGCCGCCGGCGTGGCGAGCGTGCGCCCCGACGTGGCGTCCGCGAAGCCGTACACGATGCTCGACATCCCGACCGCCTCGTTCCGCGCGGTGATCGACGTGAACCTCTACGGCGTGCTGTTCTCGAACCGCGCGGTGGCGCGCTGGATGGTGGCCAACCGGCGGGGCGGCAGCCTCGTCAACCTGGGCTCGATCATGTCGAAGATGCCCTCGACCGGCGGCGCCTACAGCGTGAGCAAGGCCGGGGTCTGGATGGCGACGAAGTGCCTGGCCCAGGAGCTGGCGCGCCACGGGATCCGCGTCAATGCGATCGGGCCCGGCTTCATCGAGACGCCCATGACCGCGCCGCTGCGGGGCGACGCGGAGCGGAGCCGCTGGGCCATGAGCCTCACGCCGATGGGCCGCTACGGCACGCCGGACGAGGTCGCGTCCACCGCGCTCTTCCTCGCCTCGGACGAGTCGGCGTTCTTCACCGGCGAGATCCTCCACCCCTCCGGCGGCGTCTTCGTCGGCTGATCCTCAGTGAAACGTCCGCCCCCCGTCCACCGCCAGCGCCGCCCCGGTGACGAACGACGACTCGTCGCTCGTCAGGTACAGCGCGGCCTGCGCGATCTCCTCCGGCTCCCCGGGCCGCCTGATCACGTACCGCTCGAGGATGCGCGCCAGCTCCGCCTCCGGATCCGCCGCCCCGGTCCAGGAGGAGCGGAAGAGCGGCGTGTCGATGATGCCGGGGCAGATCGCGTTCACGCGGATGCGGTCGGCGGCCAGATCGACGGCCAGCGTCTTGCCGAACATGACGAGCCCCGCCTTCGCCGCGCAGTAGGCCGTCCGGTGCTCGAGCGGCCGCAGCGCGGCGCCCGAGGCGATGTTGACGATGGTCCCGCGCCCGGCCTGCCGGAGCGCGGGGAGCGCGGCGTGGCACACGAGCATGGGGCCGGTGAGGTCGACCGCCATGACCCGCGCCCACTCCGCCGCCGTCATCTGCTCGAAGGGCCGCATCAGGTCGATGCCCGCGCTGTTGACGACCCCGTCGAGCCCGCCCAGCGCGGCCGCGGCCTGCGCGACGGCGGCCCGCACCTGGCCCTCCTCGGCCACGTCGCACACCAGCGACGCCGCGCCGTCCCCGGCGGCCTTCGTCAGCGCTGCGCCGTCGCGGTCGAGCATGGCCACGCGGGCGCCCTCGCGCTGGAAGAGGCGCGCGGTGGCCAGCCCGATGCCCGAGGCCGCGCCGGTCACGAGGACGCGGCGCCCGGCGAGCCTCACGCGCGCGCCTCCGCGCGCAGGGCCGGGCGCACCGCGTCGGCCGCCTCGTCGCAGCGGGCCGGCCACACCCGCGCGTGGCCGAGGATGTACTTGATCAGCTCCTCGAGGAGCGTGATGCGCGACGGGCGGCCGATGATCTGGGGATGCATGGCGAGGCAGAAGTACCGGTCCTCCCGGTAGAGCACGTCGAACTCGCGCCGCCAGGCCTCGAACACCGCCGACGGCGCCTGCATGGTGCGCCCGGGGAGCGTGATCGAATACTGGAAGAACGGCGCGTCGTCGAGCACCCAGGCGAAGGGGAACTCGACGATGTCGGTGAGCTTGCCGTCGATCCGGTGGAGGTACGGCGAGTCGTCGTCGAAGTAGTTCGAGGAGTAGCCGAACCCGTACTCGCGGAGCATCCGCAGGGTGTGGGGGCTGAACTCTGCCGCCGGCGAGCGGTAGCCGACCGGGTTCCGCCCGGTCATGCGCTTGATGATCTCGATGCCCCGGTCCATCTCCTCGCGCTCCTGCTCGAGCGTGAGGTTGACGATCCAGGCGTGCGACCACGAGTGGTGCGCGATCTCGTGGCCGCCCTTGAGGATCGCCTCGACCATGGCGGGGCGCTGCTCCATGACCAGGCCCGGGACGAAGAAGGTCACGCGCAGGCCGTAGCGGGCGAGCAGGTCGAGGATGCGCGGCATCCCCACCTTCCAGCCGTAGGCACCCTGGCTCATCACGATGGGACGCTCGGCGTTCTTGGGATCACGCCCGGTCCACATCGTCTCGGCGTCGATGTCGAAGCTGAGCAGCACCGGGAAGCCATGGGGCGAGAGCGGCATGGGTGTCTCCTAGAGGGGCATCGGGCGCGCGCAGGGGCGCTCGCGCTCGAGGTGTGCGGCGAGGGCGAGCACGCGGCGGTCCGCGTGCCAGGGCCCGACGATCTGCAGCCCGACGGGCAGCCCGTCGGACGACCAGCCGCACGGCAGGGAGATCGCCGGGTGGCCGGAGAGGTTGAACGGCCAGAGATAGGGATACCAGGCCCCGCGGATCGAGCCCGCGCTCTCGCCCGCGATCGTGATCGGCTCGTACGGGTCGTCGTCGACGGCGAGCGCGGGCCGGCCGAGGGCGGGGGAGAGCAGGAAGTCGAAGCGCTGGAAGAGCGCGCCCACGCGGCGGTACACCGTGGTGCGCTGGGCCACCGCGTTCGCCCAGTCCACCGCCGACCACCGCGCGCCGCGCTCGATCGACTCGCGCAGGCTCCGCGCCACCCGGTCGCCGAACGCGGCCATGTGCGGGCCGACGCGCGCGGCCAGCCCGCCCTGGAGGAAGACCAGGAAGGCGCGCTCGAAGGGCGCGAGGTCCTCCTCCACCGTCTCGACGCGCGCGCCCTGGGCCTCAAGATGGCGCAGCGCCGCCTCGCTCGCGGCGAGCACGCCGGGATCGACGAGGCGGTTGCCCACCCGAGGGAGCCACCCGAGCCGCAGCCCGCGCACCTCGACGCCGCGCGGGTCGTCGGGGAGCTCCGGGCGGGAGTAGGGATCGCCCGCGTCGAAGCCCACGATCACGTCGAAGCAGGCCGCGGTCTCCGCGACGGTCCGGGCCATCGGGCCGATGTAGGAGGTGGAGGAGAAGAGGTCGGCCTGGTGCACGTGCGGCACGCGGCCCAGCGTGGGCTTGAGCCCGACGATGCCGCAGCACGCGGCGGGCAGACGGATGGAGCCGCCCCCGTCGGTGCCGAGCGCCAGCGGCCCCTGGCCGCTGACGACCGCCGCGGCCGCGCCGCCCGACGAGCCGCCCGCGGTGCGCGAGAGATCCCACGGGTTGCGCGTGGCGCCGAACAGCGGGCTGTCGGTCAGCGGCTTGTGGCCGAACTCGGGCGTGGTGGTCTTGCCGACGAGGATGGCGCCGGCCTCGCGAAGGCGGCGGACCGGGACCGCGTCCTCGGCCGGCACCTGGTCGGCGAAGATCCGGGAGCCCATCGTGGTCCGAACGCCCTTCGTGAGCAGGAGGTCCTTGACCGAGAACGGCACGCCGTGGAAGGGGCCGAGCCGGTCGCCCGCCATCACCGCGGCCTCGGCGCGCCGGGCGGCGTCGCGCGCCTCGTCCGCGGTCACGGTGATGAACGCGTTCACGGTCGGCTGGAGAGCCTCGATCCGCTCCAGCACCGCGTCGACCACCGCGACGGGGGAGACCCGCTTCGTGCGGATCAGCCGGGCCAGCGTCAGCGCGTCGGTCTCGGTGAGGCGCATGGCGCGCGTAGGGTAGCACGGGGCCGGCGGGCGTTGACAACCGCCTGGCGTAAGCGTAAGAGGGTGCTGCCCCCGCAGTGTCCCATCCGGAGCCAGAGGAGCGCGCCATGGATATGCTCTTGGGCACCTTCGCCTCGAAGTCCCTTCTCATCGTGCGCGTCTTCCTGGGCGTGATCTTCTTCGCCCACGGCGCCCAGAAGGTCTTCGGCTGGTTCGGCGGTCCCGGGCTTCGCGGAGTCATCGCCTACTTCCGGCAAGCGCTCGGCATCCCGGCCCCGCTGACGGTGCTCGCCGCCTTCACCGAGTGCTTCGGCGGGCTCGCGATGATCGTGGGCTTGCTGGTCCGGCCCGCGGCGGTGGGGCTCATCCTCGTCATGCTGGTGGCGATCGCCAAGGTTCACTGGCCCAACGGCTTCTTCATCAACTGGTCGTCCGCGCCGGGCAAGGGGCACGGCTTCGAGATGAACCTGGCTCTGATCGGCATGGCGCTGGCCGTTCTCGTGGGAGGAGCCGGAGCCCTCTCGATCGACCGCTGGCTTCGCCCCTGGTGAGGAGACCGACATGGCCTTCAAGCATGTGCTCGTCCCGACGGATTTCTCGGAGCCCGCGAACGGCGCCCTCCGCTACGCGATCGAGGAGGCGGTGCTCCACCACGCCCGGGTGACACTGCTCCACGTGCTCCCGGCGGACACGCGGACGGACGTCCACTACGTCAGCGGGGTGCCCGGGCTGGGGCCGCAGGGCGACCTCGATCCGTCGGCCGGCGGCCGCGTGACCGGCGCCCCGTTCCAGGCGCCGCCCGAGGTCGTGCGCCGCGACCGGAGCGAGGAGGCGCTGACCCAGCTCCGCGACCTCGTCTCCAACGCCTTCCAGGGCCCGTGGGAGGCGGAGGTTGCCATGGGCCAGCCCGCGGACACCATCGTCCGCGTCGCCCAGGAGCGGGGGGCGGACCTCATCGTCATGAGCACCCACGGCCGCACCGGGCTCCAGCACGTGCTCATGGGGAGCGTGGCCGAGAAGGTGGTGCGCCTGGCCCCGTGCCCGGTGCTGACGGTCAAGCGCCGGGAGGCGGCGGACTAGGGAGCGGCCAGCACCGCGGCGAACGTCTCGGTCAGGCTCTCCAGCTCCGCGTCGCCCATCGGCGTGGAGAGGCACCCGAGGCCGGTGATCGACAACAGCACGCCGTGCTCCATGAGCCCGCGGATCAGCCGCTGCAGGCGCGCCTCCTCCTCGGGCGTGGTGCGCGTGCTGCGGTAGTCGGTCAGCTCGCGGTCGGTCGGGTGGACGCGGAAGAGCGAGCCCTGGCCGGTGACGGCGCCGGGCACGCCCGCGCGCTTGAAGCAGGCCTCGAGGCTGCCGCGCAGCTTGGCCCCCAGCTCGTCGAGCTTCGCGAAGGCCTCGGGCGTGAGCAGCCGCATCGCGGCCAGGCCCGCGGCCATGGTCACCGGATTGGCGTTGAAGGTCCCGCCGTGCGGCGCCGCCGGCTTGCCGCCGGTGGGATCGAACACCGCCATCACCTCGGCCCGCCCGGCCACCGCGCCCACCGGGAAGCCGCCCCCGATGATCTTGCCGAGCGTGGTCAGGTCCGGCGTGACGCCGAACGCGCCCTGGGCGCCGTGGTAGCCCACCCGGAACGTGATGACCTCGTCGAAGATCAGCGCGATGCCGTGCGCGGCCGTCACCTCGCGCAGGGCCCGGAGGAAGTCGCGCTGCGCCGGGATCAGGCCCACGCGGTTCGGGATCGGGTCAACCAGCACCGCCGCGAGGTGCCGGGCCTCGCGCTCGATGCGCGCCACGGCCAGCTCCGCGTGGTTGAACGGCAGCACGACGACGTCGTCGAGCACCGCGGGCGGCACGCCGCGCGAGTATGGGGTGCTGGCCGGGGCGGCCAGGCTGCCCCACTGCTCGGGCGCGGAGGAGAGGCTCACCTCCGCGTAGTCGTAGGAGCCGTGGTAGGCCCCCTCGAACTTGGCGATCTTCGGCCGCCCGGTCCAGGCCCGCGCGCCCTTGATCGCCATCATCACCGCCTCGCTCCCCGAGTTGGTGAAGCGCACGCGCTCGGCCGAGGGCAGGCGCTCGCACAGCAGGGTGGCCAGCTCGACCTCCTCCGGGGTGGGCAGCGGGAACGACGAGCCCAGCGCGAGCCGACGGGTGGCCGCCTCGACGATGGCCGGGTGCGCGTGCCCGTGGATCAGCGCGGTGTAGTTGTTCAGGCAGTCGAGCCGCCGGTCGCCCTCGACGTCCGTGATCCAGCAGCCGTCGCCCGAGGCCGCGTAGGGCGGGTACGGCGCCATGTAGACGGTGGTGCGCGTGTTGCCGCCCGGCATCACGCCCTGGGCTTCGGCGAAGAGCGCGGCCGACCTCGAGCCGGGGGCGGCCCAGCGTCGGGTCTCGGCGAGCGCCTGCGGGGACTTCACTCCGGTGGTCGTGGCCATTGGGGGATCCTCCGGGAGGGATTATAGTCCCGGCGCCCCGGGCGCACCCACTTGACGAGGTCCCCGACACGAGTACTATCCGCAGGACGAAGCCGTGGGGGCGATGACCTGCACGCTGGAGAGGAGAGGGCCATGACACCCGCACTCATCCTGTCGTCCGATTCTCACGTCTTCGAGCCGCCGGATCTGTGGACGACGCGCATCGACCGGGCGTTCCGCGATCGCGCGCCCCGGATGCAGCGCATCGACGGCGCCGATCAGCTGGTGGTCGAGGACCACCAGGTCGTCTCCGGGATCGGGCTCATCTCCAACGCCGGGGCGCGCTTCGAGGCGCCCGAGACCATCTCCGCGAATGCCCGCTTCGAGGACGTGCATCCGGGCGGGTACGACCCGCACCAGCACCTGGCCGACATGCAGCTCGACGGGGTGGCGGGCGAGGTGCTGTACCCGTCGCAGGGCCTCTTCTACTTCAAGGTGGCCGATCCCGCCCTCATGTCGGCCATCTTCCGGGCCTACAACGACTGGCTCGCCGACTTCTGCCGCGCGGACCCGGCGCGGCTCCGGGGCATCGCGATGATCAACGTGGACGACGTCCGGGACGCAATCGGGGAGCTGGAGCGCGCCGCGCGGAGAGGCTTCGCCGGCGCGATGATCACGGAGTATCCCCTCGAGACCCGGCGCTACGACCAGCCCGAGTACGAGCCCTTCTGGACCGCGGCCGAGGCGCTCGGCATGCCGCTGAGCCTGCACACCGCCACACGGCGGCAGGGGAAGATCCGCGGAGCGGGCGAGCGGACGATTCGCGACGCGACCAGCCGGTCGACGAAGGCCTTCTACCCCGCCATCTCGATGTGCGACATGATCTTCTCCGGCGTGTTCGAGCGCCATCCCGGCCTGCGGGTGGCCATCGTGGAGTTCGAGCTCGCCTGGGCCCCGCACGTGCTCTCCAGCATGGACTACACGTATCGCGAGCGGCACGAGGAGGCGCTCTACCGCTTCAAGGACGGCATGCGCCCGAGCGACTTCTTCCACCGCAACGTCTTCCTGAGCTTCCAGGAGGACGCGATCGGGATCCGGCTGCGGGACGCGATCGGGGTCGACAACCTCATGTGGGGCTCGGACTACCCCCACAGCGAGTCCACGTTCCCCCAGTCCCGGAAGATCCTGGCCGAGATCCTGGCCGGCGTGCCGGAGGACGAGCAGGCCAAGATCGCGGGCGCCAACACCGCGCGCCTGTACGGCTTCGACGTCGCCCGGCTCGGCGCGCCTACTTGCTCTTGAAGGCCGGCATGACCTGCGCCGAGAAGCGCTCGAGCTGGTCGAGGATCACCGCCTGCGGGGTGCCCACCGGCTGGCCCACGTTGACGACCTCGAGGCCGGGGTACTTGTGCTGGATCTCCATGAGCTGCTCGGTGATGAGCTCGGGCGGGCCGATCAGCCAGCTCCCCGCCTTGACCGCGTGGCGCAGGGTGGGCAGGTTGGCCTGGCGCGCCCGCTTGGGGTCGGCCACCGCGTCGATCTGCTCGGGGGTGAGGCCGGGCACGAAGCCGAGCGGGGCGAACATCTTGACGTTCTCCTCGAAGAACGGGGTGGCCTCCTTGATGCCCTGGTCGACGGTGTCGGCGAGGTGGAACGAGAAGCCGATGCAGAGCCCCTCGCCCGGCTCGCCTTCCCGTCCCGCGCGGGCGCGCGCCTCGCGGAAGGCGTGGACGACCTTCTCGTTGGCGCCGCCGGGCGCCGCGCCGCCGCCGATGATCCCCCGGATGTCGTGCTTGGCCATGAAGTCGAGCGCCCGCGGGCTCGCGCTGACCACCGGCTGCCAGCACTCGACCGGCAGCGTCCTCGGCCGCGGCACCAGGGTGATCTCCTCGAGCTCGTAGCCGCGGTAGGGCACCCGCGGCGGGATCGTGTAGTGCTTGCCCCGATGGGAGAAGGCGCGCTGGTTGAACGACGTGAAGATCAGGTCGACCTGCTCCTCGAACAGCTCGCGGTTGGCGGCCTGATCCAGGAGCGGCGCCCCGAACGTCTCGACCTCGCGGGTGTGGTAGCCGCGCCCGACCCCGAACACGACGCGCCCGCCGGTCAGCCAGTCCGCGGTGGCGAAGTCCTCGGCCATCCGGAGCGGGTGCCACATCGGCGCGATGTTGAAGCCGCAGCCGATCCGGATGTTCCGGGTGAGGTGGCAGAGGTGCAGGGCCAGCATCAGCACGTTCGGGATGCACTCGTAGCCCTCGCGCTGGAAGTGGTGCTCGGCCAGCCAGAAGATGTCGTAGCCGGTCCGGTCCATCAGCTTCGCGATGGCCTCGCTCTTCGGGAACACCGTCGCCAGCTTCTCATCGGAGAGCCAGCGGTCGTTCGCGGGCATGCCGTCGAGCCCCTCGTGATCCAGGTCCACGTGCCCCGCGAACAGGCTGCCGAACCTCGTGATCATGGTCGTCGTCCTCTCAGGACAGCTTGTAGGCCCGGGCCACGTTCTCGCCCAGGATGGCGCGGCGGCCCGAGTCCGGCATCGGCGCCACCATCTCGCGGAGCTCCTCGAGGTAGTTGCCGGGATGGTCGGGGTGGGGATAGTCGCTCGCCCAGAAGAACTTGTCCTCGCCGACCAGCTGCATCATGGCCGGGATGGTCCGCTCGTCCGGATCGGCGGAGATGAAGCACTGGCGCCTGAAGTAGTACGAGGGCTTCTCGGTGAGCCGGACGGTGGCGCCGAGCGTGGTGCCGGCGAAGATGGCGTCGGCGCGATCCAGGAAGTAGCCGATCCAGCCGGCCTGCGACTCGAGCACCACCACCCGGAGCTTCGGGAAGCGCTCGAAGACCCCGAGCTGGAAGAGCGTGGCGAAGGCGTGCTGCACGCCCTGGCCCGCGAAGAGGTCGAAGTACCACACCGCCCAGCCGAACTTGTCGTAGCGGTGGTGGACGTTCCAGGCGGGCGGCTCGAAGGTGGGGTGGATCGCGAGCGGCACGTCGAGGTCCTGCGCGGCCGCGAAGACCGCGTCGTGCTCGGGCGCGCCGTGGGGGCGGCGGGTGAGCGTGAACGGGCACACGAAGGCCCCGCGGCAGCCGTCGCGCACCGCGCGCTCGAGCTCGCGCGCGGCCTCCGCGGGGTCGCCCAGCGAGAGGTGGGCGACGGGGACCAGCCGGCCGCCGGAGTCGCGGCAGAAATCGGCGATCCAGCGGTTGTACGCGCGGCAGTACGCGCCGGACAGCTCGGGGTCCATCAGCTCGGCTTCCCAGAGGAGCCCGAGCGTCGGGTAGAGGATCGCCCGGGCCATGCCCTCGCGATCCAGCAGCTGCACGCGCTCGGCCATGTCCATGGTGCCGAAGGCGGCGCCGCGCAGGTAGGTCTGCTCGGGCCCCGGGCGAATGCCGCGCGCCTCGTCGGGACGCATCTCGCCGCTCATGGCCCGCTCGCGCAGCCGCCGCGCCTCGTCGACGCGCTTGCCCATGCCGCCCAGCGTGCCGAGCTGGCCGGGGCGGGGCAGGGTGGCGCGCTTGCCGTCGATCTCCAGGTACTCGTAGCCGTCGTCGCCGACCCGGATCCGCAGCGCCCGGCTCCGGTAGCGGGGCTCGAGGTGCTTCTCCCACAGGTCGGGCGGCTCGAGGATGTGCCCGTCGCAGTCGATGATCATCGCGAGAACGGGATCAGGAGAGGCGGGCCAGGTAGTGGACGTAGATCTCCCGCCCGCTCTCGTCGGTCTCGGTCTCCTGCTTGATGAGATTGATGCGCTTGTTCGCCTTGGCCCAGCCCTGCATGTCGAGGACCGAGCCCTTGTCGGTGGCCAGGACCTTGAGCACGTCCTCGGCGCCGAGGGACTCGAGCTCCTTCTTGGCCTTGGCGATGGGCATGGGGCATTTCAGGCCGCGCGCGTCGAGGATCTTCTCCACGAGCTCTCTCCTTCCGATGGTCAGCCGCGCGGCCCCGCCGGCACGGACGCCGCGCACTGGTTCTTCCCCAGCTCCCACTCCGACGCCTGCTCGCCGGGCACGTCCGCGGGGGAGAGGTTGGCCGCGATGATCTTGCCGTAGACGTCGGGCGGCGCCTTCACGGCGGCACGCATGGCCTCGACGAAGGCCGGCTCCGTCGGCAGGGCGAGCTCCGGCGAGGCCGCTCGGATGTCGCCGAGCCGCCGCTCCACGACGCCGCGGCGGTCGAGCTCCGCGGGCGAGGCGAAGTGGGCCGGCAGGACCACGATCTCGTCGGGCAGCGCGCTCAGCGGGCCATAGTGGAGCGTGCGGAACAGCGCGGCGCCCCAGGCCTCCACCTGCCCGCCCAGGTCGGGCCGCCCGATGCCGCTCACGAAGATCGTGTCTCCGGAGAGGAGCCACCGGCCGTCCACCAGGTAGCACGTGGAGCCCGGCGTGTGGCCCGGGGTCGCGATCACGCGGACGGTGACCGCGGCGCTCCCGGCGTCGCCTCCGAGCATCAGCTCGGTGCCATCGGCCAGCGGACTGACGGCCCGGCGCAGCTCGACACCCTCGCCGGCCGCCACGAAGAACGGCGCGCCTGCGCGGCGGGCCAGCTCGGCGCCGCCGGAGAGATGATCGGCGTGCACGTGCGTGTCCAGGACCTGGACGAGCGTGGCGCTGCGCTCCCGGAGGAACGCCTCGTAGACCTCGAGGTGGCGCGAGGCATCGACCACGATGGCCTGTCCCCCGGCGAGGACGACGTAGGAGAGGCAGCCCTTGCCGTAGCGGTCGATCTGCCAGAGCTCGAGCCCGCGGGCCCCGTCGTCGACCCGTACCGGGACGTGCAGGTTGCCCCACGCCTCCATCCCGCCGACGAGGTTGACCGCCCGCGTGCCCTGCTCGCGGAGGATCTCGGCCACGAACGCGGAGGAGTCGCCCTTCGCGCACACCGCGATCCAGGCGTCGCCCGCGCGCGCGACCCGCTCGGCGCTCTGCTCCGGCTCGTCGATGAAGCCGAAGTACGGCACGTTGAGGTGGGCGAGCGGCCGGATGCCCTCGATCTTCCAGGCCGCGAACTCGTCCTCGTTGCGCACGTCCAGGATGGGGGGCGCCTCGCCGCGCGTCACCAGCCGCTCGAAGAGCTCGCGCGGGGTGATCTCGGTGCTGTCCTCCATCAGATGAACAGCGTGACCTTCGAGTCGGAGGCGTCGCCCAGGTACGTGGCCACGCCGCCGAACTCGAGGTGGTCGATCAGCTCGCTCTCCTTCACGCCCATGACGTCCATGGACATGGTGCAGGCCACGAGCCGGACGTTCATCTCGCGCGCCATCGCGAACAGCTCCTCGACGCTGGCCACGTCCTTGTCCTTCATCATCTTGCGCAGCATCAGGGCGCCCGCGCCCGCGAAGTTCATCTTGGAGACGCCCAGGCCCCCGATCCCGGCCGGCGTCATGACCGAGAAGGCCTTCTCGAGCACGCCCTTGCCGCCCAGCTGGCGCTCCTTCTTGAGCACCGAGAGCCCCCAGAAGGTGAAGAACATGGAGACCTCCATGCCCATGGAGGCCGCGCCGGTGGCGATCACCAGCGCCGCCATCACCTTGTCCAGGTCCCCGCTGAACACGACGATAGTGGCGCGGTTGCCCACGGTGCGCTCGCGGAGGGCGTCGAGCTCCTCCTTCAGCTCCTTGCGCAGGTCGCCGACGCGGCGCTCGACCTCCTGGATCACCAGGGCTTCCAGCTGGGCGTGGTCGGTGGGATTCGGCGTCATTGGCGTTCCTCCATGTGGCCGGGGGCGTCCTCGATCGGCCCGAGGATCTGCTGAAAGCGGCGTGGCGTCAAGAGCGGAGGAGGACCCGCAACCCAGTCGGTTGAGGGGCGTCGAATCCCCCGATATGTTATCTACGCTTGCCCAATACAGGCGTGGAAGGAGACGCGCACATGTCGGCAACCGCCGCACCGGAATCCGTCATCCGTCAGATCGTCGACGCCATGAGAACGCTCGCCGGCCCACATCCCGGCTTCCGTCCCGTCCACGCCAAGGGCCTGGTCTGCTCGGGCACGTTTCGCCCCTCGGCGGACGCTCCGCGCGTCACGCGGGCGCCGCATTTCGCAGGTCAACCGGTGCCGACCGTCATCCGGCTCGCCAATGCCAACGGAAACCCCGACATGCACGATGGGGTCCCCAACGTGCGCTCGATGGCGGTCAAGTTCCAGCTCGCCGACGGCAAGAGCGCCGACATCCTCGCCAACTCGGTCGAGGGGTTCGTGGCGCGGACGCCCGACGAGCTGCTCGAGTTCCTCCGGGCTCAGCTCCCCGTCCCGGCCACCGGCCGGCCCGACCCCGACGCGGTGCCGCGCTTTCTCGCCGGCCATCCCGCCGGACGCGGCTTCGTCGAGCGCGTGATGAAGCGGCCGGTGCCGGCCAGCTACGGGCAGGCGACCTACTATGCCGAGCACGCCTTCCGCTTCACATCCTCGGACGGCACGAGCCGGTTCGGTCGCTATCGGTTCGTGCCCCAGGCCGGCGAGGCCTTCCTCTCCCCCGAGGATGCCGGCAAGCGAAGCCCGAGCTTCCTGCGCGAGGAGCTGGAAGGCCGGCTGCGGACCGGCCCGGTGGCGTTCCGGCTAGTCTTGCAGCTGGCCGAGGCCGGCGACCCGACGGACGACGTCACCGCGCTCTGGCCCGAGGGTCGGCCGCAGGTCGAGCTGGGGCACCTGGAGATCGCCGCCATCTCCCCGACGAGCGCGGCCGACGAGCGGCGCCTGATCTTCGACCCCACCAACCGGCCGGACGGCATCGACCTCTCCGCGGATCCGATCCTGCTGGCGCGGTCGGCCGCCTATGCCATCTCCTACGATCGACGCAGCAAGGGCGAATGACCCCACCGTCGGTCACGAGGTCTTCCTCGGGGCCGGGTAGCGGAGCGTCCCGCCTCGCACCCTGAGGAAGGGCGTGCGCCGATGCGGCCGCGCCGTCTGCCGGCTCTGGATGTGGAGCACTCGCCATCCCGCGACGGTGAGCGCGTCCGCGATCAGCGAGCGGTGGCACCGCCACGGGACGGCCTCCGCACACATGATGGCGGTAGGCCGCCGGCCCGCGATTCGCTCGAGGCGGGCGAGGCCGGCCGCGAACTCGTCGGTCTGCATGTAGTCGGCAAAGCCGCGGAATGACGCGTTGCGCCAGCCGAGACTTGTCGAGTCCGCGCGGGCGTGGCGGAGGCCACCCAGCGCCTTCAGGTGCCGGTAGCCGAGCTTGACCGCGTGGAGCGATCGCGACAGCGCGGGCCGATTGAACTGCGGGTTGTGACGCGACCGGGGGATCGTGCGAACGTCCACGAGCTGCTCCACCCGGTGCGCGCGAAGGAGCGCGATGAGCTCGCGGGCGGTGCGGGTGGAGTGGCCGACCGTGTAGACAGTTCCGATGCTCGCAGACCGACTTCTCATGTCGACTGGCTCCGTCTGGTTGACCCCGCAGTCCGCGTTGCTTATACTCCCGCTCCACAGTACGCCCTTCTGAGGAGAGGCAGGTGGGCCACTCGGAGGGGATCGTGCGCCGCCTCGAGAGCTGGATCGCCGCTGTCGCCGGGGACCCCGCCGCCCTGCTGTTCGGGGTGGCCGTCGTCCTCCTCATCGTGATCCTGCTCGGTGTGGTGCTCGGGGCTCGGAGACGACGGCGGGACGACCACCACCGGGAGCCGGTGGGGCCGGCTCCGGAGAGCCCCGACCAGGTCGTCATCGCCCGGTGGGTCGAAGAAGGGCGGCAGCTCTTCAACCTCTGGCAGGACCGGGTCGAACGCCTGGACGAGCTCCAAGGCCGTCTCGCTGCGATGGCGCAAGAGATCGCACAGCTCAAGGTGCAGGCCGGTCGCATCGACGAGCTGCGCGCCGAGAACCTCCGGCTCGGCCAGGAAGCCGAAGCGTTCTTGCTGGAGCGGGATCAGCTCCGGGCCGTCCTCGCGCGTATCGGCGAGCTGGTCCGACAGGCGAGCGAGCCCCACCCCGGTGACGCTGGAGAGGCGACCCCCGGAACAGGGCCCTGAGCAACCAGGCTCGCGTCAGGCCGGAAACTCCGGGACGGTCCCGCTGTTGGGATTTTCGACACCCGGAGGCTGTACCGGCGGCATAGCCTCGATACTTCCCGCGATAGCCGCATGGCTCGCCTCTTGCTGCGACAGGGGCGCGTGGTCGTCAGAGTTGCGGCTGTCGTGGCTGCCATCGGCCTCTCGGCGTCTCCGGGAGCGGCGGTGGAACCCAAGGTGACGATCCCGGGGGCTGTCCCTCCCACGCCTCAGGTCGAGAGACTCTCCGACGAGCAAGTGCGCACGGAGTTCCGACGCCTGAGCACCATGAAGATCGAGTGCGGCACGCAGGCGCGGCAGGCGCTGGCGGCCCAGCAGACCGCGAGTGCGGCGGGGCGTGCCTCGGAGGCCGAGGCTCAAGGGCAGCTTCTCTGGACGAGGATGACGTGCCTGGAAGAGGCGAATCAGGGCCTCGTCCGCCTACGAAACCAGGCGACCCGAGATCAACTTCCGCTCCTCTCGCTGGGGGACGGGCTCCGCCAGGAGTATCGTCGGGGGCTCCAGTCGCACCTGACCACGCTGCAGCAGGTCAGCAAGCAACTCGCCGACCCGAGCGCCTTCACCGCCGCGACCTTCGCGACGCAGATGGATACGCTGCGACGGCAGTGGGGGACCTTCAGGAATCGCTACATCCGTCTGCTCAACGACCCGGAGACCCAGGGACTCGCAGCGAGTCTCTTCCAGGCGGGTGATCTTCTGATCGGGAGCGCCCAGGTATGGGGGCGGCAGGTGAAGGCGGAGGCCGAGATTGCGGAGCTGAGCCGGAACGGATCCGGCCCCCAGCTCGAGCGCGCCCAAGCGGCGCGCGAGGCAGCCGTCACTGAGCGTGCTCGCCAGTGGGAGCTGGCCCAGCGCCTGATCCTCCAGGCGACCACGCTCGCGGCGACGCACTGATCACGAGGAGGTACGTGCACATGGCAACGGCCGAGCAGCAGGAGCGGCGGCGGCACCTTCGGACCCGGATTTCATGGCCGGCAGTCATCGAGGCGGGGACCAGTCGGTACGCATGCCAGGCCGTGGACGTCAGCACGCACGGTGCGAGGATCAGGACCAAGGTACGCCTCCGGACCGGCACCGCGGTGCGGCTGGAGCTCATTCCGCCGGAGGGGCCTTCCCTCCGGGTCGGGGCGCTGGTGTGGCGGGTCGACGCCGACGGGCTCGCGTTCCTGTTCGGCCGCGGCATCCAGCACCGCTTCATCCGCGCGGCGTAGGTTCGCCGAGGCCATGTCTCCCGCGGATGCGTTACGATCGCTACGGGCGTGAGGGCTATTCGACCGCAACGCCGGGCCGGCCACGTCTGCGCCGCAGGCGGGTTCCCCGCAAGCGCTCCCGGACAGATGGAAGTCCGAGCAAGGCGCGCCCAGGCGCACACCGCCGGGCGCCCGGTGACCCGCGGGGTTGACGCGCGGTCCGACGCCACCCGGGCCACTCTGATCTGCTGGCTGCTCGTCCTCACCGTGGTGATCTCCGCCGAGTGCGCGTGGGTCCTGTGGCTTCAGGACGCGTGGACCGTGGCCGCGGCGGCCGCAGGCCCGCTGCCCGCGCCCGGCGGCGACTGACCGCATGGCCCGCATCCTCGTGGTGGACGACCAGCCGGAGGTGGCGGAGCTGGTGCAGGCCGTGCTCCAGGATGACGGGCACGCGCCGGACGCGGTCTACAGCGGCCGGGCCGCGCTCGACCGACTCGCGGGGACGGTGTACGACCTGATCGTCTGCGACGTGCGGATGCCGGACGTCGACGGCAAGGCGGTGTTCCAGGCCGTCGCGCAGCTCGGGCCCTCGCGGCCGATCGTGCTGTTCATGACCGGCTACGGCGATGCCCCCACCGAGTCGGATTTCCTCCACACGACGGCGGCGGTGGCGCTCGCCAAGCCGCTGGGCATCGACGCGCTGCTCGAGCGCGTCCGCTGCCTCCTCAACCCTGCGCCGCGGCCCGGAGCGTCGCGATGAGGCCCTGCGCGGCCTCGAATCCCTTCCGCAGGGCCCGGTCTAGGACATCCTGGGGTACGCTCTCGACGGCGCCGCCCACGTCCCAGGCCGGCTTCCCCGGGGCCGACTTCGAGTGCACCAGTCGGTTCCGCACGCGATCCATCTCCAGGATGCTCTCGGCGGCGGCATCCGGGACCACGTGCAGGGTCGACGCGAGCGCCACCCGGGAGGGAAAGGGCAGCGCGGCCATGGTGTCGAAGATGGACTCGCCGCTCGCGGCGAGCCGCGTGGCCAGGGCCACCGTGACGAGTCGATCGAGGAGCGAGTGGACCGCGAGGAGGCGGGTGAACCGGTCCGCCTCGTGCAGACCAGGCCAGCTGAGCGTCTCCACGGGGGCGGGAGCTGCACGCTTCTCGACTTCGATCCGCTTCACTCGCGGCGCGGTCTTGACCCGTGCGTCTTGCGCGCTCGGCTCCGGCGAGATCCGCGGGGTCGAGGCGGCCTCGATCGGCGCTCTCGACGCCCCGTCACGCTCGATCTCCTCGATCCACGCCTTGGCCATCTTCAGCGCCACGGCGTCCGCGTCGGCGCGCGTCGCTCGGATCTCCCGCGGCTCGGCTCGAAGCGGAGGCCTCGGCGTCAGGACTCCGCGGTCGTCGGCCTGAAGATCGGCGACGGGCAGCCAGCGGCCGTCTGGCTGCCGCTCCGAATTCGGGACGATCGTGTAGCCCTTGTAGGGGATGTCCATGTCGGGCCCGGCCTCCCGGGGCCGCGTCAGCAGCGGCCCTGCTTCGACAGGCCGGGCGGGCAGCCGTGCCCCATCTTCTTCGCGTGTCCCGGTGGAACCTTGTAGTACGCGACCGGGACCGCGAGGACCGGCCGGGGGACCTTGGCGGGTGCGATCGTCGCCCACGGGCTGCCGTACGTGGTCGAGACGAACCACGCCCCCTCGTGGAACGTGTAGTAGCGCCCTCCGTACGCGAAGAAATTCATGCTGGCACCCGGCGCATAGAACACGGGCGACCCGGGGACGACCACCAGCTGGGGCGGATTCACGACGACGACCGGCGGGCGGGGAGGCGTGACGACCACCGTCGGTGGAGCGGGCACGGGAACACTGATGCCGATCCGCACCCCGTCTGCCGCGGCCGGGCTTGCGGCCATGAGGGAGACGCCTGCCACTAGCAAGAGGACGTGTCGCATAGGGGGAACCTCCTGACATCGCGAAATACTTGCGGGTCTTCCGGGGTTCTTGACTGCATACAGGCTGCCAACCCTCGCGCGGGAATCGACGTTCGGTTTCACGGGGGGTTGGCATGCAGAGCCCTGGAAGACGTCGATTTCGAAGTGTCGGGCAGGGGGTAGGAGCGTATCGGGCTGTAACATTCTTCTCAGCCGCAAAGGCCCCGAGAGCTGCGACGAGAGCGAAATGGGAGAGGAGATGAAGCCAGGGATCGAGACGCTTCCGGGCCACGCCTCGGCACGTCCGAAGCCGGGAGTGCTCCGAGATTCGCTGTTCGTGTTCCTGATTGTCGTGGGCTCGGCGGCGCCGTATCTCGGGGGTCTCGGCTTCCACAGTGACGACTGGGCGTTTCTGGCCGACATGAGCGGGTCCCGAGAACCGACCATCCGGGCGGCGTTCGGGGCGCTCTACCGAGACGACATGCGGATGCGACCCGTTCAGATCCTCGTCCTGGCGGTACTGTTCCGGCTCTTCAAACTGGAGCCGCTCGGATACCACGTCGTGAACACGGCGCTCCTCGGAGCCGGAGCCGTGCTGTGCTATCTGGTCTGCAGGGAGCTGGGCATCTGGCGTCACCTGGCTCTCGCGGTCGCGCTCGTCTTCAGTGTGCTGCCGCATTACTCGACAGACCGGCTCTGGGTGGCGACGATACAGGTCACGCTTTCGATGAGCCTGTACCTCTTGAGTCTCCACGCCGACCTGCGGGCGACCCGCTCGACCTCGACCGGCAGCTGGGGATGGCGGGTGCTGGCCTTGGTGGCCATGGTCACCTCCGTGCTCGCGTACGAGGTCGTGCTGCCGTTCTTCCTCCTCAACCCGGTGCTGGCGGCCGTTCAGGGTCGTCGAGCGGTCCGGGCGGAAGGGGGTCCGGTACCTGCGGCCGTACGACTGCCGACCCTCCTCGCCACCACCGGACTCGTGTTGCTACCCGTGCTGCTCTGGAAGCTCGAGGCGGCTGCGCCTCGGCTCGCGAGCCTGACCTTCAGCCAGAAGGTCGCATCCTTCGGCCGGCTGCTGAGGGGGTCGGTCGCGGTCAGCTACGGCGAATACGGTATCCGTTTGCCTCTCGTCGTCGTGCGGATCCTACGGGACTACCCGAGCGTCACAGTGTCGGTCACGGCGCTGGCGGTGACTTTGATCGTCTTCCTGTACGTGTGGTGGGTGATGCGGGAAGCCGGGCACCACCAGGGACGGAGCCTTGCTGCCGCCGCCGTAGCGCTCGTGGGGGCAGGCTTCACCATCTTCTTCCTCGGCCATGTCGTCTTCTTCTACACGCAGAACGCGGACTACTCGCCGACCGGGATCAGCAACCGTGTCGCCATCGCCGCCACGCTCGGGGTCGCGCTGGGATGGGTGGGTGCCCTCGTGGCCGTGCTCGCGCCGATCACCCGGGAACGGCTGCGCAATGCAGCATTCGCCGGCGGGGTCGCCGCCGCGGCCGGCGTGAGCGTCCTGATCGTCGACACAATTGGCATGTTCTGGGTGGAGGCCTACCGGCAGGAGCAGCACGTCCTCCACGAGATCCGCCGCGCTTTTCCACAGTTGCCGCCCGGGACGACCTTGATCCTCGACGGCGTCTGCCCGTACGTCGGGCCGGCCCCCGTCTTCGACGCGAGCTGGGACCTGGCGGGCGCCCTCCGCATCATGTACGGCGACAACACCATCCGCGCCGACATCGTGACGCCGAATCTTCGGGTGGAGGAGACCGGCCTCAAGGCATCGGCGTACGGCGTGGCTACTGAGTACCCGTATCACCGGCTGCTGCTCTACCACGCCGGCCTCCGACGTCACTTTGCGCTCGATGACGGCCACGCAGCCCACCGGTACTTTCAGACGCACAATCCCACGCGGGACAGCCACTGCCCTCCAGGACGCGAGGGTCACGGGGTGCGCGTCTTCGGACGAAGTCCTTAGTCGTCCACAACCTGGAGGGTCCAGTCTGATCCCGGCTTCGACATCGCGGTTATCTCTTGCCAGGAACGACGACCAGCGCGTTAGGCACGTCCCAGCCGCCGGGTAGCGACAGCGCCAGGGCGGGGAGCTTCACCACGAGCTGGGTCGACGGGCCGCCGTCGAGGTTGAGGGCATCCCGGCACCCGAGGCCGCCCTTGTCGGGAGGATCGGCGAGGAAGCGGGCGAAGGCGGTAGCTTCGGCCCTGGTCGAGACGACGAGAACGACGGTCTGTCCCTCTGCGCAGACGGCGGTCCGCTCGGCGATCTGAGGTTTTAGCGGCTGGACCTTGCCCCCGACTAGGAGACGGGGGATGCCCTGGACGATGAGGCGATGGGCAAGGTGATTCTGGATGTCAGCACCGAGGATGATCCGCCCCTGCTTGCCGTCGATCACGAGAGCACCCCAGTTCCGCTGTTTGCCTGACGCCATGACTCGTCCGCCGTCGACGGCGAGGCCCATCGCCCGGCCCTCCGTATCGAAGAAGCTGGCGTTGGCCGCGACAACTACGGGATAGGGCGCAACGATCTGCTCCACGGTGCGCCGCGCCGCGGGGTCTCCCGCGGGAACTAGACGGAGCTCTGCCTCATCGAGATCGATCTTGAAGGCGTGGCCCGAGAAAGGCTCCGCGTCTGCCGAGCGCACGTTGAAGGTCGCGTGTGCGATGCCGGGGGCTACGACCGAAAATCTCGGCGACTCCGCTCGCGCCGGACTCATCCCGGCGCCACTCATCGCCAGGACGCAGAGGACGAGAATGAGGCGGGGGGCGCAAGGACCGCTCACGCGGTGAGCGCGGGCCAACGCCGCGCCCGCCGCCCGCAGGAACGCCGCTTTCCATGACGCTCCAGCGCCCATGGCGGCGCCTATCCTAGCTGAAAGGCGGCTAGTGGGCCACGGCTCTCGACTGCATGCTCCAGGATCCCGCGATACGAGTGATAAGCGCTGGGCCAGGCCTCGGCGCAATCCTCCCGGAGTGAGGCTGGTTCAGCACGCGAGGCGCTGCGACGCGCCGGATGCGGGCGCGCCGTTCGTAGCGATCGTACTGCATTGGGTTCGGGACGCTACCGGCTCGCGAGCCAGTCCCACCACGAACGAACCCACGGATAGCGACCGGCGACTGCCAATCCCACATAGCAACTGTCGATGGTGTAGGCACGAGAACGGAACATGGAAGGCTCCTTTTTCGTCAGGCTCGCGGTCGGCTGCTGACTCGGGAGAAGAGCAAGCCGCGTTCCATACAGGTGTTTGCGAGAGTTCCCGAAGGGTTGCGAGGCTGCCGCCTCGGATTGCGCGGTAACAGATTACCCAGGGGGAGGGAAGGGCGCGCCTACTCCCGCCCCGTGAGCCATCTGAAGAAGTTGCGCGCATAGAGGCAGGAGGCGCCGCTTGCGGGGCCGAGGCATCCCGTCGACGTGGAGAGCGCGCAGCGGACGCTTGACGATTTCCACGCGCCGGACTACGCTGCCGTTACGTAGTTGACCGTTCCCGCGGCCGCCCCTCGGCAGGCCGATCGGCAGTGGCGATGATCAGAGCTCGAGTTGCCGTGGAAGCGCCGCCCGCCTCTGCCATGACTTGCGAAGACGCGCGTGACGGGCTCTCTGCCCTCCTCCGCGGCCCGATCGGCCTGACCGACTGGGCTCTCCTCGAAGCGCATCTGTCGCGATGTGCGCAATGCCGGCGTGCGGAAGCACACCTGCGACAGCTGGCCGCCACCCATGATCCGGTCACAGCGCCCCGCGCGGCGCTGGCCTCGCTCCACAAGGCGATGGATCTCGCCCGGATCGGAGCGACCTGTTCCACCGACCTGATCCTTCGGCGCCGCGCGCTCCTGACGGCCGCCGCCCGCGAGCTCACGCCGCGCGCCACCGCTGGCGTGATGCGGGCGGCTGGCCTTGCCGTCGGCCGCTTCGACGACCTGACGGAACGGATCCGCGCATCGCGGACGAGTGCCCACGCGCTCGCCGCGCGCACCATCGCGAACGCACTGGTGGCTCTCAAGCGGACGATCCGCTTCGTGCCGTCGGTACAGGCCGTGGGCGCCGTGCTGGCGCTCGTGTTCACGCTGTGCGCGCTGCAGGGGACCGACGGACCTCGGCAGCTCGGCAGTCCACCGGCGCCTCCAGGTCCGGGACTCGAGCCCACGCGGCTCGAGCCGGCCCAGCTCGAAACCGTGCGACTGGAGCCCACGCCGCTCGAGCCCGCGCAGGCCGAGCCCGCGCAAGTAGCGCCCTCCCCGCCGGCACGGTCCGTCGAGAAAAAGACCGTATCGGACGCGCCACCGCGGATTGACGAGCGACGACACGCTCCGCCCGAGGCTCCGGCCCGGGCTGCTGCACCTTCACCGTCTGCGGTGTCCGCGTCCGAACCGGTTCGCGGGGTGGCGGCCTCCCCTCCGACGCGGCTGTCGGAGCCCCCGGCCTCGGCGACCCATGTCGTCGGGCGACTGTCGGCGAAGAACGTGCGCACGGCTCAGCGTGATTTTCTCGCCTTGCTGGCCGACGTGGGAGGATCGGAGCTCGGCCGGAGCCATCAGGCCAGGTTCACGGCGCTCGAAGTGGTCGTGCCGCAATCCCGCTACAACGAGTTCGCCGAGGGGCTCGCCCGCATCGGCTCCTGGCGGCTGGAGGCCGCGCGCTTCCCCCTGCCGGATGTGGTCCGCATGACCATCCGCGTGGCCGAGTAAGCCAGCGGAGGCCGGCCCCCGCTCAGGAGAGACGGGCCACGCACGCGCCCGTCTAGCTTGACGCGCAGGTCAGGGCTCGGCGAGCCATACGGTGTCGAGCTGGTTGTTCAGGAAATGGCTCGGGGTGATCGTCCAGCCTCGGACCCGCGCGCTGTGGACGACGATCCGGTGCCACTGGAACGTGTAGATGTAGTGCGCCTCATCGTCGAGCAGGCGCCGCTCGAATTCGCGGATAGAATGCCGGCGCTCCTCGCGGTCGGCGGCCCGGCTCTGCTTCTGGTAGAGCTCGTCGAGCGTCCGGTCCACGTAGCGGCTGTAGTTGATGGGGCTCACGTCCATCGACTGGAACTTGAACAGGGCTAGGTCCGGCTCGACGATGTAGCTGCAGTGGAAGTCGGCCGCGACCTCGAAGTCTCCGCTAAAGATGGCGCGGTAGAGCATTCCCAGCTCGAGCGTCTCGATCCGGACGTTGAGGCCGATCTGCCGCCACTGGTCGACGAGCCATACCCCGAGCGCGTCGTAGGGATTCGGGATCCCGCGGTTCTTGAAGGTGAACGCGAAGCCCTCGGGGACACCCGCCTCGCGCAGGAGCCGACGTGCCTCCGCCCGCGATTTCGCGATGTCGCGCGAGTAGCCGGCGAGCCGCTCCAGGTCCGCGCGCGGCGTGGCCAGGGGGGTCCCCACGCCCAGCACGCCGGCCACCTCGCGGAGGATGGTGAGCCGCGACAGGGACGCCGCGCCCTGGTGACGATCCAGGGCGAGCGAGAGCGCACGCCGCACGCGCGGGTCGTCGAACGGCTTGCGCTCGTGGTTGACCGCGAGCGGATTGCTGCACTCCCAGGGGCTCTCCTGCACGGTGACCGCGTTGCCCAGGGCCTGCACGAGGCTGTCGCGCTCCGGGGGCGAGAAGCCTCGGAACTGGATCATCGCGCGCTGGCCGCGGATGGCCGCGACCTGCGCGGCCGATTCCCGCACGAAGAGGGCCCGGTAGCCGTCGAGGACGGTCTGCCCTTGTCCCAGTAGTCGGGGTTCCGCCGGCCGACCCAGTGCGAGCCCTTCACGTACTCGAC
>DATJIR010000361.1:0-5187 GCA_035493135.1 Verrucomicrobiia bacterium
TGCGCGAGGACGCGTGGGCAAAGGCGTGCGCGGGGCTCACCACCGTGGAGGAGATTCTCCGTGTGACGCAGGAGGATACGTGACCGTCTTCGCGTACCGGGCGGCCGACCGCCGGGGACAGACGATCGACGGCGTCATGGAAGCCCCGGACGCGCGCGCGGTCGTGGAGCGCCTGCAGCGCGACGCCTACTTCCCGATCGCGGTCGACGCGCAGGATCGGCGGCGCCGGCTGGTGGGCCTGGCGTGGCCCGAGACCGGGCGGGGCCGCGTCGCCGGACGCGACCTCGTGGCATTCACCCAGCAGCTCGCCACCCTGGTCGAGGCGGGCCTGCCCCTCGACCGGGCGCTCGCCGTCCAGGCCGAGCTGGCGCCCACGCCCAGGCTGCGCGTCATCATCGCCGACGTGCTGCGCAGCGTGCAGGGCGGCGCGGCGCTGGCCGACGCGCTCGGCAAGCACCACCCGCGGCCATTCTCACGCCTGTACATCAACATGGTCCGCGCGGGCGAGAAGGGGGGTGTGCTCGAGACCACCCTGCGCCGCCTCGCCGGCTTCCTCGAGGAGTCGCAGGAGTTCCGCGATGCGCTGGTCTCCGCGCTGATCTACCCGGTCCTGCTCACCGGCGTCGGCGCCGCGGCGGTCGTCTTCCTGATGACCTTCGTGATCCCGCGCTTCGCGGGCATCTTCAAGGACCTGGGCGCGACCATCCCACTGCCCACGCGGATCCTGCTCGAGGCGAGCGGGTTCGTCCAGCACTACGGGTGGCTCCTTGGGCTGCTGGCGGCGGCCGCCGTGCTGGGCGGTCGCATGGTGCTGGCCACTCCGCGCGGGCGCCTCGCCGCCGACCGGCTGCTGCTGCGTCTGCCCCTGGCCGGCGAGGTCATCGTCAAGAGCGAGGTGGCGCGCTTCACGCGAATCCTGGGCACGCTGCTGCGGAGCGGTGTCGCCATGATCCCGGCCCTCGCCGTGGTCAAGGACATGCTCGGCAACCAGGTGCTGGCCCGCGCCGCCGAGAGCCTGGGCGACGGCGTCCGTCGTGGCGCCGGCCTCGCCCAGCCCATGGCGGCGACCGGCGCGTTCCCTCCGCTGGCCGTGCACATGGTGCGGGTGGGCGAAGAGACCGGGCGGCTCGACGAGACGCTGCTCCAGGTGGCGGCCTCCCTGGAGACGGACACGCGCAAGCTCGTCAAGCGGCTGATCGCCCTGGCCGAGCCCTGCATCATTCTGGTCATGGGCCTGGTGGTGGGCTTCATCGTGGTGGCCATGCTGATGGCCATCCTCTCCGTCACCGACCTGCCCATATGAGGCGAACGATGTCGCTGAAACGATTGCTCCGGGAACAACGCGGGTTCTCCCTGATCGAGCTGCTGGTGGTCATCATCATCCTCGGGCTCATCGCCGGCCTCGTCGGCCCCCGGCTCTTCGGCCGCGTGGGCCAGAGCAAGGTGGCCACCGCCCGGGCCCAGATCGAGCTGTTCGGCGCCGCCCTCGACCAGTATCGCCTCGACATCGGCGCTTACCCGCCCGCGGGCGTGGGCCTGCAGGCCCTGGTGCAGAACCCGAGCCTGGCCGCCTGGAACGGTCCCTACCTGAAGAAGCCGGTGGTCCCGTCCGACCCCTGGGGCCGTCCCTACCAGTACAAGTGCTGTCCGGGCGACCACGGCGACTACGACATCTGGACCACGGGCGCCGACGGCGCCCCCGGCGGCGAGGGCGAGAACGGAGACGTCAACTCCTGGGACGAGAAGTGACGCGGGGCTTCTCGCTGATGGAGCTGGTGGTGGTGCTCGCGATCCTCGCCATTGCGGCCGCGGTGGTCGCTCCCGGCGTGGGCCGCAACGCCGACGGCGTGCGCGCCCGCGCGGAGGTCGGCGGTGTCGCCGCATTCCTCCGCTCCGCCCGCGCGTACGCGGCGACCCGCCGGCAGGCGATGGAGGTGCGTCTCGACGACGAGACCCACACGCTCGTCATGCGGCAGGCCAAGAGCGCGGGCGAGGGTGCCGTGCAGGCCACCCGCGCCGTCTCCTCGCTCCTTCGCATCACGGTCGACCCGCCGCCGAGCGTCATCTTTCTCCCGCACGGCATGTCGACGGGGGCACGCTTCGCCGTCGCCACGCCCGGGGCGCACGCGCACGTCATCACGGTGGACGCGCTGACCGGGCGCGTGAGCACCCGGCGCCCGGGATCATGAATCGCGGATTCACGCTGCTCGAGGTGCTGGTGGCGCTGACCATCCTGGCCGTTGCCGTGGTCGCCTTCATGCAGCTCTCGTCCCAGGGCCTTCGACTCCTCCGTCTCGCGGACGACTACCAGCAGGCCGTCGGGGTGGCGGACCGCGTGGCGCGCGCGATCGACGTGGTCGGGGAGGGCGCGGAGGCCGGGCAGGAGGGACGCTTTCGGTGGGAGCGCCGCGTGAGCCTGGTGCCCGTGCCGGAGGAGCTGACGCCCGGCACGGGCCCCCACCTCCGCCTCTACACGCTCTCGGTCGCGGTGCGCTGGGGCCACCGTACGCTGGAGCTCGCGAGCCTCCGGGCGGTGGCGGAGACGTCGGCGCCGTGAGCCTTCGCCGTGCGAGGGGACGGGGCTTCACCCTGATCGAGGTGGTGCTCGCGCTGAGCATCGCCGCCGCCGTTCTCGTGATCGTCTTCGCCGGCCTGCGCGTGGGCCTGGCCGGGTGGAGCAAGGGCGAGGCGCGCGCGGCGCAGCTCGACCACGCGCGCGGCGTTCTCGTCCTGCTCGAGCGGATGCTCGAGGGTGCCTTCCCCTACCGCTACGTCCCGGCGGAGCAGCGCGCGGTGCGCGTCCTCTTCGAGGGCCACCGGGACCGGGTGACGTTCGCCACCCTCGCACCGCCGTTCCCCGGGGGCGGGCCGATTGCGTTCACCGCGGTCAGCCTCTCCGGCGAGGCGGCGGGGCTGACTCTCCGGCAGCAGGCCCTGCCCAATTTCCTCGCGCCGGACGGCCTGGCACCCCTCCTGGTGGATCCGGAGACGACCGGGGTGCGCTTCCGGTACCGGCGCGGGCAGTCCGGCGCCTGGCAGGACGAGTGGGACATGGGGCGCGAGGAGTCGATCCCGCGCGCGGTGGAGATCACCCTCGCCAGCCGCGTGAGCACGAGCGGCGGCGCGACGCAGGTCCTCGTGGTGCCCATCCGCGCGGCCGCGTCATGAAGCGCGACCGCGGTTTCGTCCTGATCGCGGTCCTGCTGGCGCTGACACTCCTGGCGGTGATCGTGACCGAGCTGGCCTTCTCGGCCCGGATCGAGGCTTCGATGGTGCGGTCCTACCGCGACGGCGTGCTGGCCCGGCACCTCGCCGAGGCCGCGGTGCAGCAGGCCATCCGCGAGATCGCGACCCCGGCGCAGGTGGCCGCGCTCGACGAGACCGGCCAGCTCGTCTTCTACCGCGCCCTGCCCGGGCAGACCACGCCGACCCGGCTGCCCGCGCTGCCCCGCGAGCGCGTCGCGCTCGGCGCCGGCGAATTCTCCTATCGCCTCGTCGACGAGAGCGCGCGGCTCGCGCTCAACAGCCCCGCCCCGTACCGCTTCGCCCGGCTGCTCGACGCCCTGGGGATGGACGCCACCGCGCGCGACGTCATCGTCGACTCGCTCCAGGATTGGCGCGACGCCGACGAGCTCCCGCGCCTCCATGGCGGCGAGAGCGAGCTCTACCTGACGATGCCGGTGCCCTATCGGGCCCGCAACGCCAATCTCCAGGACGCGACGGAGCTGCTCCAGATCCGGGGTGTCACTCCCGAGCTCTTCCGGGGTGCCACCGATCGGCCGGGGCTGAGCGACCTGGTCACCGCGGCCGCGCTGAGCACGGTGAATCTCAACACCGCCTCCCCGCTCGTCCTGAAGGCGCTCGGCCTCTCCGACGCCGAGATCGCCGACGTGGTGCAGACACGCGCCCGCGCTCCCTACCCGAGCGTGCCGGGCCGCTTCGCGGGCCGGGGGCTCGCGGTCGGCAGCAGCGTGTTCCGCATCGAGGCCGAGGGTCGCGTCGACGGCGCGGTGCGCAGCCGCGTGGTGGCCGTCGTGCAGCGCGGCGGCCGGACCGCGCCCCTCGAGCCGACCATCCTCTCCTGGCGCCCGGAGCCGGAACCATGAGGCCGCCACGCATCGGGGTCTTCCTGCGCGGCGATCGGCTCACCGTCGTCGCCCTCACCGGCCGCGACCGGCTGACCCACGTCGTCATCGAAGGGGCGGAGGATCCCGCCGCGACGCTCGCCGGTGAGCTGCACTCGCGCGGGCTCGGCGCCGGCCGGCTCCGCGTGGGCCTCGACCGCCGGCTCGCGGTGGTGAAGGCCATCGAGCTGCCCCCGGCCACGGGCGGTGACCTGGCGCGGATGGTCGGCTTCGACCTCGAGCGGCACGTGCCGTTCCCGCCCGAGCAGATCCGCTTCGACTGGCTCGAGCTGCCCGGGCGGCCGGAGGAGCCGCGGCGCGCGCTGGTGGCGGCGGCGGAGGCCCGCACGATCGAGCGGCCCCTCGCGCTGGTCGCCGGGGCCAAGCGTCAGCCCGCCGCGTTGACCGTGGCCTGCCACGGGCTGATCGCCCTTCTGCCGGGCGCGCTACCGGCTCACCGCGCGGTATGGGCGCACCGACACGACGGCGTGGCCGATCTGCTCTTCCTCGACGGCCGCACGCTGCTGACCAGCCGGCAGGTGGCCGCGGTGGATCCGGCCGAGCTGGCGCGGGAGATCCGGCGAAGCCCGCCGGTGGTGCACTGGAGCGACGCGGACGACGTATGGCTCTCGGGTCCGGCCGCCGACGATGCCCAGGCCTGGCGGGACGACCTGACCGTCGCCCTGGGCGTCCCCGCGACCGCGCCGCCCTTCGCCGCCTACGTCCTGCCTCTCGTCGCGGCCCTGCCCGCCGACGACCAGGGCGCGGGCCTGCTCGCGCTGGGGGTGGCCGCGGAGAGTCGGAGCCCGGCCCTGAACCTGCTACCCGCGGCGGCGCGACCCTGGGCGCCATCGCGGGGCCAGATCGTGGCCGCGGCCATGGTCGCGATCGTTGCCCTCCTCGGCTTGAGCATGGGGCTCGTCCACGTGATCCAGCAGGAGCGATATCTCGGACGCGTCACCGCCGAGATCCACCGCCTCGAGCCCGAGGCGAAGGCGGTCGACGCCCTTGCCGACGAGCTGGGGCGAAAGCGGCGCGTGCTCGCCGCGCTCGTATCGGCCGA
>DATJIR010000362.1:0-5528 GCA_035493135.1 Verrucomicrobiia bacterium
CCTCGTCCACCATCTGCTTGAATCCCTTGCGTGGCGTCTTCATGGCCATGATCGGATGCCTCGCCTCCCGGTCACACCTCGAGGTTTTCCTTCCGCACCGCCGCGTTGGCGGCCAGCGCGGCCGGCGTGCCCTCGAACACGATGCGGCCGTGGCCCATCACGTAGACCCGGTGCGAGATCTTGAGCGCGATGGTCAGCTTCTGCTCGACGAGGAGGATCGAGACGCCGCGACGGGCGATCTCGTCGAGGAAGCGTCCCACCTGGGCCACCAGCATGGGAGCGAGGCCCTCGGTGGGCTCGTCGATGATCACGAGCTCGGGATCGCCCATCAGGGTGCGCCCCATGGCCAGCATCTGCTGCTCGCCCCCCGAGAGCACGCCCGCGATGTTGTGCTGGCGCTCGCGCAGGTGAGGGAAGAGGTCGAACATGTCGTCGAACGACCAGCGGCCGAAGCGCCCGGCCTGCTTGAGGCCGAGCTCGAGGTTCTGGCGCACGGTCAGGGTGGGGAAGACCTGACGGTCCTCCGGCACGTAGCCGATGCCGGCGCGGGCGATGACGTCGGCGCGGCGGCCGGCCAGGCTCTGGCCCTTCCAGATCACCTCGCCCACCGGCTCCACCAGGCCCATGATCGCCTTGCAGGTGGTCGAGCGGCCGACCCCGTTGCGCCCGAGCAGGCTCACGATCTCGCCCCCGCGCACCTCGAGGTTCACGCCCTGGAGGATGTGGCTCTTGCCGTAGTAGGCGTGCAGGTCGCGCACCGACAGCATCAGGCGATCCCGGTCTCGACGGGCGCGCCCAGGTAGGCGTCCTGCACCGCGCGGCTGGCCCGGATCTCCGCGGGCGGCCCGGAGGCGATGACCTGGCCGTAGACCAGCACCGTCACCACGTCGGCCAGGTCGAAGACCACGCTCATGTCGTGCTCGACCATCACCAGGGTCTTGCCCGCGGTGATGCGACGGATGAGGGCCACCGCGTGGTCGGCCTCGCTCCGGCTCATGCCCGCGGTCGGCTCGTCGAGCAGGATGGTGTTCGCGCCGCCCGCGATGGTGATGCCGATCTCGAGCGCGCGCTGCTCGGCGTAGGAGAGGAGCCCGGCGGGGAGGTCGCGGCGGGCCTCGAGGTGGACGTCGGCGAGCAGCCGCTCGGCCGCCTCGTTGAGCGCGCGCTCGCGGGCCAGGAGGTGCCAGAAGGAGTAGCGGTAGCCGCGGGACCAGAGGAGGCCGCACCGGATGTTCTCGAACACGCTCATGCGGGAGAAGATCGACGTGACCTGGAAGCTGCGTGAAAGGCCGCGCCGGGTGATCTCGTGCGGGGCCAGGCCGTCGATGCGACGGCCGTGGAGCTCGACGTGGCCGCGGGTGAGCGGGAAGCGCCCGCTGATCAGGTTGAAGAGGGTGGTCTTGCCCGCCCCGTTGGGCCCGATGATCGCGTGGCGCGAGCCGGCCGCCACGTCCAGGCTGACCCCCATGATGACCGCGGTGGGGCCGAAGCTCTTCTCCACGTCGCCGAGGCGGAGGGCGGGAGCGGTCACGCGCGCGTCCCCGCCGCCTTGATCTCGTCGGTGACCGCGTGCCAGGCCACCGCGAAGCGCGCGCCCGCGGCCCGCAGCCAGAGCCCGCCGCCGACCAGGAGGACCGCGGCCACCGCCCACGGCAGCGGGGTGCGCGGCTCGATGGTGATCCGCGACAGGGTGAAGGTCTTGCCCTGCGAGGCCCCGATGGTGAGGAAGGAGCAGAGCTCGACGACCAGCACGAAGCCCACCGCCACCACGAGGCCGGGGATCAGCAGCCGGAGGTAGGGTCCGGCGAGACGCCCGAGGCGGCGGGCGCGCCAGATCGGCTGATGCATCATCACGAGGCCGCCGATGCCGCCGGGGGCGAAGGTGACCATGAGGATGAAGAGCACGCCCGCGTAGACGAGCCAGGAGTTGGACAGGAGGCTCACCCAGCTCTGCAGCAGCACGATCAGCACCGCGCCGACCACCGGCCCCGCGAACACGCCGACGCCGCCGATATAGGTCATGAGCAGGGCGTTGGCGGACATGGACGCGGCGACCGTGTCGAAGGTGACGATCTCGTAGGTGAGGGTGTACAGCGCGCCCGCGACGCCCGCGAAGAAGCCAGAGAGCGCGAACTGGAAGAAGCGGACGAGGCGCGGGTCGTAGCCCACGAACTGGGCGCGCTCGAAGTTGTCGCGGCAGGCGTTGGCCATTCGCCCGAGCGGGGTCCGGGTGAGGAGGAGCATCAGGACGATCGAGATCGCGGTCCACCCCACGATCAGGTAGTAGACCTGGATGGATCCGCCGTAGCCGAGCCCGAAGAGGCTGTGACCGGTCATCCGGTTGGTGCTGACCCCGCCCTCGCCGCCGAAGAAGGTCTGGAACATGAGGGCGCAGGCGGTGACCAGCTCCCCGATGCCGAGCGTGATCATCGCGAAGGCGGTGGCGCGCTGCTTGGTCGCGAAGTACCCGAGGACGATCGCGAAGAAGAGGCCGCCGAGCCCGCCCACCAGCGGAGTCACCTCGAGCGGCAGGGGGAGGGTGCCGGCCTTGGCCGCGGTGACCGCGTGCGCGGTGACGTAGCCGCCCAGCCCGAGCAGGACCGCGTGGCCGAAGGAGAGGAGCCCGGCCTGGCCCATCAGCATGTTGTAGCTGAGGGCGAAGATGATCATGATCCCGATCTGACTCAGCATCGCGACGACGAAGCCGGAGTGCCGGCCGGTGGTCCAGTCGAAGAAGAACCAGGGAACGACGATGGCGAAGACGAGCGTCGCGAGCCACGGCCACTGCCGCCGCAGGAGACCGCCGCTGCGGCCGGCCGCGAGCGGCGAGGCGGTGGTGCCGACGACGCCCTCGCTCACGTGTCTCGGGTGCCCATGAGCCCGCGGGGCTTGATCAGCAGCACCAGGATCAGCATCAGGTACGGCAGGAGCGCGCCCACCCGCGGCAGCGGGATCGTGAGGATCTCGGCCAGCGGGGTCGTCGGGCTCACCGTCACGCCCACCCGGGCGAGGAGGTCGGCGAAGGAGACGTCGAGCACCACCGCGAAGGTCTGCACGAGCCCCATGATCAGCGAGGCGATGAAGCAACCGGCCAGCGAGCCCAGCCCCCCGAACACGACCACCACGAAGACGATCGGGCCCATGGTGGCGGCCATCGACGGCTCGGTCACCAGGTAGTTGCCGCCGATGACCCCGGCGAGGCCGGCCAGCGTCGACCCGCCCGCGAAGACGATGGTGAACACCCGGGGCACGTTGTGGCCGAGCGCCCCCACCATCTCCGGGTGGGTCAGGGCGGCCTGGATGACGAGGCCGATCCGGGTGCGGGTGAGGAGCAGCCAGATCGCGAGGAACATCAGCACCGAGATCAGGAGCATGAAGGCGCGATAGGCGTGGAAGTTCGAGCCGTAGACGTGGAACAGCGCGCGGTCCAGCACCGGGGGCACCCGGTAGGGAACGGGCAGGAGCCCCCACGCCATCTGCGTCGCCTTCTCGATGATGAAGGCGAGGCCGACCGTGAACAGCAGCTCCGCGATGTGGCCGTTCCGGTGCACGCGGCGGAGCGCGTACATCTCGATGAGGGCGCCGAGCGCCCCGCAGAGCGCGGGGGCCACCACCAACGCCGGCCAGAAGCCGATGAGGCGGCTCACCGAGTACGCGAAGTAGGCCCCCAGCATGTACATGCTGGCGTGGGCGAAGTTGAGGACGCCCATCATCGAGAAGATGAGCGTGAGGCCGCTCGCCAGCATGAAGAGGAGCATGCCGTAGACGAGGCCGTTGAGGAGCGAGACGAGCAGGACTTCCATCTAGTAGGGCCTTCTCACACTTGCCCCCTCGCCCCCTCACCCTGCCCTCTCCCCGGGGGGAGAGGGTTGGTGAGAGCGGAGAGGGCCGGGGTGAGGGGCGCTGTTCCCCGCGGCCTCTACGACGTCGGCCGCTTCATGTTGCAGGTGTTGGGCTGATCCAGGTCCTTGGGTAGGACGGTGGTCTCGGTCTTCCAGCCGAGGCCCGTCTTCTCGGAGTCGTACTTCACGCCCTTGGTGAACACCCCGACGAAGTACTCGCTCAGGATCTGGTGGTCGGGCTTCCGCATCGTGACCTGGTGCCCGAGCATGTCGGTGATGGTCAGGCCCTCGAGGGCCTGGGCGAACTTGAGCGGGTCGGCGGAGCCGGCCTTGTTCATGGCGGCCTGGAGGAACTCGAAGATGGTCCGGAAGCCGCCCGCGTAGAAGTCGAAGTCGTGCGTGGAGCGGAACTGCCTGGTCCAGCCCTCGGTGTCGGTCTTGCCGGTCTCCACCGCGATGTTCTCGTGGAAGGGCATCACCGAGCGCACCTTGCCGTTGCCGGCGGGCCCGATCGCGGTGGCCCCGCCGCCCAGGTGCGCGTACATCGTGTAGTAGCGGATGTCGAGCCCGGTGTCCATGCCCGCCTTGATCAGCAGGGTCATGTCCGGGCCCCAGTTGCCGGTCAGGAGGGCCTGGGCCCCCGAGGCCTTGACCTTGGTGACGTAGGGCGAGAAGTCCTTCACCTTGCCGAGGGGGATCAGCTCGTCGCCCACGATCTTGACGTCCGGTCGGACCTTGCCCAGGAAGGTCTTGATGTCCCGCTGCACGGACTGGCCGAAGAGGTAGTCCTGGTTGAGCAGGTAGACCTTGGTCACGTCCTTGGGCAGGGCGCGCACCATGGTCTCGGCCTTCATGCCCACGTGGGCGTCCATGCGGAAGTGCCAGAAGCTGCACTTCTCGTTGGTCAGCTCGGTGGCCACCGCGCCGCAGTTGACGTAGACGATGCGGTTGGTCGGGTTGCGCTCGTTGTGCTTGTCGACGCCCTCGATCAGGGCCGCCGCGATGTTGGAGCCCGAGCACTGCATGATCACCGGGATGTTCTGGTCGGTGGCGGACTTCAGCGCGAGCAGGGCCTCCGACGGCTGGGACTTGTTGTCGAAGGAGACCAGCTCGAACTTCCTGCCGAGGGCCCCGCCGCGGCCGTTGATGTAGTCGATGATGTACTTGAACTGCTGCAGGTTCTGGTCGCCGACCTGGGCGAACGGGCCCGAGAGGGGGTCGGTGTACATGATCTTGATGGTGCCCTGAGCGTAGGCGGTCCCGGTGGTCAGGGTGAAGGCCAGGGCCAGGAGCGTCGAGCCGATCCGCTTGATCCAGTGGAGCATGGGGCCTCCTCGTTGAGTGGCGCGGCGCGCCTTCGTCCGGTGGTCGAGCAGGGCGAGGGTATCCCGATTGCGCCGGGCAAGTCAAAGGGGGGGCGGGGCTCGCCCGCCGGCCGAGGACGGGCTAGGATGGCGGGCATGCTCAACGTCCTCGTGACCATGCGCTTCGACGGCAAGCAGCTCGATCGGCTGCGAGCCGTCTCCCCCGAGATCTCGGTCTCGCAGGCCGATCCGGAGGCCGCCGACTACTCGAAGACCCACGTCCTCTACGCGGGGGCGCCCCCGCGCGATCTCTCCCGCGCGCCCGCGCTGCGCTGGGTGCAGGTGCACATGGCGGGCGTCAACGCCCTCCTCGATCATCCGC
>DATJIR010000363.1:0-2578 GCA_035493135.1 Verrucomicrobiia bacterium
ATCGCGCTCTGGGACCTGCGGGCCCGCCGGCAGGGCACGCCCCTCTGGCGCACGCTGGGAGGCTTCGATCCGCGCGTGCCCTGCTATGCGGGCGGGATCGACCTCGAGTTCTCGCTCGACGCGCTGCTGCGCCAGACCGACAACAACCTGGCCCGCGGCTTCCGCGCGATCAAGATGAAGGTCGGCCGCCCCGCCCTCCGCGAGGACGTGGAGCGGGTCCGGGCGATGCGCGCGCACCTGGGGCCCGACTTCCCGCTGATGGTCGACGCCAACATGCGCTGGAGCGTGGACGAGGCGATCCGCGCCGCCCGCGCGCTGCGCGAGCTCGACCCGGTCTGGCTCGAGGAGCCCACCATCCCGGACGACGTGCCCGGCCACGTGCGCATCGTGCGCGAGGGCGGCCTGCCCGTCGCGGCCGGCGAGAACCTCCACACGCTGCACGAGTTCCGCGCCCTGATCGCGGCGGGCGGCGTGACGTTCCCCGAGCCCGACGTCACCAGCTGCGGCGGCGTGACCATCTTCATGAAGATCTGCCATCTCGCCGAGGCCTTCAACCTGCCGGTGACCTCGCACGGCGCCCACGACGTCACCGTGCACTTGCTCGCGGCGGCACCCAACCGCTCGTACCTCGAAGCCCACGGTTTCGGCCTCGACCGCTATATCGCCGAGCCGCTCCGCCTCGTCGACGGCCGCGCGATCGCCCCCGACCGCCCCGGCCACGGCATTACGTTCGACTGGGCCGGCCTGAATCGTCTTCGCGCGTGACCGCCGGGCGCCGGCCGCGGGCGGGGGGTGGCGGGGGGCCGGGTGACCCGTTCCCCGCCGCGGAGCGCCTGCAACGCCGACTTCCCGGATTGGGAACTCCTCACGCGGGCTGACGAGGTAGCGGGTCGTGGTCAGAGGCCCCGCGCCACCCCCCGCCCGCGGCCGGCGCCCGGCGCCTCGTGGTCAGCGGTCTCGCTGGTCGAGCAGCGGGCGGATCTCCTCGGCGAGGACGTCGATCGTGTCGAGGATCGCGGGGTAGGTGCTGTAGCTCACCTCGAGCGCCACGTGGCTGCAGCCGGCGGCTTGATACTGGCGCAGCTCCTTGGCGACCGCGGCGACGGAGCCCCGGACGACGTGGCGCGTGCCGAGCAGCGCGGGATCGACGGCCGCGCGGTGGACGCCGTCGATCAGGAGCGGGACGCGCAGGGTCAGCTCGGGCGTGCCGTCGCGGCCGGCGTCCCTCCAGTGGTTGCCCACCGCGAGGGCGCCGGCGCGGAAGGCGGCCGCGGCCATCCCGGAGGCGTGCCAGCCGTCGCCGAGCCGCGCCGCGCGCCGGAGCGCCGCGTCCGAGGCCCCGCCCACCAGGATGGGCGGCCGGGGCTTCTGGAGCGGCATCGGGGAGACCTTCACGTCACCGGAGAGGCTGTGGTTGGCCGTCTTGATCTCCGGGTGGTCCTCGGTCCACACCGCCCGGAACAGCTCGATCGCCTCGTCGGTGCGCCGGCCTCGCTCGCGGAACGGCACCCCGAGCGCGGCGAACTCGCCCTCGAGCCAGCCCACCGCGACCCCCACGATGAGGCGGCCGCTCGAGAGCACGTCCACGCTGGCCAGCAGCTTGGCCACCGGCAGCGGGGAGCGATACGGCAGCACGACCACGCTGGTGCCGAGGGCGATGCGCTCGGTCACCCCGGCCAGCCAGGGCAGCACCGCGAGCGGGTCCAGCATGTCGTCGCGATAGATGAGCGGGACGTCCTTCGGGACGACCACGTGGTCGGTGACCCAGACCGAGTCGAGCCCGACCTCCTCGGCGCGCCCGGCGAGCTGGGCGAGCCGCGACGGCTCGATCGGTCTCCCGTAGTGCGGCAGGCAGATGCCGAGCTTCATGGTGGCCCGGAGCCTACCACGATCGGGCCGCGATCAGCGGACGACGGAGAGGGGCGACGTCCCGGCCATGGTGGCCAGGGCGGGGGGATCGGGCTCGGGCACGCGCGGCAGGTTGCGCTCGATCAGGCGCCACTGGCGGACCGCGAGCAGGCACTTCGAGAACGCGACCTCGCCGCGGGCATCGTTCGCGGTGCGGGCGATGTCCACCCGGCCGGTCGTCAGGTCGACCTCGCGCACCTCCGCCTCGAAGCGCGGCGAGGTCTGGCGCGCGTACTGCACGCAGGTCGCGACGTCCGCGCGCGACTGCTCGGCGTAGTCCGGCGGCCATGTGAAGCCGCATGTCAGCAACCCCGTGCACCCCAGGACGATGGCCCGGATCATGGCTGGCTCCTCCGGTCCGCTGAGGGGAGCAAGAGGCGGGCCAGGGGCGAGCGCTACCGAATCAGGGACTTGGGCCGGGGGAGGGTCGGCGTGTCGCGTCAGCGTATCGTCGTCCAGGAAATTCTTGCTGGGTCAGCCGAGCGCGGGCGGCTCCGGGTACTGCTGGTCGACGACGCGGTGAGTGCGCAGCCCGATGGCCTCGCGCTGGATGATCAGCGTCCGGCGCGCGTCGAGGGCGCGCGCCCGCGCCTGCCGATATCTCGCGAGCGCCTCGTCCCGGGCGACGCCGTCGGACGCGTGCTCGAGGGCCTGCCTGCGATCGGCCACG
>DATJIR010000364.1:0-10011 GCA_035493135.1 Verrucomicrobiia bacterium
GACGCTCCGCTCGCTCCGCTACGCGGCCGATCGCATCGAGCGCTTCCACCGCGAGTGCGCCCCGCGCTCCTGGCGCATGCGCGACGACCACGGCTCCCGCCTCGGCCAGGAGGTGCGCCCGCTCGACCGGGTCGCGGTGTACGTGCCGGGCGGCCGGGCCGCCTATCCCTCCACGGTGCTGATGACGGTGGTGCCGGCGCGCGTGGCCGGGGTGCGGGAGATCGTGCTGGTCTCGCCGCCCGCCGCCGACGGCTCGCTGAACCCGGCGGTGCTGGCCGCCGCCCGGATCGCGGGGGTGACCGAGGCCTACCGGGTGGGCGGGGCCCAGGCGGTAGCCGCGCTCGCCTACGGGACCGAGACCATCCGCCGGGTGGACAAGATCGTGGGCCCCGGCAACATCTACGTGGCGCTCGCCAAGGCCCAGGTGTTCGGCGACGTGGGCATCGACATGGTGGCGGGGCCGAGCGAGGTGCTGGTGGTGGCCGACGACACCGCCGACGCGGGGTTCGTGGCCGCCGACCTGCTGGCCCAGGCCGAGCACGACCCGATGGCCCGCGCGGTGTTGCTCACGCCCTCGGCCGCCCTGCGCGACGCGGTCGCGGCCGCGCTCGAGCGCCGGCTCGCCGCGCTGCCCCGCCGCGAGATCGCGGGGGCGGCGCTGGCGAGTCACGGCGCGCTGGTGCTCACCGCGAGCGTCGAGGAGGCGGTGGAGCTCGCCAACGGGCTCGCCCCCGAGCACCTCGAGCTGCAGGTGCGCGACCCGGAGGCCCTGCTCGCCCGGGTGCGTCACGCGGGGGCCGTGTTCCTGGGCCGGCACACGCCGGAGGTGGTGGGCGACTACGTGGCGGGACCGAATCACGTGCTGCCGACCGGGGGCACCGCGCGCTTCTCCTCGGCGCTCTCCACCGAGGACTTCGTGACGCGGCTCAGCGTGATCGAGTACTCCCCGGCCGGGCTGGCGGAAGCGGGTCCGCACGTCGCGGAGCTATCCCGCGTGGAGGGCCTCGACGGACACGGCGCGGCGGCGGCGGTACGCATCGCGGCCGCGCGGGAGGGAGCACGATGACCGGGGAGCGGAGGACGGAGCCGGCGGAGCCGCGGCAGGGCCGGATCGAGCGCAACACCAAGGAGACCCAGATCGTCCTCCATCTCAACCTGGACGGCACCGGGGCCTCCAAGATCGACACCGGCATCCCGTTCTTCAACCACATGCTCGAGGCGTGGTCCAAGCACGCGCTGATGGATCTCACGGTGGACGCCAAGGGGGACCTCGACGTCGATCTCCACCACACGGTGGAGGACGTCGGCATCTGTCTCGGGAAGGCGCTGCGGGAAGCGGTGGGGGACAAGAAGGGGATCGTGCGCTACGGCGCGTCGTTCCTGCCCATGGACGAGGCCCTGCTGCACGCCGCGGTGGACATCTCGGGCCGCCCGTATCTCGTGTTCAACGTGCCGCTGCAGCGGACGCGGATCGCCAACTTCGACCTCGACCTGCTCAAGGACTTCTTCCGCGCGGTGGCGGTCAACGCCGAGATCACGCTGCACCTGAACATGCACTACGGGGAGAACCTCCACCACATCGCGGAGGCCACCTTCAAGGCGACCGGCCGCGCCCTCGCCGAGGCCACCCGCCTCAATCAGAGAATCACCGGCATCCTCTCCACCAAGGGCAGCCTGTGAGCGAGTCCACGCGGAGCACAGGTAGTGCGGACGCCCCGATGAGGGCCAAAGGCCCGAAGAGGCCCAACCGGAGCCTGGAATCTTTGGCGCCCGCGTGCTCAGAACAGGAAGTCACCGTGTGCGCCCTCTCGCTCTCCATCAGGGCGGCGACATGATCGCGATCGTCGACTACGGGCGCGGCAACCTCGGGAGCGTGGAAAAGGCCTTCGCGCGCGTCGGGATGCCCGCGGTGGTGACCGAGGATCCGGCCGTCGTCGACGACGCGGAGGCGGTGGTGCTGCCGGGCGACGGCGCCTTCCACGACGCGATGGACGCCCTGCAGGCCCGGGGCCTGATCGCGCCGGTGCGGGCCTGTCTCGATCGGGCGCGCCCGTTCCTGGGCATCTGCCTTGGCTACCAGCTCCTCTTCACCGAGAGCGAGGAGTTCGGCCAGGGCAAGGGCCTCGACGTGATCCCGGGCGCGGTGCGCCGCTTCCCGTCCACGCTCAAGGTGCCGCACATGGGCTGGAACCAGGTCGAGCACCGGGGCGACCTGCCGCTCTTCGACGGCGTCCCGAGCGGGGCGAACTTCTACTTCGTCCACTCGTACTACCCGGAGCCCACCGACCCGTCGCTCCAGGTGGCCACCTGTGCCTACGGGGTCACCTTCCCGGCCGCGGTCGCGCGGGGATCGCTCTTCGCCACCCAGTTCCACCCGGAGAAGAGCCAGCGCTGGGGCATCCGGCTGCTGGAGAACTTCGCGGCGCTCGTCCGCGACCGCCGCTGAGCGCCGCTGCCATGTTCGAGATCGTCCCGGCGGTCGACCTCAAGGCGGGCCGCTGCGTCCGGCTCGTGCAGGGCCGCGCCGACGCGGAGACCGTGTTCTCCGACGACCCGGTGGCGATGGCGCGTCGCTGGCAGGACGCGGGCGCGCGGCGACTTCACGTGGTCGACCTCGACGGGGCGTTCGCGGGCCGCCCGGCCCAGACCGAGCTGGTGCGCGCGATGATCGAGGCGGTCTCGATCCCGGTGCAGGTGGGGGGCGGCCTCCGAGAGATCGCCCACGTCGAGGCGGTGCTGGAGGCGGGCGCGCGGTGGGCCATCGTGGGCACGCGCGCCGCGCTCGACCCCGCGTTCCTCGGGGCGCTCTGCGCGCGGTTCGGCGAGCACGTCATGATCGGTATCGACGCCTCCGACGGCCGCGTGGCGGTGGACGGCTGGACCCGGATCCTCGATCTCGACGCCATCGCGCTCGCGCGCGACGCGGCGGCGGCCGGGGCGGCCGGCCTTGTCTATACCGACATCGCGCGCGACGGCACCCAGACCGGCCCCAATCTCTGGAGCACCGGGGCGGTGGCCCAAGCGGCCGGCATCCCGGTCTTCGCCTCGGGCGGGGTCGGCTCGCTCGACGACATCCGCCAGCTCGCGACGGTGGCCGGGCTGGCTGGGGTCATCGTGGGGCGGGCCCTCTACAGCGGCGCGGTGGATCTCGCCACCGCGGTCGCGGACGTGCAGTAGTCATGCTCTGCAAGCGGCTGATCCCGTGCCTCGACGTCAAGGACGGCCGGGTGGTCAAGGGCGTCCGGTTCGTGGAGCTGCGCGACGCGGGCGACCCGGTGGCCGCGGCGCTGGCCTACGACGCGCAGGGCGCCGACGAGCTGGTCTTCCTCGACATCACCGCCTCGCACGAGGGCCGCGCCACGATGCTCGACGTGGTGCGCCGCACCGCCGAGGGCATCTACATGCCGCTCACGGTGGGGGGCGGGGTCCGGTCCCTCGGAGACATCCGGACCCTGCTGCGCGCGGGGGCCGACAAGGTCTCGCTCAACACCGCGGCGCTCGAGCGGCCCGCGGTGATCGAGGAGGCCGCCCACGCCTTCGGCAGCCAGTGCATCGTGGTGGCGATCGATGCCAAGTCCTCGGGGGGCGGCACCTGGCAGGTCTACACCCACGGCGGCCGGCGGCCCGTGGGGCGCGAAGCCGTCGAGTGGGCGCGCGAGGTCGACGGGCTGGGCGCGGGGGAGATCCTGCTCACCAGCATGGACCGCGACGGGACCGGGGCCGGCTACGATCTGGCCCTGACGCGGGCGGTGTCCGAGGCGGTCTCGGTCCCGGTCATCGCCTCGGGCGGGGTCGGTCGCCTGGAGCACCTCCGCGAGGGCGTGGTCGAGGGGCGCGCCGACGCGGTGCTGGTGGCGTCGCTCTTCCATTTCGGGCAGCACACCATCCCGGAGGCCAAGCAGTATCTCCACGAGCACGGCGTGCCGGTGAGGATCGAGCGATGAGCGCGCCCGACGAGCTCACCTGGGACGCGCAGGGGCTGATCCCCGCCGTCGTGCAGGACACCGAGACCGGCCAGGTCCTGATGGTGGCGTGGATGAGCCGGGACGCCCTCGAGGCAACGCGGCGCTCGGGCCTCACCCACTTCTGGTCCCGCTCCCGCCAGTCGCTGTGGCGCAAGGGCGAGACGTCCGGGCACGCCCAGCACGTGGACGGGATCTACGCCGACTGCGACCGCGACACCCTGCTCGTCCAGGTGCACCAGGACGGGGTGGCCTGCCACACCGGGGCGCGGAGCTGCTTCTTTGCCCGCCTTGGCGCGGATGAGGGGCAGCCGGTCGCCGCCGGCGCCGGGCCGACCATGTTGGAGGTCCTCGAGCGCGTGCTCGAGTCGCGCAAGGTCTCCCCGCCACCCGGATCGTACGTGGCCTCGCTCCTCCAGAAGGGCCAGCCCCAGATCTGCCGCAAGATCGGCGAGGAGGCGGCCGAGGTCATGACCGCGGCGCTCGTCGGCGAGGGCGATGGGCGCGTCGTCTCCGAGGTCGCGGACCTGTGGTTCCACACCATGGTGCTGCTGAGCGCGCGCGGCATCCCCTTGCGCCGGGTGTTCGAGGAGCTGGCCGCCCGGCACGCGAAGGGTAAGTGACTCGCCGGCACGGGCTGCTCGTCGCGGTCGCCCTCCTGGCCGGCTGCGCCACCGTCGCCGGCCGCATCGAGAACGGGGTCTACCACTCCACGAAAGGTTATCGGGTGACGATACCGGCGAGCGGCTGGAAGGTGGACCAGGGCCCGCGGGCGGATCTCTCCCTGCAGGACGCGGCGGGGCCGGGCGGGATGCTGGTCGACGCCACCTGCGCGGGGCGCGAGCCGTCCCGGCCACTCGACGTGCTGGCCCGTCACCTGACCTTCGGCCTCACCCGGCGACAGGTGCTCGAGAACGGGACGACCACGGTGGCGGGGCGCGAGGCGGTGCGGTCGGTGGTGCGGGGCCAGGCGGACGGCCGGGACGTCACGGTCGAGGCCCTGGTCCTCCGGGCCCAGCCGTGCGTCCACGACTTCCTCTACGTGGCGCCGACGGCCGCGTTCGACGCGGGACGACCGGCGTTCCGGGCTCTGGTCGAGAGCTTCGCCCTGGAGGGGCGCTGATGCTGGCCCAGGATCTGAGGCGGCACGTGCGCGAGTCGGCGGTGTGGTACGGCGGCCTCGGGCTGCTCACCATGCGGGTGGCCCGTAACCTCACCCTGCCGCCCGCGTACTTCTGGCTGGTCGCCCGCGAGATCGACATCGTCGGGGTGCGGTCGCTCACGGTCGCGCTCACCGCCGCGCTCTTCACCGGGATGGTGCTGGCCCTGCAGACCGCCGTGAACATGGCCCGGTTCGGCGCGGAGAACTACGTGGGCCCGGTGGTCGCGCTCTCGATCCTGCGCGAGCTGGGCCCGGTGCTCACCGCCATCCTGGTCGGCGGCAAGGTGGCCTCGGGCATCACCGCCGAGCTGGGCTCCATGAAGGTCACCGAGCAGATCGACGCGCTCCGAGCCCTCGGGGTCAACTACGTCAAGAAGCTGATCGTCCCCCGGCTCATGGCCGCGGTGCTCGTCTTCCCGCTGGTCACGATCCTGGCCGACGGAATGGGCCTGCTCGGAGGTATGCTGATCGCCGTGTTCGATCGCAACGTCGACCCGTATCTCTACTGGAACACCATCAGCTACTGGGTGGTGATCAAGGACTTCCTGAGCGGGATCGGCAAGAGCGTGGTCTTCGGGGCCTTGGTCACCCTGATCGGCTGCTACAACGGGCTCGCCACCGAGGGCGGCACCGAGGGGCTCGGACGCTCCACCACCGCCACGGTGGTGCAGGTGGCGATGGGGGTGATCATCTCGGACTTCTTCATCACCAAGCTGTTCCTCTTCATGTTCTGGTGAGCGCGGTGACCCACGTGGGGCCCCTCGTCGAGCTCCGGGACGTGCGGAAGTCGTTCGACCGCAAGCAGGTCCTCCGCGGGATCGACCTGGCCCTGGCCAAGGGGACGATCCTCGCGGTGATGGGCGGGAGCGGGAGCGGCAAGACCGTGCTCCTGCGCATCGCCTCCGGCCTGATCTACCCGGACTCGGGGGGCGTGTACCTGTTCGGCGCGCGGATCGATCGGATGAGCGAGGAGGGCATGCTGCCGATCCGGCGGCGGACCGGCTTCGTGTTCCAGGGCGCGGCTCTCTTCGATTCCCTCTCGGTGTTCGAGAACGTGGCCTACCCGCTGCGGGAGCACACCCGGATGTCGCTCCGAGAGATCACCGAGCGGGTGCATCACTTCCTGACTCTCGTGGGGCTGCCCGACACCGACGAGCTCATGCCCGCCGAGCTGAGTGGCGGCATGCGCAAGCGGGTGGGCATCGCGCGGGCCCTCGTGGTGGAGCCGGAGGTGGTCTTCTTCGACGAGCCCACCGCCGGCCTCGATCCGACCAACGCCCGGCTGGTGGCCCAGCTCATCGCCCAGCTCCGCACCGGCGTCTGCGACACCGCCATCGTGGTGACCCACGACGTCGAGTTCGCGGAGATGGTGGCCGACCGGATGGCGATCCTGCTCGACGGCAGGTTCGCCGACGTCGGCACGCCCGCCGAGATCCACCGCTCCGCCAACGCCGACGTGCGCCGGTTCCTGGCCGGCGAGCTGCGGGAGATCTAGCGGTGGCCGAGCGCTCCCAGCTGGCGCTGCAGGTCCGGATCGGCGCTTTCATCCTGTCCGGCCTGCTCGTGTTCTTCGCGATCATCTACCTGCTGGGGGCGCAGGCCCGTTACTTCGAGCGCAAGTACGACCTGGTCGCCGAGTTCACCGAGGTGGGTGGCCTCATCGAGGGCGCCACCGTGCGGCTGGCCGGGGTGCAGGTCGGCCGGGTGACCGCGGTGACGCTGTCCGAGAAGCCGGGCGGCAAGGTGCGGGTCACCCTCACGATCGCGCGGCGCTTCTCGGAGCGCATCCGGCGCGACTCCGAGGCCCGCATCGCCACGCAGGGCCTGCTCGGCGACAAGATCGTCGAGATCACGCTCGGGTCCACCGCGGTGCCGTCGCTCCAGCCCGGGGAGACCCTGGTGTCCACCGAGCCCTTCGAGATGCAGCAGATGTTCAAGGCCGGGGTCGAGACGATGCAGACGGTGAAGGACCTGGCCGCCGGGCTCAAGACCACGGTGGCGCGCGTCGACCGCATCGCGAAGGAGGTGGAGACCGGCAAGGGTCTCGTGCATGCCCTGGTCTACGACGAGCCGGAGTCGCTCAACCGGCTCAACGCGATCCTGGCGCGCACCCAGCAGATCCTGGCCCGGGCCGAGCAGGACGACAGCGCGGTGGGGGTCCTGCTCTCGCCCGAGAGCGGCAAGTCGGCCCGCGCGCTGCTGGCCGCGATGGACGCGCTCGGACGCGGGGCGGAGAAGGCGGACGGGCGCGACACCCTGCTGAGCGCACTCCTCTACGATCCCCAGTACAAGGCGGTGGCCGACGACCTGCGCGCGGTGGCTCACAACTTCCGCGACGTGTCCGAGCGGGTGGCCCAGGGGCAGGGCCTGCTCGGCCAGCTCACCCGCGACGGCGCCGACGGCACCGCGGGCGCCCTCGGCGACGCCACCGCCGACTTCCGCGCGGCCAGGGCCAATCTCCGCGCGGTCACCGACAAGCTGAAGGCGGGCGAAGGCACCATGGGGGGCCTGCTCGAGGACCCGACGGTGTACGAGAACCTCGTGCAGTTCCTCGAGGGCGCCCGTCGCAGCTTCCTGCTGCGGACGCTGATCCGCTCCACGATCGACTCGGGTCGCGCCGTCGAGTCCGCCGGCGCCGGCGGACGCTGATGGCCCGCGACCGCTCCACCTACCGCTGCCAGGAGTGTGGGCTCGCCGCGCCGAAGCCCGGCACCTGTCCCGACTGCGCCCGGGTCGGCACCTACGTGCAACTCGTGGAGGAGCGGGTGGCGCCCGCGCGCGGCCCGGCCGCGCGGCCGAGCCTCGCGGCGACCCGCCCCCAGCCGATCGGCGAGATCCGGGTGGAGGCCGGCGGCCAGCGGACGCCGAGCGGGATGGCCGAGCTGGACCGCGTGCTCGGTGGTGGCGTGGTGACGGGCTCGCTCGTGCTCATCGGCGGCGATCCCGGCATCGGCAAGTCGACCCTGCTGCTTCAGGTGAGCCGGCAGCTCGCGGAGCGGTCGGGCCCCGTCCTCTATGTCTCGGGCGAGGAGTCGGCCGCCCAGGTGAAGCTCCGGGCGGACCGGCTCGGGGCCGCGCCCCCCGGCCTCTTCTTCGTGGCCGAGACCGACCTGCAAGCGGTCGAGGCCCACGTGGCCGCGCTGGCTCCCCGCTTCCTGATCGTGGACTCGATCCAGACGGTCTTCCTGCCGGGCCTCGAATCCGCGCCGGGCAGCGTGAGCCAGGTCCGGGAGTGCGGAGCCCGGCTCATGGCGCTGGCCAAAGGCCGCAGCATCGCCACGTTCCTGGTCGGGCACGTCACCAAGGAGGGCGCCATCGCCGGGCCCCGCGTGCTGGAGCACCTGGTGGACACCGTCCTCTACTTCGAGGGCGAGCAGCACCACGCCTACCGGGTGCTGCGGGCGGTCAAGAATCGCTTCGGATCGACCAATGAGATCGGGGTCTTCGAAATGGGGGCCCGGGGGCTGACCGAGGTCCGGAACCCCTCCGGCTTCTTCCTGGCCGAGCGGCCCAAGGACGCCGCGGGGTCGGTCGTCGTGGCCTGTCTCGAAGGCACCCGGCCGCTCCTGGTCGAGATCCAGGCCCTGGTCACCCCGGCCGGGTTCGGGACCCCGCGCCGTACTGTGCTGGGTGCTGACTACAATCGCGTATGCTTGCTCCTGGCGGTGCTGGAGAAGCGGGTGGGGTTTCCGCTGCAGTCGCAGGATGCCTTCGTCAACGTTGCCGGGGGAGCCCGGGCGTCGGAGCCCGCGGCGGACCTCGGCCTGGTCCTCGCGGCGGCCTCTAGCTACCTCGATCGGCCGGTGCGGGGAGATCTGGTGGTGATCGGGGAGGTGGGACTGGCCGGGGAGGTACGGGCGGTGACCGGACTGGAGGCACGGCTCAAGGAGGCGGCGGCCCTGGGCTTCGGCGCGGCCGTGGTGCCCCTGAGCAGCCTCTCCGGGGTCACCGGCCTGGCGCTCGACGTGCAGGGCGTGGGCTCGGTGGACGAGGCGGTGAAGGTCCTGCTGGGGCCGTGAGGGCTGAATGCAGATAGGCATTCTCATCGTCCGGGTGCTCGTGCTGATGGCGGCCACTGCCGCCGGCTTCGCCCTGGCGCACGCGCTGGGCCTGCACGCCCCCAACAACCTCTTCCTCGGTGGCGCCGGCTTCCTGGCCGGGGTCCTGGTCGTGCTGCTGGAGTGGCAGGCCCGCCGGATCCCGGTCGACCGGCTCTTCTGGGGGGCGACCGGCTCGATGCTGGGCGTGGTCCTCGGCCTCGGTCTCGGCACCGCGCTCGAGGCGATCGTGCCGGGCGCGGGCGCGCTCGGCCGCGGGCTCTTCGCCCTGCTGCTGGGCTACCTCGGCGCGACGGTGACGCTCGCGAAACGGGACGAGCTCGAGGACATGTCGGTCAAGCTCTTCCCGAAGACGGCGGCGCGCCAGGAGGGCGACAAGATCCTCGACACGTCGGTCATCATCGACGGGCGCATCGTGGACGTCTGCCAGACCGGCTTCCTGGCCGGCCCCCTGCTGGTGCCGCAGTTCGTGCTCCGTGAGCTGCAGCAGATCGCCGACTCGGGCGACGCGCTCAAGCGCAACCGCGGCAAGCGCGGGTTCGACGTCCTGCAGCGGCTGCAGCGGGTGCCCCGGGTGACGATCCGCATCGACGACGTCGACTTCCCCCACGTGCGCGAGGTGGACCGCAAGCTCATCGAGCTCGCGCGCGCCACCGGCGGCAAGATCGTCACCAACGACTACAACCTGAATCGGGTGGCGGAGCTGTCGGGGGTATCGGTGCTCAACATCAACGAGCTCGCCAACGCGCTCAAGCCGGTGGTGCTGCCCGGCGAGCCCCTGCACGTGCACATCGTCAAGGAAGGCAAGGAGGCCAACCAGGGCGTGGCC